>CABPXT010000025.1:0-17292 GCA_902461405.1 uncultured Collinsella sp.
CGTACGCTGGGCCTCATGCTGGAGGACACGGCGCTCGAGTTGGGTGCGATGGCGCTGAGTCCGCTGTCCAAAACCGAGTACGCGCTGGCGGCGCCGGCGCTTTGCGGCGGCTACCAGGGCGATTATGCGCCCTTTGGCGATGTGTACCTGTCGACGCTTGAGTTTGTGGCGCGTGTGCGCAATCGCACGTCTGCCGTGGTGCCCCAAGAGCTCGTGACGCTCAACGCGGTGGAAGATTGTATGGAGCGAGTGCTGGCGCAGGCGCTCTCGACGCTCGACGGTCCGGTCGATATGCTCGACCGCGCGGCACAGCTGCTCGGCGGGGTCGAGCCGGGTGAGATCGATGGCGCGCTTGAGGCGCACGTGGACCGCAATCGATCTTTCGACGACATCCCGATGGCCGCTGGCAAGCCTGAGGCCTGCTCGCTGCTGCTGATGCTCGTGCGTCAGGGCGAGGCTGCCCGCCGCATGTTGCCGACGGCGCCGATCGTTTCGTCCCGTTCGTTTGCCGAGCGCTCCTGGCCGTACATGCTCGCGTGGTCCGACCTGGGGCTTAACGGCAAGGAGCGTATGACGGTCGATTTGCTGGCGCGCGCCGAGGTGCGCCGTTTTGCTGACGAGGATACTAGTGAGCGCGTGCGAAACGAGATGATGGGCGTGCTGGGCGAGCTACTGGGTATTTCGCCCGAACAAATGGAGGAGTTGCGCTCTGAAGACGGTCAGCGTCGTTTACACGAGGGAATGAAAAAGTTCGAGGGCGAGGTTCAGGACGCCATCGATAAGATAATGGGCGGTCAGGGCGGCTTGCAGGGTAGTCCCCAGGGTGGCCCGATGCCGCATCCGTCGGTTGATCCCCGACAGTTCCCATTCTTCTCGCAGAACTAAACTGGGGATGGGATTCGCTCTCAACCCCGATACTTCAACTAAGCATCTTGACCCCGTTGTGTTATTCTAGAACAGACGTTCGTGAGTAGTGCGCGGGGCCTTGCCTTGCGCTTGGTAAAAGACGAGGGGAGGTTGGCTTGGTTATTTTGGGCATCGACCCCGGTTTGGCTCATACGGGTTGGGGGATTATCGAGGAGCGGCGTGGCGAGGTTCGCTGCCGTGCCTATGGCTGCATCGAGACCAGCGCAGGCAGTCCGCTCGCGGTGCGCCTGTCGCATATCGCCCGCGACCTCAAGGGTGTCGTGGAGCGTTATCGACCCGATACCGCTGCCATCGAGAGCATCTACTTTGGCGCTAATGTCCGCTCGGCAATCCCCACGGCACATGCCCGCGGTGCCGCGCTCGTGGCGCTTTCGGAGTGCGCGCTCGAGATCGGCGAGTACACGCCTATGCAGATCAAGCAGGCTGTGGTGGGTACCGGTGCCGCAGATAAGCGGCAGGTCGCCTACATGGTGCGCACGCTCACGCAGCTCGATCACGACCCGCATCCCGACCATGCCGCCGATGCCCTGGCCTGCGCCATCTGCCACGTTAACCTCAGCCGTACCCGGGCGCTTACCGGCGGCGAGTTCTATCAACAGAGAGGAACCGGATACTGATGATCTCCCAGCTCCACGGAACGCTTGTCGAGGCCACGATGAGCTCTGCTGTCGTCGATGTGTCGGGCGTTGGCTTTGAGCTCGGCATCTCGGGCAGCACTGCGGCCACGTTGCCGACGCCCGGCGGCGAGGTCCGCCTCTACACGCGTATGCAGGTGCGCGAGGACGCCATGACACTTTTCGGTTTTTCCTCTAAGGATGAGCGCACGATGTTCGATCGGCTCGTGTCTGTCTCGGGCGTTGGCCCGCGCTTGGCGCTCGCCGTGCTTTCCACCTATACCGTGGGGCAATTGTATTCGCTGGTGATGGCCGAGGACGACAAGGGCATGGCCAAGGTGCCCGGTGTGGGCAAAAAGACAGCTCAGCGTCTGATCCTGGAGCTCAAGAGCACCTTTGCCAAGGACAAGGGCTTTGTGCCGGTCGACGTGATTCCCGGCCAGGTTGCGATGCCCGTGCCCGCTGCCGCTCCCTCGGCCATCGATGACGCCCGTGCGGCGCTCCTTTCCATGGGCTTTAGCCCGCAGGAGACCGATGTTGCCCTGAGCGGGTATGATGGGCAGAATATGCGTGTCGAGGATCTGCTCGGCGCGGCGCTTAAGCGACTCGGAATGGATGCGTGATGTGGGAAGCCGATGACTCTCAGGACCTGTGGGCGACGCCTGGCAACTCGCCGGCGGCATCCATGGCGCGCGGTGAACGCATGGTGGGCTCGGAGCTGACGGCCGAGGACCTCGATGTCGATCGCACCTTGCGCCCCCAGCGCCTGGACGATTACTGCGGCCAGGAGCATATCAAGCAGAGCCTGCGCGTGTTGATCGAAGCGGCGCAGAGCCGTGGCGAGACGCTCGACCACGTGATCTTCTCGGGCCCTCCGGGTCTGGGCAAGACCACGCTGGCTACGGTTATCGCCAACGAGCTGGGCGCTCAGATCAAGACCACGAGTGGCCCTGCCATCGCGCGCACCGGCGACCTGGCAGCCATTCTTACTAACTTGCAGCCGGGTGACGTGCTGTTTATCGACGAGATCCACCGCCTCAACCGCTCGGTCGAGGAGGTCCTGTACCCCGCGATGGAGGACTTTGCCCTCGATATCGTGATCGGTAAAGGCCCGGCCGCACGATCGATTCGCCTGGATATCCCCAAGTTTACGCTGGTGGCGGCAACGACCCGCTCGGGTATGCTGACTGGCCCGCTGCGCGACCGCTTTGGCATTTCATATCGCTTGGATTACTACACGGTCGAAGAACTCGCGCAGATTGTGACACGCTCGGCGTCCATCCTGGGTGTGACAATAGACCATCCGAGCGCGCTCGAGATCGGCTCACGCTCGCGTGGCACGCCGCGCTTGGCTAACCGTTTGCTCAAACGCGTGCGCGACTATGCGCAGGTGCGTGGCAACGGTCCCATTGAGCTTGATATTTGCCGTCAGGCGCTCGAGTTCTTCGAGATCGATGAGCTTGGTCTGGACTGGATGGATATTCGCATTTTGGAGACACTCGCTAAGACGTTCTCCGGACGTGCCGTGGGCCTGACAACGCTTGCCAGCGCGGTGGGCGAGGACCCGGGAACGCTCGAGGATGTCTATGAGCCCTATCTGCTGCAGTGCGGCTTGATGATTCGCACGCCCCAGGGCCGCCAGGCAACGCTTCGCACCTTTGAGCACTTGGGGATTGAACCTACCATTTAGGGCGCTTTGTTTTGGCGGGCTGTTAAGCTATCGCTGAGCATTGGATAAACATATCGCCATTCATCGGTTACGGGTGTTTTACTATTGCGCGCCCGTGCTATGCTGAATTGGTCTTTTTCTCATTCGGTAACGAAAGGACCGCCCATGCCTACTGACATCGAAATCGCACGTTCTGTCACGCCGCTGCCTATTACCGAGGTGGCCAAGAACGCCGGCGTCGACGTTAAGCACCTGATTCCGTACGGCTTCGACAAGGCTAAGGTCGACTATTCGCTGCTCAACGAGCCGACTGACCACCAGGCCAAGCTCGTCCTCGTGACTGCTATCAACCCAACGCCTGCGGGCGAGGGTAAGACCACCACGACCATCGGTCTGGCCGATGGCCTGCGCCGTCGCGGCGTCAAGAGTGCCGTGGCCCTGCGCGAGCCTTCGCTCGGTCCCGTCTTTGGCGTTAAGGGCGGTGCTGCCGGCGGCGGCTGGGCCCAGGTCATCCCCATGGAGGACATCAACCTGCACTTTACCGGCGACTTCCATGCTATCGGTGCCGCCAACAACCTGCTGGCCGCCATGCTTGATAACCACATCCAGCAGGGCAATCAGCTTGGCATTGACGTTAAGCGCATCACTTGGAAGCGCGTCGTCGATATGAACGACCGCCAGCTGCGCCACGTCATCGACGGTATTGGCGGTAAGGCCCAGGGCGTGCCGCGCGAGGACGGCTTCGATATCACCGTCGCCTCCGAGGTCATGGCAATCCTGTGCCTGTCTACGAGCATTAACGACCTCAAGGAGCGCTTGGGCGAGATTGTCGTCGGCTATAGCTTTGCCGGCGAGCCCGTCCGTGCCCGCGACCTTAAGGCCCAGGGTGCCATGGCCGCGTTGCTTAAGGACGCGCTCAAGCCCAACTTGGTTCAAACGCTCGAGGGTACGCCCGCGTTTGTCCACGGCGGCCCCTTCGCCAACATTGCCCACGGCTGCAACTCTATCATGGCTACGCGTATGGCGATGCGCTTTGGCGATGTCGCTATTACCGAGGCCGGCTTCGGTGCCGATCTGGGTGCCGAGAAGTTCCTCGACATTAAGTGCCGCATGACGGGCGTTCGCCCCAGCGCCGTCGTGATTGTCGCTACCGCCCGCGCGCTTAAGTACAACGGCGGCGTCGCCAAGGCCGACCTCAACGAGGAGAACCTCGAGGCACTCAAGGCCGGTATGCCCAACCTGCTGCGTCACGTCGACAACATCCAGAACGTTTATGGTCTGCCCTGCGTAGTCGCCATCAACCGCTTCCCGACGGACACCGAGGCTGAGCTTGCGCTCATCGAGTCCGAGTGCCAGAAGCTCGGCGTCAACGTTAAGCTTTCCGAGGTCTGGGCCAAGGGCGGCGAGGGCGCGCTCGAGCTTGCCGATGAGGTCATGCGTCTGATTGAGCAGCCGAGCGAGCTCAAGTTTGCCTATGAGGACGGCGCCGATGTCGCCGACGCTCTTGAGGCCATTGCCACCAAGGTCTACCGCGCCGATGGCGTTGACTTTACGCCGGCCGCCAAGCGCCAGCTCGCCGAGCTGCGCGAGAACGGCTTTGGCAACCTGCCGGTGTGCGTGGCCAAGACGCAGTACAGCTTTAGCGACAACGCCAAGGCCCTGGGCGCTCCCGAGAACTTCCGCATCACGGTGCGTGAGCTCAAGGTTTCCGCCGGTGCCCACTTTGTGGTCGCACTGACTGGCAGTGTTCTGACCATGCCGGGCCTGCCCAAGGTCCCCGCGGCTGAGAACATCGACGTCGACAACGACGGCAACATCACCGGCCTGTTCTAAGCTTGTTGCCCATAGCTGCTTGCCCGCCCCGCCGCGCCCTCATGGCCTGGCGGGGCTTTTGTTTTCTATCCGCGCTGAAGGCCGAAGAGCTTGGCGTTGCGCTCGGCGGCCATCATGTTGATATCGGCGATTTCCATCTCGCCGTCAATGTAGGGCTGGTAGGTACCGTAAGGGTCGCCTGCTCCCAAGCTGCAGCTTCCGCAGTTATCGCAGCTGCCGTTGCCGCAGCCCGCGAGTGCCAGCTTAATGATCTCCTCGCGTTCGGCGCGCGTTGTATCTTTGATGAGCTTGCTTTTTGCCATGACGTTCCTCGATTCGCCTGTTGCCACCTGTCGCGCATGTCTTGTAGATACCGACGGGCTCTGCCCATCATAGGCTTTTGCGCGGGTAGAATGCATGGATAACTTGATGCTTAAGGGCGACGGAAAGGAATCGTTGCATGGACCAGGACAAGACAACCGTGATGGGTGGCTACGGTTCCGCGCAGGCTGGCGATAGCGCCGATGCGCCCCGCGTTGTTCCCACCCCCGGTTATACCGACCCCGCCGCGACGCAGCCTTCTGCCGAGCCCACCCGGGTTATGGGCTATGGCGACACAGCGCAGGATTCTTACGCTGCATCTTCGCAAGGCCCCTATGGCAACGCAGCTCCGGACCCGTTTGATTACGCGCCGCAGGATTCTTATGCTGCCTCGACACCGAATCCTTATGATGACCTGCCGCAGAATCCCATTCCGCAGCCTCAGCAGACGACGTATATGCCTCGCACGGCGCAGCCTCGCTATGAGTCGCGCGAGCCGTATCGCGAGTACCCCAAGTCGATTCCGCAATATGGCGAGGACGAGGAGAAGAAGCCGTCGCGTTCGTCGAGCGTGATCAAGAAGATCCTGATTGTGCTGGCGATCTTCTTTGCCCTCTCGATTGTGTTTGCCATCGTGTCGGGCATGCTCAACAAGCGAGGGAGTTCAACGGCCGATACTGCTGCCGAGCAAACCGAGTCCGCCTCGTCTAGCACCGTCGATCTGAGCGATATCCCGGGGCAGTACTGGTCCAACGCCAAGAAGCTCCTCAAGTCGCGCGGCGCCGATCTTTCGAATGCCGTGGTCCTGACTGATGATGGCTCAACGCCCGTCGTCGATTCCAACTGGGTCGTTACTTCTGCCTACTATAACGACAACGGCAACCTCGAAATTCAACTCACGCACAAGAATAGCTCGGGCAACTCGTCCGACGGCCAAAGCGGTACCGACAGCTCGAGTTCCAATACGCTGGAGGACTTGAGCAACAAGGCACAGGAGCTTGGGGATAAGGCCCAAGAGCTGGGTGACACGGCTCAGAATCTCGGCGATACCGCGCAGAGCCTGGGCGATATGGCAACGAACGCCTGGGATGCCCTGCAAAACGGCATTTCGGGCGCGCAGGGAAACTAGCTGTTAAGCGGGCTACAGCTGCTCGGCCGGACGGTCGGGCGAGCTAAAGCCTGAGTCAAACGTAACGACGCACGAGACGTTGGGCCGGCGCTCGTGCACGATGCGCGTGACGAGCTCCAACAGCTCCTCGTCGGATATGTCAAAGCCGTCGGGACGCACCAGGTCAAACGAAACGAACCCGTCGTGCTCGTGCAGGTCGTGGATGGAGAGCGCGGGGTCGATCTGCATGATGCCGCGCTTGACCCAGCCGCGCAGGTCGTCGCCGGTGGTGGCGATGGGGTCACAGTGCAACGTGATGCCGATGCCCATCTGGCGCTTGATGTCGTGCTCGATGGTGTCCAGGATCTCGTGGTGTTCAAACGCGTCGCCCTCGCCGGGCATCTCCACGTGGGCGCTGGCAAACTGACGACCGGGGCCGTAGTCGTGCACCATCAGGTCGTGTGTGCCCAAGACCTGCGGATACGACATGATCTTGTCGCGGATTGCCTGGACGAGCTTGGGGTCGGGCGCTTGCCCCAGCAACGGGCTGATGGCGTCGCGCACTAGGCCCATGCCGCTGATGCAGATGAAGATGCCCACACCCAGGCCAGCCCAGCCATCGAGGTCAAAGCCGGTCGTCTGCGAAATAAGCGCCGCCACTAAGACCGAGCCCGAGGTGATGACGTCGTTTTTGGAGTCCTGCGCCGTGGCGATAAGTGTTTCGGAATCGATACGGTTACCCAGCGCGCGGTTGAATGCGGCCATCCAGAATTTGACGAGCATGGACAGAACAAGGGCAGCCATGGAGAGCGCCGAATACACGGTGGGCGAGGGCTTGATGATCTTGGTGACCGACTCGAGGATCAGGTTGATGCCGACGGCGCAAACCAGGACGGCGACGAACAGGCCGGCTAGGTACTCATAGCGGCCGTGGCCATAGGGGTGGCCCTCGTCTGCCGGGCGGCTGGCAAGGCGGAACCCGAGTAGGCTCACGATGTTGCTCGAGGCATCGGAGAGGTTGTTGAAGGCATCGGCGATAAGCGAGACAGAGCCGGCGAGCAGGCCCGCGATGCCCTTGGCCAGGCACAAGGTGATGTTGAGGCCAATGCAGATGAGGCTTGCGGCGAAGCCCGCGTTGGTGCGGCAGGAGGTATCGACCGGCTCGCCCTCGCTGCCGGGAACAAGCGTATGTACCAGCCGATTTACAAATAGCATAGCGGTCGTCCTCACAATCATGTTTAAGGGGATAGTGTAGCTCGCGCGGGGGCGCCGTGCACCGATGCTCAGAAAATGCAGCAATAGTCTGCCGGTGCTAACGAGCGAGCCTTCTCGTCTGCCCGGGTGGTCCATTTTGGGCCACATGGGTATGGGCATGTGCCTGTTTGCTCGACATACTCAATGTCGACAGCCCCTGTGCAAAGGAGGACGTTTCCATGGACGAGATGTTTGCCATTAAATGTCAAAACTGCGGCGGCCCTATGTACTCGCACCAAGCTAAGCGCAGCTTTGAGTGCGCTTATTGCGGTGCGGTCATTCCGTGGCAGGCCGATGCGGGGGAGCCCAAGAGCGCTTTGGGCATTCGCCATGCGCCGCTGACGGTTGTCGATGGGCTACTTAAGCTCACCCATGTGTCGCAGCTCGAGCGCCCGGAGGACCCGGACTGGTATTTCTTTAATTCGCACTGGCGCAATCAGTCGGTTCTGGAGCATCTGCTATGGGAGGACCGCGGCACGGCGCAGGAGTTCCAAGAAGCCACGCACGTGAGCATTCCCTGCCCCTTCTGCGGCGCGTCCTTTGAGGGCGAGTCAACGCAGCGTGTGTTTGAGTGCCCGTCCTGCGGCAACAAGATCGGCATTGCCGACCTGCTCAAGCCCGGTACGTTTAGCAAACGTCTGACCATGGGCGTGGGTGCGGAGTATGTGCCGGAGCAGGGTATTCCCTGCGAAATCTCACCGCAGCAGGCACGTGCCAACGCGCTGCAGCTGGTGCGCCAGTACCCGGATGCCTTTGCCGGGCACGACGTGGAAGACGCGATCCAAAACGACATGATGCTCTTCTATTTCCCCATGGCGCTGGCGGACCTGCGTATGATGGCGAGCTTCCCGGGCAAGGGCCTGAGCAAGGAGACCTTGGTGTACTACGAGGTACTCGATTGGGCGTATCCGCGGGCAAACTACCTGGACGTTCGTCTTATGGGCATTTTGGAGCCGTGGGACTTTGGCAAGGTGGGGCCGTTCGATCCTGCCATGCAGGAGGGCGACTTTCGCGTTGTCTCCGTCGATGCATCTACCAAGGACCAGGTGGTCATTGATAAGCTGGCGCTCGACATTGCCGGCAACGATGCCGAGGCGGTACTGGGGCTCAATAAAAAGAGCATTCGCATGTGGGCGCGCAAGGCCCGCAAGCAAAAGGACGGTCTGGTGATGGTGCCGGTCTACTTTGTCGATCGTCCGGCGACGGATAGCCGCGACGGCGAGCAGGTGCGCATCGCCGTGAACGGCCAGACGGGCCGCGCGGCCGCGGTGGTGTTTAGCGATAAGCGCGAGACGCATATCGTGGCGCCGCTCAATCCGAGCCTGCATCTGTCCGGCGAGAGCACCGTGCATGCCACGCCCATCGAGGTCAAATACGTTAAGTCGCCGTTTCTGTACCAGATCGTGCGCCGTGGAGGCGGCGAGCAACCGCGCCAGGTTGCAGCGGCAGCTGAGGGTTCCTACCGAGAAGAAAAGCCCAAACGCAAGGGCTTGCTCGCTGCGATCTTTGGGAAGTAGGGAAGCGCGGCGCGGGACGGCTCACAGGCGTGCGGGCGTTTCGGTCGCAACGTGCTGCTACCCTTGCGTTTCGCCATTGGTCGCTTCGTTGATGGCGCGGTACTCGGCACTCAGCTCGCGCGCCAGCTCTTCCTTGCTTGGAAGATACGGCAGGTATTTGGCGGCAAACACTTGGTCGTTGTCTTCGGGCAGCGTGTACTCGACGATCGAATCGCTTTTGTCCGCGCAGAGCACGATGCCTATGGGCGGATTGTCGCCTTCGTTCATGAGCTCACGCGTGTAGTAGTTCACATACATTTGCATCTGGCCCAGGTCCTGATGCGTAAGGTCATCGGTCTTAAGGTCGATGAGCACGAAGCAGCGCATCAGATAGTTGTAAAAAACAAGGTCAATATAGAAATGGCGCCCATCAAAGGTGATGCGCTTTTGGCGCGCCTCGAAAGCGAAGCCACGGCCAAGCTCCAGCAGGAACTTCTGAAGATGTGTGATGAGCGCCTGCTCTAGATCGCTCTCGCGAAACGCAGTATCGTCCGAGAAACCTAAAAACTCCAGTACATATGGATCGCGGATGATATCCTCGGGGCGACGAGCTGGGGCGCTCTTTTGGATTTCTTGGGTGACAGCCTCCTTGTCTTTGCTGGCAAGTAGGCGCTCGCGGAACATGGTGTTGATCTGGCGTTCGAGCTGGCGCGTGCTCCAGCGAGAGTCGGCGCATTCGTTCATGTACCAGGTGCGAGCTTCGGGGTCAGGAATGCGTATTAACCTGCGGTAATGTGTCCAGCTCAATTCGGGACGCAGTGAGTCCCGAATTGGAAATGCAAGATAGAACTGACGCATTTTGCGCAGCTCTCTTGCTCCAAAACCTTTACCAAAATCCTTGGTAAGTCTGATTGCGAGGGCCTTGAGCAGCGCCTCTCCATACTTGGCGCGCTCCTCTCCGCCCTGCTCATCAACTATGCTCTTGCCGATCTCCCAATACGCCTCAACCATCGCAAAGTTAACGGCGGTATAGGCCTTGTCGCGAGCGGCGTTGAGAATCGAGGAAACCTGCTTGTAAAAAACTTCTGGCACGATTGCCGATTCCCCGCGGTTTACCAGTTCACTCATCAATATCGCCCGACTTTCCTCTTGAGGAATGCATCTTTATTACATTTAGTTTAAAGCCTCGCGCGGACACGAATTGCTGTGCTGTCTGGCACCTTCGCATGGGAGCCTTGCGGTGGTTAAAATGTGGCAAAAGAGACAGTTTTAACGAACCCCATGGGAGTGACACGCATGGACAACAACACGCTGCTATTCCAGGACAAAGGTTCGGGTAGGTTTAAAGACGTCAAGATCTACCCCAATCGCATCGAGGTGCTCAAGAAGGGCACTTTCGGCGGCAAGCACACCGAGATTGTCTATCTTAAGGACATCACGGGGGTCAACAGGATCAAGGGCCGCGACGTTTTTCTGCGCAATCGACTGTTAACCGCTTGCGTTTTTAGCCTGAGTAGCCGTGCGAAGGCTCAGGAATTTGTGAACGCGCTGAACATGGTGATGTAGCCTATAGCGGCGTTCGGTCCAAGGTAAAAATCGGGGGCACAGAACGGTATCCTGCGCCCCCGATTGAGTCGATGTGTCTAAAAGGCCGGCTTGCCTATTCGTTAACGTCCTCGGTATTGTCGCGGTCACTGGCAAGCATTGCTGCGCCGGCGACCGTCGTCGCTACGGCGGCGGCAGCGAGCCCGGCGGCAACGCCAGAACCGTCGCCCGTGTTGGCGAGCTTTCCGCCCGAGCTCTTGCCCTGGCCTCTCTTGTTGCCCTTGTCGTTCTTGTCGGCGCTGCCTGCGTTGGAACCCGTGCCGCTGCCGGTGCCGGCGCCGCCTGCACCGTCCGAGGCCGCTACGGTAAAGCTTGCGGCTCCGTCGCTGGCGAGCGTGTAGTTCTGCGCCGCGTCGCCCAAGAGACCGTTCACGCGCACCCAGTACGTTCCTGCGGCAAATGTTTCGCCCTCGGCCATTGCTGTTGTGCCCGGAGCGCCGTTCGCGTCGTGCACAAACTCGAGATGGGCCGTGCAGGCATCGGTTTCGAGCTTGCCCTCGAGTGATGCCGCAATCTTGGCGCGCACGTCCTCGCCGGCCTTAAGGCCTTCGAGTCCCTCAAAATGGGGCGTCAACGCGCGTGGATCGATATCGATGGGCACTGGACCCTGCAGCTCCGTAACGGTCTCATTGCCCAGGGCATCGACATCAACGTATTCGATGGCAAACGTATGGCCCGAAGCCGCCACGTTGAGTACGTTACTGCTGTCGACAAGGCGGAAATGGCCCTCGCCAACGGTCTTGCCATCCTGGAGCGAGGCATCGCTCAACGAGTCGCCGTATGTCATGCGCATACGGGTCGGGAGGTAGTACGAAACGGTCTGCTTGTGCTTCGCATCGTAATTGCGCTGGTAGATGCTTCGGGCCAGTGCCACATCAACAAAGTCGGACGCAATGATGCCAATGTGCTTGAGGCAGTCCTCCTTTGTGCTCTCATTTCCGGTGCTGTTTATATACTGGCTCTTGTATAGATGCTCGTTGACCACTCGTGCTGCGGTAAAAGGATTGCTTCCTTGCTTGTAGTTCGTGCAGCTGGTGTAGTTGATACACCAGCTGTGCTCCAGGACCTTTACCTTGGCCCCGTCATTGTCCTCGACGTCCACCATGATGCGGGCGAGCTTGGTTGTCTCCTGCAGCGCCATATCGACCCAGCCGATTTTGTCGGTTCCTGTGCATTCGTAATGGTCCTGGGCGTATACCTTGGTGCAATAGGGCTCTTCGTCACCCGTTTTCCCCACGGCTTCAAAGCCCCGCTCGTCTCGAACGAGACACATAGAGGTGCTGTCGGTGTGTGCTGCGATTTTGTCGTCCCATTGGGTGAGGTCGAGGCCCCATGTGTGGCTGCTTACGCTGTTGCCGGCGAGCCCAAACCGACGCAGCAGGACGATCTTTCCGCGCACCTCGCCCAGCGTGGGGATACGGCTCGATGTGTAGAACAGGTCGGGGTTCTCATCAAAAACCTTGCCCAAGGCCGTCGTGAGGCTTTCGTTGGTAGCCTCGTCATTGCCTCGCGACACAAGCATGATGAGCGCTTCTGTCGGGTTTTCGCTCAAAAACGTATTGAAGTACCCGATGACATCGGAGAGATGCATAAAGTTCCCGTCTTTTTTGAGCAGGTAACAAGCTCCGTGGTCGATGCCGGGGTTCTCACCCTTTCCGAGTCGAATATCAAAATAGCGAACGCCTTCGAGCAGCTGTGTGGGGATGTAATCCTGCTGGCATTTTGCTTGGGAGGATTGGGGCTCGGTGTCGTTGTCCACGCTGCAGGTGCCCGAATCGTGCGTGCCCGGGATGCTCAGTTCGTCGAGGAACTTGTTGTTGTCGACGTATTTCATCCAACAGGGCCCGTCGACGTAGCTGCTATACGTGGTCCAGTCGATACTGCTAACCGTGGTATTGGTCTTGCCCATGTCGTAACCGACAAGCTCGAGCTCCCACGGAATGTCCTTCCTCTTATGGCAGACCTTGTTGTTGTCCTGGTCTTTGCCGCTTGATTCTATTGCCAAGTAATTAATGTCTTTTTTCTCGTTTGTGCGGTCTCGGATGATATAGGTTCCGTTTAACTGGCGTTCAAACGCAAAAGCGCGGCTGGGCTTGTCGTCATACTCGCCACTCCATACGTGGATGACCTTTCCATCTTTGTCCGAGTCGCCATCGACCGACCAAATGCTGTAGCCCGTCTTCTTGTGCTCTTCGAAATTGAGCAGGGTGCGGATGGCATACCAATTTTTATTTTCTGTATCGGTCACTACGTGCTCAAGGATGAGTTTGCTGGACGTGCCGTCATTAAACAGGTGGCAGACGTTGCCGATGACGTTGCCGTCTTCGTTGACGCTCGCGGTGCGAAAATAGCCCGCGGGGCGAAGGCGAATGACGAACTTGTCGAGGTTGGCCGCCGGTGTGGGCGTGTCTTCTGCAAATGCCGCTCGCACGGGAAGGCCCAGCGCCGCGGTTTCGGGCAGGCTTGCAAATGGCGACAATGCTGCGAGTCCTAGGCCCAACGTGAATGCTCGACGGCTGATTGCTTGGTGCTCGGTCATAACTCCTCCATTCGCAGGGTGCGGTTATGCGCTCGTTTTGGTCACTATACTGCCCGGATGTCCAAAGGCATCGGCTCAATTGTCTGCGCGGCGCTATAAATCGGCGGGCGGACGCACTGGGGCGCTTGTCGTTTTCGTACTGTTGCCACATTTGGGGCGGTTCCAGCGTCCGGCATCCTCGCGTTCGTCGGTTACCGGCATAAGAAAGGGAGGGTCGGTTTACCGGCCCTCCCTGGGTATGAAGCGCTGGGGCACCGCCGCTTGTTAGCACCGCGCTCGTGTTACCCGCTGCGCTCGCGAGTCGCTTAGCGCTTAATCTCGATATCGTCGAGCTTGACGTCCATGGCTTCGGTCTTGGCCTTGGCGATGTCGTCGGCAAATTCCAGAGACTTCATCATGGTCTCGACGGCGTCCTTGTGCTCTTCGACATTGTCGATGCTCACGTAGACGCTGCCGCCGCCTGCTTCGGTGAAGTACTCAGTCGTCACGCCGCCCGAGTGTGTATAGGAAGCGTTGCGCCAGGTCTTGCCGTTGTACTTGACGGGATCATTCTCGGTCCACTCAAAGTTGGCCTTCCATTTGGCCTCGTAGTCGAACAGCTCGTCAGCGTTCTTGTCAGAGTCGAAGACGGGGATGAAGCGGTCGCTGGCGTGCTCGCTCTCGATGAACTTAAACTGGGCCCTGTCGGCCGTGTCGCCGGCAACGTCGGTGATCTCGACGCCCTCGGGGACCTCGACCTTAAACCAAATGAAGTCGGTCTTCATATCCACGGCTGGCTTTTCTGCTCCGCCGCCACCGCCACTGCCGGCAGCGCCACCGCTTCCACCGCAACCCACCAGGGCAACTGCGGCAAAAAGACTCATGCAGAGGGTGAGAATCGCAAAGGCCTTCTTTTTCATGGTCGTGTCCTCCTCGATCTGTAACCGCCCATGGATTACCTGCCTTTACTGTACGCGTGGGCGGCTCGCTAGGGTGGGCCATGTGTCCCATTCTGAGGGCCGGATTTGCGCCGTTAAGTGGCAATATGCTCGGACGCAAAAGAGGGGAGGGCCGATGCTGTCGGCCCTCCCCGGGGTTGGGTGCCCGTTGTTTTAATGGGGCGCGTGTACGCGGGTGCGCATAGGCACGTGCGGGTGTCCCGTTACTTGATCTCGATGCTCGAAATCTCGACTTCGCGTGCCTCGTCAACTGCTTTCTTCATGTCGTCGGGGAACTCGATGGAGTTGAGGAGCGTCTCGGCTTCTTTCTTGTGCTGGTCGAAGTTCGAGATGAGGACGTAGACGCTTCCCGGCTCAACGTCGGTAAAAAGCATGGTTGAGATGCCGCTGTTGTCCTCGTATGTTCCGACGAGCCACGTCCTGCCGTTATACTCGACGGGGTCGCCATCCTCCCACTGGAACGTTCCAGTGTGCCTTTCGGCCTGCTCTGCAAAGGACTCTTCGGCCGTCATCTTCTCTTGCCAAACGGGGATGAAACGGTCGACTGTGGTGTTCTCGTTCTCGGGGAAGGTGAGCTGGACCCTGTCGGCATTCTTGCCGGCGGAGTCGCTTACGCCGACGCCCTCGGGCATCTCGACCTTAAACCAGATAAAGTCGGTCTTCTTGGCGACGGGGGCCTTTTCCTTGCTCTCGCTCTTGGCGGTGCTGCCGCTTCCGCCCGATGCGCTCCCGCCGCAGCCGACAAGGGCAAATGCGGCAAAGAGGGCGATGCAAAGGGAAAGAATCGATAGGGTCTTTTTCTTCATGGTGGCGTCCTCCTTGTCTGCCGATGACATCACGGCGCCGCATGCTGTTGGGGTACTGATTGCGCTGGCGGCGGATGTCTCTGTGTGCTGTGCGGCTTATGCCTCCGTTCATTGCTTGTGGCCGTTGCCCGGCCGTGCCCCAACGGGTTCCTTACTTATAGATATGCCCCAGCTTGTGCTGCCCGGGAGTCTCGAAAGGTGGGCCATGTGTCCCATGTTTGTGTCGCTGCCGCCTATCGTGTGCCATAGAAATCCGCGATGGCCAGGTGCGCTGACGCCCATGTGCTTATGGGCTAGACTTAGCACCATTACGTGATCGATGCGGTCGGTCGGCGGTTGCCACCCGACCGATGTATATGACTTGAAGGTGCATGTGCATGAGCCAAGAGATGATGGACAAGACCTGCCGAGGCGCTGGCCGCGCGCGAGCCGGTTCCCGGCGGTGGCAGCGCGAGCGCCTTTGTGGGCGCGCTGGGCGCCTCGCTGTGCGGAATGGTTGCCCGCTACGGTGCGACCAATCCCGCGCTTGCTGATCGTGCGGATGACCTGACGCGTGCGTTTGCCCATGCTGATGAGCTGGCCCAGGAGCTTGTCGAGTTGGTTGCCGAGGACGTTCGTGCCTATGGGCAGGTGTCCGCGGCGTACGGTATTCCGCGTGACGATCCGGCTCGAGCGACCGCGATTCAGGATGCGCTGCATGTGGCCGCTATGCCGCCGTATCGCATTATGGATGCTTGTGGACGCGCGCTGGCGCTGCTTGAGGACATGGCAGACAAGGGCTCGCGCCAGTTGCTGTCCGATGTGGCGTGTGGCGCCGTATTCTGCCGCGCCGCCATGCAGGGTGCGAGCCTGACGCTCTTTGCCAATACCACGTCTATGAAAGACCGGGCGCGCGCCGAGGAGCTCGAGGCGGCGTGCGATGAGCTGCTGGATACGTGGCTACCGCGCGCCGATGCTCTGGCGCGCCGCGCCGCTGACGCCGCAAGGAAGAGGGGATAGCCATGGCCGAGCTGCTCAAAGGGGTTCCCGTTGCCCGTGCTTTGACCGAGGAGCTCGTCGTCCGCTGCGCCGCCCTGCGCGAGCGCGGCGTTGTGCCGACGCTGGCCATCGTTCGCGTGGGCGAGCGCGAGGACGACCTGTCCTACGAGCGTGGTGCACTCAAGCGCTGCGAAAAGGTGGGCATCGAAGCTCGTCGCGTATTGCTGCCTGCCGATGTTTCGCAGGATGAGCTGCTGGCGGCTATTAAGGACATCAATGCCGACCCCACTGTTCACGGTTGTCTGATGTTTCGCCCGCTGCCTGCCGGTCTTGACGAGGATGCAGTTGCCGCGGCGCTCGATCCCGCCAAGGATGTTGACTCCATGACGCCGGCCTCGCTGCTTACCACGCTTTCGGGTCGTGGAGTGGGCTTTGCTCCTTGCACGGCTGAGGCCGTGTTGGCGTTGTTGGACCATTACGGCGTTGAGCTGGATGGTACCAAGGTTGCGGCGGTCGGTCGATCGCTGGTGATTGGCCGTCCCGTTGCCGCCATGCTTACGGCTCGCAATGCCACAGTGACGACGTGCCATACGCATACGCGCGACTTGGCTGCCGAGTGCCGTTCTGCCGACATTGTTGTTGCCGCGGTTGGGCGTGCGCGTACGATTGGCGCGGATGCGGTTCGCGAGGGCCAGAAGATCATCGACGTGGGTATTAACTGGGACGAGGCCGCCGGCAAGCTGGTCGGCGACGTCGATTTTGATGCTGCGGAGCCGATTGTTGGCGCCATCACGCCCGTGCCGGGCGGCGTGGGCGCAGTGACGACGGCGATTCTCGCCAAACACGTGATCGAGGCGGCGGAGCGCGCATTGAACTAGGCATTTTTGGCTGATTAGGGGGTTAGATATATACTCCCGTGACACGCCGTGTGAAAAAAATGCCAAATATGAGTACTGTTGCCAAGCTAGTCGCATATAATTTAGGTCATTTTGGCTCTCTAACGATATTTAGTATCGATAGGGACCCTATTTTATTGGACCTTTGAGGAATTACATAGTCTAACTTTTGTACAAATGTAGACTTTCGACGCCCACGCCCGGCAAAATAGCTGCTACTAAATTGGTGTCAGTACTCATATTTGACATTTTTTGCACACAGGGGTTGCTGTGGCGGTGGCGCGCGCAGACGTGGTGTAAGAGCGTCCCGAGGTCCGTCGCTGCAAGTC
>CABPXT010000026.1:0-17100 GCA_902461405.1 uncultured Collinsella sp.
AATAATGGCGCGCTTCGCGCGTTTTGGATGGGGTTTGTCCCGGCGGCGCGTTTGGCGCTTCGCGCCTCGCGTCTTATCGATCGGGATTGAGATGCATGTGGCGCTTCTTGACTTACGACTGTAGCGGCCGCGGTCCCGTTTGGGATCGCGGTTGTTTTGTTGTGGGTCAAATATGAACGTTGTGTTAATGAGTCGGTGGACGGTGGTGTTTTTCGGTGAGCGGCGTATCCTTCCAACGGTTTATCTAGTGTGTCAGTTGAAAGGAAGAGGGCGCTCGTCATTGTTTGAATGTGAACTGCCGTTTGACCACAAGACGTTGCATCTGGAGCTCGAGGATAAGAACTTCGCGGGTGTGATGGAAGGTCATCAAAACGAGTTTAAGACCACGAAATTGCAGGAAGAGCTGGTGGAGGAGTCGCTTGCCAACCCTTACGGCTCGCCTTCGCTCGAGGAGCTTTGTGCTGGCAAGAAGGATATCGTCATCATTAGCTCCGATCATACGCGTCCCGTCCCCTCGCGTGTGACGATGCCTATTCTGCTGCATCACATCCATTCCGCTGCGCCTGAGGCTCGCGTGCGCATTCTGGTTGCTACGGGTATGCACCGTCCGTCGACGCACGAGGAGCTCGTCAACAAATATGGCGAGGAGATCGTTGCCAACGAGGAAATCGTCATGCATGTCGCGACCGACGACAGCATGATGAAAAAGATCGGCACCCTGCCTTCTGGTGGCGAGTGCATCATCAACAAGATTGCCGCCGATTGCGATCTGCTGCTTGCCGAGGGCTTTATTGAGCCGCACTTCTTTGCCGGTTTCTCTGGTAGCCGCAAGTCCGTCCTGCCTGGCATCGCCAGCTACAAGACCATCATGTACAACCACAACGGTCAGTTTGTGAACGATTCCCACTCGCGTGCCGGCAACCTGTGCCACAACCACGTGAGCGAGGACATGTTCGCCGCCGCCGAGATGGCTCACCTTGCCTTTGTGCTCAACGTTGTGCTCAACGGCAAGCATGAGGTCATCGGCTCCTTTGCCGGCGACATCCACAAGGCGCACGAGGCTGGCTGCGAGTTCGTGAAGAGCCTTGCCGGCGTTGAGCCCGTCGAGTGCGAGATTGCCATCACCACTAACGGCGGCTACCCGCTCGACCAGAACATCTATCAGGCCGTGAAGGGCATGTGCGCTGCCGAGGCCACGCTTCCCGAGGGCGGTGTGATCATCGACGTCGCCGGTTGTGCCGACGGTCACGGCGGCGAGGGCTTCTATCACAACATCGCCGACAACGATCCGGCAGAGTTTGAGCGCGCCTGCATCGACCGTCCCAAGGACGAGACCCTGCCCGACCAGTGGACGAGCCAGATCTTTGCCCGCATCCTGGCGCATCACCCTGTGATCATGGTCACCGACCTGTGCGATCACCAGATGCTCAAGGATATGCACATGACGCCGGTTAACACTATCGAGGAGGCGCTCAAGCTCGCCTTTGAGATGAAGGGTGCCGATGCCAAGGTTGCCGTCATTCCCGATGGCCTGGGCGTTGTCGTCGCGCAGCACTAGTGCGCGGCCTAAACGAATCGTTTATAACCGACAAGAAAGATAAGGTTTTATGCTTACCAAACTCCTCTGCGAATTCGGCGCAACGGCCCTCATGATCATCTTTGGCGTGGGCGTGCACTGCGATACCGTGCTCAAGGGCACCAAGTATCAGGGCTCCGGCCATATGTTTGCCATCACCACCTGGTCTTTTGGCATCTCGGTCTGCCTGTTTGTCTTTGGCGGCGCCGTGTGCATGAACCCGGCTATGGTGCTTGCCCAGTGCATCGTAGGCCTGGTGCCGTGGAGCAGCTGCATCCCCTTCATGATTGCCGATATGCTCGGCGGCTTTGTGGGCGCCGTAATCGCTTGGCTTATGTATGCCGATGAGTTCAAGGCTTCCGAGAGCGTCGTCGACCCCATTGCCCAGCGCAATATCTTCTCGACCAACCCCACCACCGAGGGCACGAACTATGCTCGTAACTTCTTCTGCGAGGCTATCTGCACTTTTGTGTTCATCAGCGCCATCCTTGCTGCCGCTAGCCGCGCCGGCGAGAACGTTCTGATGCTCGCCATCTGCGTTGGCCTGATCGTTTGGGCTGTTGGCATGGGCATGGGCGGCATCACCGGCTTCGCCATGAACCAGGCTCGTGACCTTGGTCCTCGCATGGCCTATCAGGTGCTGCCGATCAAGAACAAGGCTGACAACAACTGGAAGTACGGCCTGCTTGTTCCTGGCATCGCTCCGTTTGTCGGTGCCGCTCTGGCCGCACTGTTTGTGCATGGTTTCTTGGGCATGTTCTAGTCTGAGGCTACATAGTTGTCCGCTGGTCGCATGGGGTAACTTCCCAGCGCGTCCTCGGACATGCAAAAAGGCTCGCTGCGCACTTCGTGCGGCGAGCCTTTTTGCGTCCTGCGGAATGCGCTGGGAAGTTACCCCATGCGACCAGCTGCGGGAATTTAGTCGCGTTGGAACAAGCAACCCAACATATTAATCTGAATTTGGATGGGAGGGGCTTGTTGCTGATAGGGGCGCTGGGCTGTTGTTGACACTTTGGGATGCGTGGCGCCTTGGGGTGGGGCGGTGCTTTGGGATGAGCTTCTTACTTAGTTGAAGAGGGGTTTTATGGCTGATAGGTAGTCTTTGGCTACGTCCTCTTTTGGGGCTTGGAAGTTGTGCCAGGCCCACCATTGGACCATTCCTACGAAGCTTGAGGCTATGTGGTGTAGTAGGAAGCTTCGGTCCATGGTGGCGGCGGGGCCGTTTGGGTCGGTGGGGACGGTTTCGGCTGCTCGTGACATGATGGTTTTGCGTAAGCAGTCGGCGAAGACGCGTGAGCCGGCGCCGGCTACGAGGGCTCGGACGCCCTGGCGGCGCTCCCAGAGGTTGTTGAGGATATGCTCGACTTGTACGAGCGGATCATCGAGCGGTGTGCCATCGTCGTCGAGGGCGTGGGTGCAGATGTCGCTCACGAGTTCGGACAGTAGGTCATCTTTGCTCTTGAAGAGGCCGTAGAACGTGGCCCGACCCACATGGGCACGAGCGATGATGTCGCCGACGGTGATCTTGCCGTAGTCCTCTTCGCGCAGCAGCTCGGAGAACGCCGCGACGATGGCGGCGCGGCTTTTTGCCTTGCGGGCATCCATGGCTATGCGTCCGCGTGAACGAGCAGGCAGCGGAGCGTACCGGAGCAACCCTCGTAGGGGCGCTTACCGGCGCCGTAGCCGACGGCCTCGATGCGGTAGCGGGCTGGCAGGTGCTCGGACGTGCGCAGTGCGGCGACGATGGCGGCACCCGTGGGCGTCACGAGCTCGCCGGCGACCGGTGCAGGCGTGAGGGCGATATTGCCCGCCTGGCACAGGTTGACGACAGCGGGGACGGGAATGGGCATGAGGCCGTGGGCACAGTGGATGGTACCGTGACCCTCGGAGAGCGACTCAACCACGATGTTCTCAATACCCAGGTCATCGAGGCAGATGGCGACGGAGCAGACGTCGACGATGGAGTCGACGGCGCCCACCTCGTGGAACATGACGGTCTCGGGCGTTTTGCCGTGGGCCTTGGCCTCGGCGGCGGCGAGCGCGGTAAAGATGGCGAGCGCGCGACGCTTGGCGCCATCGCTTAGCTGCGAGCCATCTATGATGGCGGTGACGTCCGCCAAAGAACGGTGGTGATGGTGGTGGGCGTGATGGTGACCCTCGTGGCCATGACCGTGGCCCTCATGGTCATGCTCGTGGCAGTGCTCGTGTTCGTGCTCGCCATGATCATGATGGTGGTGCTCATGCTCATGTGTGTGCTCGGCAGCTGCTTCGTTGCCGTAGAGCCAGGCCATATCGTGATCGTGGTTCTCGAGTTCCTCTGCAAGCTGGACGTCGAAATCGCAGGCGTCGATGCCATGCTTGTTTGCGCGCGTGACGGCGATCGTAAAGCCGTCGACCGGCAGCGTGGCAAGCTGTTCGCGCAGGTGCTCCTCGCTGGCGCCCAGGTCGAGCAGGGCCGCGACGGTCATATCGCCGCTGATGCCCGAAGTGCCGTCGATGATAAGCGTGTGCTGATGGTTGGACATGGAATGCTCCTTAACGGGCGCAGGATGTGCCGGCGCTCAGATGATTGATAAGACTTGCCTGGTAGGCGGCACCAAAGCCGTTGTCGATATTGACGACCGAAACGCCGCTGGCGCAGGAGTTGAGCATGGCGAGCAGCGCGGCTACGCCTCCAAAATTTGCGCCGTAGCCCACGCTGGTGGGAACGGCGATGACCGGGCAGCTCACCAGACCGCCGATAACGCTCGCCAGGGCGCCCTCCATGCCGGCGATGGCGATGACCACCTGCGCCTGAGCAAGTTCCTCGGCATGCGCGAGCAGGCGGTGCAGGCCGGCGACACCTACGTCGTAGAGGCGGTCGACCTCGTTGCCATAGAATTCGGCTGTCAACGCGGCTTCTTCGGCGACGGGTAAGTCGCTCGTGCCGGCGCAGGCGACGACAATGCGTCCGTTGCCGGTGGGGGAGGGCTTGCCGCTCACGAGGGCGAGCTGTGCGTCCGGGATATATCCCAGGTCGATGCCGTTGTCGAGGAGCTCCGAGGTACGGGTTGCCTTCTCGGCGTCCAGGCGCGTGACCAGGATGCGCTCCTGGCCGGCATCGCGCAGCGCTTTGATAATGGCGGCAATCTGCTCGGCGGTTTTACCGGCACCGTAGACAACCTCGCCGGCTCCCTGGCGCACCCCGCGCGAAAGATCGAGCTGCGCAAAACCCAGATCGGCGGTTGGCGCCGTCTGGATGCGCGTGAGGGCGACTTCCGGGGCGACTGCTCCGTCGGCAACATCGCTCAGCAATTGCTCAAGATCTCGCTTATCCATTTATGTTCCCTTCGACGGTGCAAAGTCTAGCACGTGAAAGGTAGTTTCCGAACATTAGAACAAAATTGTTCGGAAACTAGACATAGAGGATTTGATTCTGTTGTTAGACGGATCGGCTAGTCGCGCAGGATGATGTCCATGGCGAGCATCAGGTTGCGCTCGTCGATGGCAAACGGGGCCGCCTCGCGCGTCTTGGGTTTGGCGCAAAATGCGATGCCCGTGCCTGCGGCCTGGATCATGGGGATGTCGTTTGCCCCGTCGCCAATAGCGACCGTGTGGGCCATGTCGATGCCGCACTCAACTGCCCAGTCCAGCAGCTGGATAAGTTTGGATTCCTTGGTCACAATGTCTGCCGCCAGCTTGCCGGTGAGCTTGCCGTCCACGACTTCCAGGCGGTTGGCCAGGCAAAAATCGATGCCTGCAGCGGACACAATCTTATCGGCGACCTCGTGGAAGCCGCCGCTTACCACGCCGACCTTCCATCCCTTGCTGTGCGCCGAGCGCACAAGCTCCAGCGCGCCGGGGGTAAACGTCACGCGCTCAAAGGTGCGCTCGAACACGCTCTCGTCCAGGCCGGCAAGCAACCCCACGCGCTCCTCGAGCGCCTGCTTAAAGTCAAGCTCGCCGCGCATGGCGCGCTCAGTGATCTGCGCCACTTGCTCGCCTACGCCGGCCTCCTCGCCCAACAGGTCGATGACCTCCTGGTTGATGAGCGTGGAGTCGATATCCATAACGATGAGGCGTGCGGTCATGACGGGCCTTTCCGAGTGCAGTTGTATTGGGGCACATTGTCGCACGTGACGAGCGCGGGCGGGTGCCGCGGCGCGTCAATTGTTTCGTCTCCGTCAAGTCTTTGGGCAGGAGCTACTTTTCCGCGGCACATCGACACAGGTGCGATAAGATAGAACGCCATGTCTGGCTGCGCGGTTTACGCAGGCCGGGCAAATCTGTACGACGCCGCCCGGAACGACACGGGGCGGCACAGATCCATAAAGGAGGATCACTGGTATGAGCCAGACCCGTCCCATCGACGAGCATTCCATGCACACCCGTACCTGCGGCGAGCTTCGCAGCGAGAACGTGGGCGAAGAGGTCACCCTCACCGGTTGGGTGAGCCGTCGCCGCGACCACGGCGGCCTTATCTTCTGCGACCTTCGCGACCGCGAGGGTATCACGCAGCTCACCTTCGACCCCGAGCACTCCGACGGCGACGCCTTTAAGATCGCCGAGACCATGCGTCCCGAGTGGCCCATCAAGATCCACGGCGTCGTGCGCGCCCGTGGCGAGGAGACCACCAACACCAAGCTCGCGACCGGCGAGATCGAGGTCCTGACCGACCACGCCGAGGTGCTTAACACGTCCGTCACCCCGCCGTTCCAGATCGAGGATGGCATCGAGACCAGCGAGGACACCCGTCTGCGCTATCGCTATCTGGACCTTCGTCGTCCCGAGATGATGGCCAACCTCAAGCTGCGCTCCGACTTTACCTTTGCCATTCGCGAGGCGCTGCACAACCGTGAGTTTATGGAGGTCGAGACGCCCTCCCTGTTTAAGTCCACGCCCGAGGGCGCCCGCGACTTCATCGTTCCCAGCCGTATTCAGCCGGGCAACTTCTACGCCCTGCCGCAGTCCCCGCAGCTCCTGAAGCAGCTGCTTATGGTCGGTGGCGTCGAGCGCTACTATCAGGTTGCCAAGTGCTTCCGCGACGAGGACTTGCGTGCCGACCGTCAGCCCGAGTTCACCCAGGTCGATATCGAGATGTCCTTCGTGGACCAGAACGATGTCATGAGCGCGCTCGAAGAGGTCTTGGCCGACGCCTTCGGTCGCATGGGTGTCGAGATGCCCACGCCGCTGCGTCGCATGGACTATTGGGAGGCCATGGACACCTATGGCTCCGACAAGCCCGATACTCGCTACGGCATGCACCTGGTCGACCTGACCGACATCTTTGCCAACTCCAAGTTCAAGGTCTTTGCGACTGCTGCAAACGAGGAGGGCTCTGTCGTCAAGGCCATCAACGCCAAGGGCGCCGGTGCCTGGGCACGTGCCAAGATCGATAAGCTCGCCGGCGTGGCCTCCACGTTTGGCGCCAAGGGCCTGGCCTGGATCGCCTTCCGCGAGGACGGCTCCATCAACAGCCCCATCGTCAAGTTCTTCTCGGACGAGGAGATGGCGGTTCTGCGTGAGCGCATGGACGTCGAGCCCGGCGACCTTGTGATGTTCGCCGCCGGCCCGCGCCTGCTCTCCGACGAGATTCTGGGCGGCATGCGTTCCCACATGGCTAACACGCTCGAGATCAAGCGCGAGGGCCACGACTTCCTGTGGGTCGTCAACTTCCCGCTGTTCCACTGGGACGAGGATCGCAAGGCCTATGCTGCCGAGCACCAGCCCTTTACCCTGCCGACCGAGACCGACATCGCCAAGATCGAGGCCGACCCGTTGGCAGCCGGTTCTTGCACCTACGACTTTGTCATGGACGGCTTTGAGGCCGGCGGCGGCGGTATGCGTATCCACAACGCCGAGATGCAGATGTCCATGCTCAAGCTCCTGGGCTTTACCGAGGAGCGTGCCGAGTCGCAGTTCGGCTTCCTCATGGAGGCCCTCAAGTTTGGTGCGCCCCCGATGGGTGGTTTCGCCCTGGGCCTGGACCGCGTGTGCATGCTGCTCACCGGCTCCGACTCCATCCGCGACGTCATGGCGTTCCCCAAGACGGCCAGCGGCTCCGACCTCATGTCGGGTGCTCCGAGTGCCGTTTCCGGCGCCCAGCTCAAGGACGTCAGCCTGCGCCTGATGTAAGCGAGCGGCTACATATTGCCCGCAACGAGGGAAGGACGCGTGCCTTCCCTCGTTTTTTGTGGGACGGGGATGCGGCCGGTAACGTACAATAACTACCACGTGGCTGGGTTTTGCCGGCCGAATGTGCGATGCCGCGGGAGGGGACATGGTCGAGTTTACAAAGACGATTAAAGATCCGTTGGGACTTCATGCCCGCCCGGTTGCGCTGCTCTATGACATCATTGCCAAGCATCGTAGCGACGTGTCAGTCAGCATCGGCGATCGCCACACGGATGGCCGCGATGTCATGGGACTCATGGCCCTCTATGGTGAGTGCGGCGAGGACATCGTGTTCCGCGTTTCGGGCGTAGACGAGGCTTCCTGCGTCACATCGATTAGAAACCTCTCGCTCTAAGCATGACAGGGCGCGGCAAAAGACAGCTTTTGCCGCGCCTTTTTGTTTCATATAGGAAACTTTTCCGAAAACTGAATAGGGACCCTTTCCAAAAAGTTAACCACGTGCTAGTTTACTGTAGCGAACATAGACGTGGTTAACTTTTGCTGCGTCGATGTTGAGGACGAACTGACGTTAGGAGCACACTCATGTCTTGCGGACCGCAGATGCCGGCCATGCCGCTTTCGATGGTGAAAGCGGGCGAAACCGTGCACGTGTCTCGTGTAAAGGGCAATGAGGACATGAAGCACCACCTCAAGGACCTCGGCTTTGTCGAGGGCAGTGAGGTTCACGTGGTGAGCTCGAGTGGCGCCAATATCATCGTCACCGTGCTGGGCGCACGCTTTGGTATCGATACCAAGGTCGCCATGCACATCATGACCGTCGGTTAGTTCGCAGCATTTCATAAAAGCTGAAAGGGGGAAAAGAATATGAAGACGTTGGGTGACGTTAAGGTGGGCGAGAGCTCTACCATCGTCAAGCTTCACGGCGAGGGCGCGCTTCGCCGTCACCTTATGGACCTGGGGCTCATCAAGGGCACTTCGTTCAAGGTCGTAAAGGTTGCACCGCTCGGAGATCCGGTCGAGATCAACGTGCGCGGCTACGAGCTCTCCATCCGCAAGGAGGAGGCTGCCGTCGTCGAGGTCCAGTAAGGGCCGGCGGCACATATTTCTGCAGATAAAGTTAGGTTTTTCTAACTCATTAATGCAGTGTTGAAGCACATTATCCAGCCCGCGCGGAGAAAGCAGCGCGGGCACACAAGGAAGAAGGATTGAATGGCGGATTCTCAGATCCATGTCGCGCTGGCGGGTAACCCCAACTGCGGCAAGACCACGCTTTTCAACCTGATCACCGGCGCCAACGGCTACGTTGGCAACTGGCCCGGCGTCACGGTTGAGAAAAAGGAAGCCAAGCTCCTGAGTGACAAGAACGTCACGATTACGGACCTCCCCGGCATCTACTCGCTTTCCCCCTACAGCCCCGAGGAGCAGTGCTCGCGCGACTACCTCATGAGCGGCGAGCCCGATGTGGTCGTCCAGGTCGTCGACGCCACCAACCTGGAGCGCAACCTGTACCTGGCACTTCAGGTCATCGAGACCGGTCTGCCCGTGGTCGTTGCCCTCAACATGGCCGACCTCGTGGAGAAGAACGGCGATAAGATCGACACGGACAAGCTTTCCAAGAAGCTCGGCTGCCCGGTCATGATGATCTCGGCCCTTAAGAACAAGGGTATCAATGAGCTGTTCGAGCAGGTCAAGAAGTCCGCTGCTTCCAAGGGCCAGGTGCCGGAGCACAAGTTCGATTCTTCTATCGAGGACGTTCTGACCCACATCGAGAACAACCTGCCGGCGAGCGTTCCCGCCAACAAGCGTCGCTACTACGCCGTCAAGCTGTTTGAGCGCGATGCGGACGCCTGCAAGCTCATCAACCTCACCAAGGAGAAGGCCGATCGCGTTGAGCAGCTGGTCGCCCAGTGCGAGCAGGATTGCGACGACGATGCCGAGTCCATCATCACCGGCGAGCGCTACGGCGTGATCGCCCACATCATTGACGAGTGCCTCACCAAGGCCCCTGCCAAGATGAGCACCTCCGAGAAGATCGACCGCGTGGTTACCAACCGTATCCTGGGCCTGCCGATCTTTGTGGTCATCATGTTCTGCGTGTACTACATTGCCGTCTCTACCTTGGGCGGCACGGTGACCGACTTCACCAACGACCAGCTCTTCGGCACCGACGGCTGGTATGTGCTCGGCCAGGGTCGCGACGCCTACGATGAGGCTGTCGAGGCCGCGGGCGACGACGCCGATTCGATTGACCCGGCGGAGTACGGCCCCTATGTCCCGGGTATCACCACCGCGGTGCATGACGCTCTCGTGGCGGGCGGTACCGAGGACGGTGGTCTGGTCGATTCGCTCGTCTGCGACGGCATCGTGGCTGGCATCGGCGCCATCATGGGCTTCGTCCCGCAGATGTTCCTGCTCTTTGTGATGCTGTCTTTCTTGGAGGACTGCGGTTACATGGCCCGCGTCGCCTTCATCATGGACCGCGTGTTCCGCCGCTTTGGCCTGTCCGGTAAGTCCTTTATCCCCATGCTCGTGTCCTCGGGCTGCGGCGTCCCCGGCGTCATGGCCACCAAGACCATCGAGAACGAGAAGGACCGCCGCATGACGGTCATGACCACCACGTTCATCCCCTGCGGCGCCAAGCTGCCGATCATCGCCCTGCTCATGGGTTCCATCATTGGCGACTCTTCTACCACCGCTGCGTGGATCAGCCCGCTCTTCTACTTCCTGGGCGTCTTTGCCGTCATTGCCTCGGGCCTCATGCTCAAGAAGACCAAGCTCTTCGCCGGCCGCCCGACGCCGTTTGTTATGGAGCTTCCTGCCTACCACTTCCCGGCGATCCGCTCTTGGGCGCTGCACGTGTGGGAGCGCTGCTTCGCCTTTATCAAGAAGGCCGGCACGGTCATCTTTGCGTCCACCGTCGTCGTTTGGTTCCTCTCCAACTTTGGTAGCTACAACGGCGCCTTTGGCTACCTGCCTTCCATGGAGGGCATCCCCGAGGAGTTCATGGATTACTCCGTGCTTGCCATGTTCGGCAACCTGGTCGCTTGGATCTTCGCCCCGCTCGGCTTTAGCACCTGGCAGGCCACCGCACTGACCGTCTCGGGCCTCGTTGCCAAGGAGAACGTTGTCGCCACCGCCGGCTCGCTGCTCTCTGTCGCCGACGCCGGCGAGACCGACCCGAGCCTGTGGACCGCGGTTGCAGGCATGTTACCCACCATGGGTGCTTGCGTCGCCTTTGGTGCCTTCAACCTGCTGTGCGCTCCGTGCTTTGCCGCTATCGGCACCATCCGTAACCAGATGAACTCCGGCAAGTGGACCGCGATTGCCATCGGCTACGAGTGTGCCTTTGCTTGGGTCATCGGCCTGTTCATCAACCAGTTCTATAACCTGCTTGTTCTTGGGCAGTTTGGTATCTGGACGGTTGTGGCCATCGTGCTGCTGGTTGCGATGCTCTTCCAGATCTTCCGTCCCATGCCCAAACACGCATGGACCGACGAGGACGAGACCAACACTGCTTCTGCCACGGTTTCCGCCTAAGTCCGAATAAGGATTAGCCCCTTTCCAAAAGCCCGGGTGTCCCAGCGACCCCGGGCTTTTTGGTGCAATGGGGGACAGATTGCTTTGCTCCAGAAGTTAAGATGTGGCGTTTCCGCAGATAAAAACGACCAAAATATACCTGTCCCTTTTTGGCAGGTGGAGAATGGGGTAAAGTAAGTGGTGGTTAACTAGAGGAGGCTTGCTATGGCACCTATCGATATTGTTGTACTGGCTGTTATCGGCATTGCATTTGTTGCCGTGTGCGTGCGTATCTACCGCAAGGGTACCTGCGCCGACTGTGCTCAGGGTGGCGTTTGCACGGGACATTGCTCCAACAAAAAGACCTGCGCCGCACTTAAGGGCGTGGACAAAATTGCCGAAGACTTGGGCCGCGGTATTCATTAGCCGACCGGCGTTTGGGTATGTTTGACTGCGGATACGGCAGTTGCTGATACGATATGTACGTTAGCAACTGCCGCCGAGCGGCTCAAACGAAAGGAACCCTGTATGGAGTCCTCCGCCTATCCGATGCTCTTTAGCCCGATCAAGGTCGGTACAACCGAGGTCAAGAACCGCGTCTTTATGCCGCCGGTATCTACCAACCTGGCCGATCATGGCTATGTGACCGACGACTTGGTCGATCATTACCGTGCCCGCGCCAAGGGCGGCGTGGGCCTCATCATCACCGAGGTCGTGACGGTCGAGCCCACCTATACCTATCTGCCGGGTGACATGTGCTGCTACGACGACACGTTTATCCCCGGCTGGGAAAAGCTCGCCGCGGCCGTCCACGAGTACGGCTGCAAGATCATGCCGCAGCTCTTCCACCCCGCCTACATGGCCTTTAACATTCCGGGCACGCCTCGCCTGATCGCTCCGTCCTTTGTGGGCCCGTCTTACGCCCGCGAGGCACCGCGCCCCATCACGGTCGACGAGATCCACGAGCTCACGCACCAGTTTGGCGACGCCGCCGTGCGTATGCAAAAGGCTGGCGTCGATGGCGTCGAGGTCCACGCGGCGCACGCCCACGGCATGCTCGGCGGCTTTTTGACCCCGCTCTACAACAAGCGCACCGACGAGTACGGCGGCTCGCTCGACGCCCGCATGCGCTTTTTGCTCGAGGTCATCGCCGAGATTCGCGAGCGCTGCGGCAAGGACTTTATCATCGACGTCCGCATCTCGGGTGACGAGTACACCGATGGTGGCCTGACCCTCAACGACATGATCTACGTCTCGCGTCGCCTGGAGAAGGCCGGCGTCGACATGATTCACGTGTCGGGCGGCACCACCATCAAGCGCGGCTCTGCGATTCCCGCCGCCGGCACGCAGCAGGCCTCGCACGCCGCCTGCTCGCGCGAGATCAAAAAGCACGTCAACATTCCCGTCGCCACCGTCGGACGTATCAACGAGGCTTGGATCGCCGAGGAGCTGATCGAGGACGGTGCTGCCGATATCTGCATGATGGGTCGCGCCAATCTGTGTGATGCCGAGTTCTGCAACAAAGCCGCTGCCGGCAACGCCGACGACATCCGCCCCTGCATTGGCTGTCTGCGCTGCCTGAACGGCATTATGTTCGGCAAGCGCATCTCCTGCACCGTCAACCCGGACGTGGAGCGCGATGAGGCCGGCTACGAGCCTGCCGCCGAGGCCAAGAACGTACTGGTTGTGGGCGCTGGTCCTGCGGGCATGGAGGCAGCCTACATTGCCGCCAAGCGCGGTCACAATGTGGTGCTCGTGGATAAACAGGACGAACCGGGCGGCGAGATGCGCATCGCGGCCGTTCCGCCGGCAAAGCAGGAACTCACCCGCGTGATCAAGTACCAGTATCGCCGTCTTGCTAAGGCGGGCGTGAAGTGCGTCTTTGGTACCGAGCTCTCGGCCGAGGACATTCAGCGTGACTACGCGGGCTACGAGGTTGTCCTGGCTTATGGCGCCGAGCCCATCGCCCCGGCCTTCATGCAGGGATTTAAGCAGGTCATGACGGCCGACGACCTGCTGGGTGGCAAGGCCTTCCCGGGCAAGAAGATTGTCATCGTGGGCGGCGGCACCGTCGGTTGCGAGACGGCCGACTACCTGGCCCCACTGGTCAACGATCTGTCGCCGGCCAATCGCGACGTCACCGTTATCGAGATGACCAAGACGCTCGCCGCCAACGAGGGTGGTGCCGGTCGCGCGGTGCTCATCACGCGCATGCTCTCCAAGGGCGTCCACGTGCTGACCGAGGCCAAGGTGACCGAGATCACCGAGGATGCCATCAGCTACGAGAAGGATGGCGAGGCCCACACCATCGCCGATGCCGATACGCTGGTGCTCGCCATGGGCTATCGTCCCAATACCAAGTTGGCCGACGACCTTGCCGCTGCCGGCGTTGCCACCCACGTGCTGGGTGATGCCAACAAGTGCGGCAACATCCGCGATGCCATCGGCGATGGCTACAAGGTTGCCTGCGAACTCTAGTCAACCCCTTGGTGCGTGGGGACAGGTTACTTTGCATCAACTTGGTGCATGTAAACCTGGCCCCATCGCACCATTGCGGCTTCATGGAATAGCGCCCGTACGCATCGAATTTCTCCTCTCATAGATGTGCGGCACAAAGAGCCCCGAGTTCATACGAGCTCGGGGCTCTTTTCGTTTGGATTGCAGGCGTATTGACAGACGAAAACAGTCTGTGTCCGGTATTGAGCCATACGAAAGCGAAATTATGCGTCTTAATTCCGTACGCAAATAAAGACGAAAACCATTTGCGTCTTGGATAAATCAGTACGCAAACGGTTTTCGTCTTATAATACGCTTATGAATGGTACGAAACGAGAGGGTTGTGCATATGGTTGTTAGAGAGAGCCCTACAGTCGAATACGAGGAAAGCGTTACGCCGACGTTTCTTAAAACGGTGAGCGCCTATGCAAACTACGGGACGGGCAAGATTGAGTTTGGTGTTGATGACGAGGGCGTGGCTGTCGGCCTTGCAGATCCGGTCGCAGAGTGTCTCCGCATCGAGAACATGATTAATGACAGCTTGGATCCCGCTCCCCGTTACACGCTCGAGCGCGATGAGAAACGCGGGACCGTAATCCTTACGGTTTATGAGGGCCAGGACAAACCCTATCGAAGCAAGGGAAAGGCCTACAGGCGAAACGATTCGGCAACGGTGGAGGTCGACCGGTTTGAGTATGGCAGGCTGACGCTCGAAGGCAGCAACGTAACGTTCGACGCGCTCACGTCGGCTCGCCAGGACTTGAGTTTTCACACGCTCGAGCATAAGTGTGTTGAACATCTCGGCATTTCCGAGCTAACGCCGGATATTATGCGCACGCTTCGCTTGCTCGGCAAAGATGGCTATACCAACGCTGCGGCGATTTTGGCGGATAAGAATGATTTTCCGGGCATCGACTGCGTCCGTTTTGGCGATACCGAGGATGTGATCTTGGACCGTGAGACGGCGACAAATGTATCCGCAATTGAGCAGGTGGACAGGGCGGTGGCTATGTTTGCACGCTACTACCGTTTTGAGCGTATCGAAGGGATGGAGCGCGTCCAAACCGATCGAATTTCTCTTGAGGCATTCCGCGAAGCTGTTGCAAACGCTTTGGTGCATCGGACGTGGGACGTTCGAGCGAATGTTCAAATTGCCTTGTACGACGATCGTGTTGTTGTGACTTCGCCCGGATCACTGCCCGCCGGTTTGACGACGGAACAATACCTGTATGGGCAGATATCCGTGCTCAGAAACCCAATTGTCGCCGAGGTCTTTTTAAAGCTGGATTACATCGAGAAATTTGGCACGGGAATCGCGCGCATTAGACGTGCCTATCGCGATTCGATCAATCAACCAATTTTTGATGTTCGCGGCGGCATGGTGGCCGTCACATTGCCCGCTACCGATGCCTTTGAAGGGTCCGAGGAAGAGATCCAGGTTCTCAATGCCTTGTCGGGCGGGCGAATTATGTCGCGAAGCGAGATTGAAAAACAGACGGGGCTGAGCCGCATGCGGACGTTGGCGGCACTCGAATCTCTGCTTGAACGGAATGCAATCGTAAGGCAGGGAACCGGGCGGGCCACGAAATACGAGCGCTCATAGTCCAAAAGAGCCATGGTACAAGACAGACCCCAAGCCAGCGTTGGCTTGGGGTCCGTTATATCCCGGATGGTAACGGGCCGATTATTGTCAAGTTATAGCAAAGTATAGCGACGTACAGTAAAGTATAGTGAAATATAGCAAGCCGTATAGCGCGCCTTGATTATCAACCCTTGATTATCAACCGTCCGTATTTCACATCAACTTATAACAGGCTCGGGGTGCCAATTTGGGGTGCGGTAGTACTGCGTCACGAAAAGGGCCTATCTACTACGTTTAAGCCGCAGGGGTCAACCATAGTCGGCTTTTTCGAAAATCGACAAGCTGTCTACCTGCGGTTTTGTTTTCACGGTTTTCGGTATGGCCGAGGCTATCCGTGTTAACGTAGTAGATGGGCCACTTTTGTGGCAAGGGGGCCGATCTGCGGGCCAGGGTAGCTAAAAGAGCCCCGTCCCAAAAAGACTGATTGGGAGCTGGGGCGTGTCGATGAGATAGTATTACGTGATGAAATTCGACAAACCGTGGGCTTCATCCGAGGGCTTTATGGAACAACACCAGCATTATCAGAGCCTGCAAGATCAGGCATACAACGCACTGCGCTCCAAGATTATCTATGCCGAGCTCAAGCCCGGCACGCGCCTTTCGGCGATTGGTCTGGAAAAGGAGACGGGGATCGGGCGCACGCCAATTCGCGAGTCCTTTGTGCGCCTGCGCGAGCAAGAGCTGGTGGAAACGCGTCCCAAGAGCGGCACCTACGTCTCTAAGATCAGCATGGAACACGCCGAGAATGCCTGTTTCTTGCGCGAGAAACTCGAAAGAAGCGTACTCATTAAATGTTGTCCGGCTGCCACGTCCGAGCAAAAGCATCGGCTCGAGCAGATTCTTGCCGAGTCCGAGTCGCTCGACCATAGCGAGACGCGTCGCTTTTTCGACCTGGACAACCTGTTCCATGAGACGTGTTTTGAGATTGCCGGTCGTCACATGCTGTGGGATTGGATGAAGAGCGTCAACACGCATTTTGAGCGATACAACTGGTTGCGTATGGTGTCGCAGGATCTGGATTGGGAGCCGATTCGTCGACAGCATCGCCGGATTCTCGAGGCCATTAAGAGGGGCGATACCGACGCGGCGAGCTATCTGGCAGAGATACACCTGCACCTGATGCCCGAGGAACAGGGCCCGGTTATCGCCTTGTATCCCGACTATTTTGAGCTGTCCAAAGACTCGTCTATCTAGCCCATCATCACATCTGCTCGAGACGCAAAACGATGCTGCTCACCTACAGCGTTTTGCAACCGAAATTATTAAAAATGCCTAAAATGGCTCAGACTGCCGACAATGGGGAAACGGGGTGCGCTATGGCGCAGATGAGAATCAAGGACATTGCCGCCGAGGCGGGCGTGAGCCCGGCCACGGTCTCGCGCTATCTCAACAACCGCCCCGGGCAAATGACCGAGGAAACCCGTGCTCGCATCGCGGCGGTTATCGAGCGCACTGGCTATCGCCCACGTGCCGCTGCACGCAATCTACGCAGCTCACGCACCAACCTCATCGGCGTGATTCTGGCCGACATTGCTAACCCGTTCTCCAGCGCCATGCTCGAAGGGCTTTCCGCTAGCGCCGCCGCGCGCGGCTGCTCGCTCATGACGGCCATTAGTGGCAACGATCCCGCCAAGGAGGCCGAATCGCTCACCAGGCTTATCGATGCCGGCGTGGACGGCCTGGTCGTCAACACCTGCGGCGGCAACGACGAGGCAATCGTCGCGGCAGCGGGACGCCTGCCCGTTGTGCTGCTCGA
>CABPXT010000027.1:0-16883 GCA_902461405.1 uncultured Collinsella sp.
GCCCGCCCCCCCTGTATTTGATATGCTCGGTATGATTATCCCTCACAAACAATCAGAGAAATCTCGACCGCAATCGGTCGACAGTAAAGCAAATGACAACAACGCTTGCTACGTTTATGAGACAGTCAATTAAAATCGAAATGCATTGACCATTCCCCAACGGGGTCACTCCGCAAATCCACATGAGCATCGAGGCTGGAAGCGGAAGCATGGAATTGGCCCCGATCTGTATGTAGATCGCTACGACGTTGACAAGCAGCAGCATGCCAATAGGACCGAAGCCGGACCCAAAATAGGAAACAGCGATCACGCAAGAGGCCACATATGCAAGGCAGACGGCACTCGCCAGAAAAAGTCGATAGCAAAACATATTCAGGTTGAAACACTGTTGAGCATCCAAAACGATTGCACAGTTAAGACAGTACAAAACGACACTCGTCAGGATAAACGCGCCCAAAAGGGCGAAAGAAGACAGTATCGCTCGCGCAACGATAGCGCACGCCCGCTTCCCTCCCCGAGCCTCCGACAGCCCCCACGGTTCCTCGACAAAGCCCGAACTGACAAAGCGCGGCACAATACAAGCCGCGATGAACGGAAAGAACAATGCATGAGCCAACGGGGCTACGTTGAACAGCAGACCGCGAAAAACCTCTGCATTACCAAATAGAAGGACATCCTCCGCCGATAGCCGAAGCGTCGGGTCTGGGAAGAAGCCCAAGAAACTGTTCTCACGGAGGCTGCAGAACCACATCGGGAAAGAATTAAGCTGCAATACCACCATGCACGCATAAATTACCAGGATTAAGGCGTACGTCCATTTACTCACGTGCTTCAATTCTGAATGGAGGAATCTTTTAATCTGACGAGCCATTGAGCACACCCCCAGCACGAAAGCTCACGAGAGCGTAAATCAATACCGATAAACAGCTGGCTGCCACGCCATAGCCCAGAAGCGCCAGTTGCCCCATATCGCTATACCCAAGGGCGCATCCGACTCCAAGGTACGGCCCAGGAAGGATGAAGATCCATCGCAAGGATGGTATAGGTGCCTGAAGGAAGGCTCCGTAGAGCGTCAAGCTCATGACAAATCCGATTATTATTGCAGCCCCGCTCAATACAGCGCTGCCTGTAATCCGATAGATGGTCACCGTCTCCAGCGCAACCGATATCACCAATACGGTGTTGACTATCATTGCAGGCAAAAATGCAGCCAGCATGCCATGCGCGTAGCTATGCCCTCCACGTATTATGGCTATTGCAAACAGAAGAAAGCAAAGCGCACTATATGCTGCGCCAATTATTAAAGCAGACGAAAGCGCATGAGCTAGAGCCCCATAAAAGCGGGTAAGACCTCTTGCTGAAGAAATTCGGTATCCCTCTTCATAGCCGTGCTCCTGTAAAATCGCCAGGCAAACGATGAGTGGAACGAACAGAGAGGTGCCGGCAAAAGCACTGCGCACAAGGGACTCATCAGGTGCAGAAGGATCGATTACATTCCAGAAGAAACCAATATCCTCCCCAAAAACGCTATTGCCAAAGGCGAGCAACGTTGTTCCGTTTTTTAGAAAGACACCGAAGAGAAGGCCGAACGCCAGCATAAGCGCAAGACCAAGCTTCGCCGGAAACATCCTGTACAAACGCATCATATCTGCCTTTATGGGATGGATCGCCCGCTTCATAGCGAGACCGCCTTCATCAAGCGCCTGTAATACTCTTTTAAGGACGACGCCTCATCCCTTATGATGTCCATCGATTCCTTTTTCAGCAGTTCGCCGTCATGAAGAAACAGGCAGCATGTTGCAACCGATGCCAGCTCATCCAAGTCGTGGCTAGAAATAAGCATGGTTTTGCCCTGTTCTTGATTCAATCGACCGATAAGGGCCCATATACTCTCGATGCCCAACGGATCCAATCCATTTGCCGGCTCATCGAAAATTAGTACGTCGGTATCGCCCAACAAAGCCGTAGCTATATCCAGCCGCCGTTTCATTCCCAGAGAAAAACTGCCCACGCTCTTTTTCTCATCGACGTCCAGCCCGACAAGGCTCAAAACGCGAGGAACCTCACGTTTCTCATCGAGCCCCCATTCCGCACATCGGATCCGAAGATTCTCAGCCGCACTGAGGGATTGGTATGCTCCGCTGGAATCTGGCACATAGCCGACACGCGTCCGCATCAGACTCAGCTCTTTTTTCGACTTGCCTCCAAAGAGCTCCACACTCCCCGACGATGGCCCACAGAGGCCCAGCACTATTTTAATAAGCGTGCTTTTACCCGCCCCGTTTGCACCAACAAGGGCGCAAAGCTCAGACTGACCCACCTCGAAGGAAACGTCATGCAACACACGCCGTTTTCCATAGCGCTTTGACACCTTTGATAGCTTTATCGTTGATGCGCTCATTGGCCTCCCGTTCTGCTTGATAACAAAACCGCTGCTGCCAGACTGTCGCCTGGCAGCAGCCGCAACTGCTAGAGATTAACTAAACAGAAGTTTTTGCTGCAGTTATTGACGCAAGTGCGTGCTCCACAGAATGCCTTGCAGTAACCGTTGCACCCACCACCGGGGTCCACATGACTCGGCTTTACAATCCAGCTCATATCGTTCCTCCTTTCTCTTATCGTTCGTTCTTGATGTTATTCTTTGCCGATAACTTATATTTGTCAAGATAATTAATAAACAAAGAACCCGTGTTAGACACGGGTTCCGTTACACTGATATTTCGTTATAGTTGTTCGCTTTATGCTACTCGTCGCTCAAATCGACAGCGAAGACCGATGTCGGAAGCGACGCCTCATTGCCTCTGCCATCCCGCATCTGCCTCACGGCATTCTTCGCGCGCTCGACAATAAGTTCCTCGAGCTCTTTCTCGCTCACGCGCTGAATAATATCTCCCGGTTGACAATCAAGCTCATCACAAATTTCAAGAAGCGTCTTAAGACGAATAGCTTTAATTTTTCCGTTTCTTAGCTTAGAAATATTAGCCGGAGTATGCCCCGTGGCACGAATCAGATCAGAGCTGGTCTTTCCGGTCTTAAGCAGCTGCGTCTCAAGCTCGATGATGAGATAGCTCATGTTTCCTCCTACACAAGCTCGTCAGACTGCTCCTGGAGCAGCGAGGCATAGCTCCAGATCACCGAGACAAACAAACAGACGGCCGCGCCGATAAGCGACCCCGCGTCAAAGGCAACGCCCTGGCAAATCGCGATAACGAAGGAATGAGGCACGACGCAAAGCTCCAGCCCACCAATGGTAAGATTGACCGATCCATAGGCACCAACAAGCGAAACCGCGGCGTTAACAGCAAAGGCAAGCGCGAGAACACGGATAAGCCGCACATGCGCCCTGGTAAAGGGCGATACGCCCCGCGAAATGTCACGGCTGATTCCGCACAAAACGACAAGCGAAACACTCACGACGAGTGCCAGGCACAGCCCGCTTGGGATAACGATGCTCCCGCCATCGAGAAGCGTCACGACACCGAAAGAATCGACAGAAACAACGTTTGCAACCGCATACCAGATCACGTAAACAACCAACGCGGCAAAAGCGACGAGCATTCCCGCAAAAACGACCGCCATGCAAAAGCCAAGCTTCCTTACAGTCTCGCCCGCCTTGGCCATACGCTGAACGCTGTTGGACATACACTCACCCTCATCGAATCTATCGTTATCCGAATAGTTTATCGAACAACGATATGGATTGCATGCGGAAAGCCCCGCCAGTGCGCGAGAGTGAATTTTTGGACACTTACCGAACGAGCGTGGATAATCTCCCACTTTGAGACCGCCACCGGGCCTAAAACGGGAGATTATCCACGCTCATAGTCATCACAATGCACGTAAGCTCTTATTCAGCCGCCTCGCGTAAGGCCGACATTGTGGCCGCATATTGCTGCTGCAGCGCATGCATTCCTTCGCGAGCGCCGTCAACAGTATCGGCACCGCGCAGCGCTTCGGTCACCACGACCGCCGGCTCGTACAGATTATCGAATCCCAGGTTCTGGCTCACGCCCTTGAGCGTGTGCGCCGCCATAAACGCTTCCTTGGCGTCTCCTGCCGCCATGGCAGCCTCCAGCTTGTCCATACTCTCGTCATCCAAAAACTTGAGGGCAAAACGGGCAAGCATCTCCTCGCCCATCAGCCGAGTGCAAGCGTCATCATAATTGGCGCCGATCTTCTCATACGCTTCACGCATGGAAATCATGGATTCAAACTCCTTTGGTCAAACTAAATCGTAGGAAGCGCAACGACCTCGGCAGGGCGCGCCAATGTTTCGGCAATACGGTCTTGCACCTCGAGCAGACAGTCGAGCAGCAGCGGGTTAAAGGCGCCGCACTTACCGTCCAGGATCATCTGGATCGCCTCCTCGTGCGGAATAGCATCCTTGTACACGCGGACGCTCGTCAGCGCATCGTACACGTCGGCCACCGACACCACCTGCGCGGCGATAGGGATATCGTCGCCCTTAAGGCCGTCGGGATAACCCTTGCCGTCCCAGCGCTCGTGGTGCCAACGCGCAATCTGGTACGCATATTCCATAAGTGCATTGCCGGCGTGATGGCGGCCCAGTTCGAGCAGCATGTCGGCGCCGATCGTGGTATGCGTCTTCATAATCTCGAATTCCTCGGACGTGAGGCGCCCGGGCTTGTTGAGAATCGCATCGTCAATCGACATCTTGCCGATATCGTGCAGCGCCGAAGCCAGAGCAATCGTGGAGCGTTCCTCATTGTCGAGGAAGATATTGTCACTACGCTGGACCAGGCAGCCAAGCAGCAGCTCGGTCAGCTTCTCGATATTCGTAACGTGCCTGCCGCTCTCGCCATTGCGAAGCTCCATGACACCGGCCATGATGTCGATGAGCATGCGACTGTTCTTGACACGCTCGTTGTACTGCTGGGACAGCAGGCTCGTCAGACGGCGCTGTTTGGCGTATAGGCGGATGGTGTTGCTTACACGGCGGCGCACGACACGGGAGTCAAACGGGCGGTTGATATAGTCCGAGGCACCCAGCTCATACGCGCGCAGCACCATATCATCGGAATCTTCGCTCGAGATCATGATGACAGGCAGATTGTCGATACCCGTTCGGCGCGACAGATCGGCCAGCACCTCAAAGCCGCTTATGCCCGGCATGACAATGTCCAGCAGCACGAGCGACAACTCATCGCCATAGCGGTCGACCATGTCGAGCGCCGTACGACCGTTATCGGCCTCGAGGATGCAGTACTCGTCCCTGAGCATCTCGTTGAGAATGACTCGGTTCATCTCGGAGTCATCGACAATAAGCACCAAAGGCTTTTCGCTTTGGAAGGCCTCGATGGAATCGGCATCGGTCACGACCGTACCGGCTTTTGCCTTAGCGCGGCTCAATAACTGGACAGCGCGGCCAACGCCCTCATCGACCGTCTCGCCATGAATGCGAACGCCACCAACACATGCCGTCAAGCTCATGTACTCATGGCCCGGAATAATCGTGGCACGAACGGCATCGGACACCTGATGCAGGCGACGGGCGAAGTCATCGGAGGGAATATTGGGCATGACAACCACAAACTTGTCGCAGCCATAGCGCACAAGCTCGTCAGTCGAACGAATTCCGCTGCGTATGGCTGTCGCCACAGCACCGAGCGCAAGGTCGCCGGCATGACGGCCACACGTATCGTTGAAGACCCTAAAATCATCAAGGTCGATCATCGCAACGCCGGCATTCATACGGGCGCCGCGAAGCTTTTCCTCGTAATACCGGCGATTGTGCACACTCGTCAGCACATCGGTGTAGACAAGGTCCTCTTCTGCGGTCTCCTGTTCATCGATCGGACGCACCATCAGCAGGACATGAGGCTCGCCCTCGACCTTCAGGGGGCGCAGATGGGCGCGGTACTCAACGCCATCGTTGAGCAGTTGCTCCGACACCTCATCGGAATCTGTCAAGGCCTCAAGGCTCGACTGACGCAGACAAGGGCACCGATCGCCGGCGAGTAGGCAGTTAGGCTCGCTCTTAATCTGATCGGCCGACAGCAAACGTACCACGGGGTAGGTCTTCGCGACACGGGCGACCTCGGCGGCAGCCTCCTCGTCGGTTAGATTGGCCTCGTGATTATTGAGCATATGGGGCCCTTTCGATAGTTTCGCATGGTAGCGGTGGGTTCCAAATGTTACAAGAGTAACACCTTGCCGATGCAGGTGGGCACGTGAATGCTGTTACATTTTTATGAGTTGGCAGACGGGGCGATTGAAGCCGCAGACGTGAGGTTTTGAGCACATTTGTTAACACGGCCGAAACGTTTGCGGATGGAGCCTGCTTTGACTATTGCGGGTGCTAGAGCCCCAAGATCCCGCGGACAGCCTGCGCGGTCGCTGTCGGGCGATCGCGCAGCCCGTTGTGCGCGCCGGGAACCGTTACGAGCGGACAGTCCAAGAGCTCAGCTGCTGTCCTCGTGCCCGCCTCGCGGGGCGTGCCAATCGAGAGCTCGCCCAGGAATACGGCGGCCACCGTTTTCGATGCGCGGGCGCGATTCCAATCGGGAACGTAGGTCATAGTGGTCTCGTATTCGTTTGCCATGAAACTGCGGCCGTTGCGCAGGGCATGCTTGGCTTCTGCCTCGGTTAGCTTGGGAGCCTCAGGGTCCGAATCGCCGATGGCGCCCAGGAAGGCCCTTAATGCCCTCGAGACCTTTCCCGCAGCAATCATCTCGAGTAAAACCGGAGCCGCGCCCAGGCCGGCACCCTCGTTTGTCACGGCGGGTTCATGCAGAATCGCACGCGAGATTATGGCAGGGTTTGCACGGAGGAGCTCCAGCGTCACCAGTGTACCGGCACTGTGCGCGAGCACGTTTGCCGGAGCGCCAATATGCTCGATAACGGCCTGCAGGTCGGCAGCCTGGGCGGCGAGGTCGTAGCGCCCGTCCGCGGCGTCGCTGCTCTCGCCGCAACCGCGGCGGTCGTAGGCAATGACGCGGTAGTCACAGGCGAGCTCGCGGGCGATGCCGTCAAAAAATGTGCCATCGACGCAGGCGCCGTGCACGCACACCAAGGCGGGCGTATCGGACGATACAACCGGGCCGGCATACTCGCGACAGGCGATCGTGGTGCCCGCATTCTCAACCGTAAAATCCATACTGTGTTCCCATCGTCAATGCCCATCCAGTTGCCCGTCAGTACGGTTGGATAGACCCGCATTGCTTTACGCTTTGTTAACAGATTAACTGTACCCGACCTGAGGCTTTTCATGGCACGGCATAATGAGCGACGTGCAAAAACGAAACTTGTAAAGCAAGAGCCCGCACCTTGCTTCGGAGCCGATGCTATGCTTAGGCACAATTGTCTTGAGGAGCATATGTCTATGTCTACGTTTTTGAATGCCAGCCCCATCTTTGGACCGGTGCGCAGCCGCCGCCTTGGTCTCTCGCTCGGCGTCAACATGATGCCGGCCAGCGGCAAAATCTGCACGTTCGACTGCATTTACTGCGAAAACGGCCTCAACGCCGAGCGCCCCTGCCACGAGCCGTATAACACGGCTGCCGTGGTGCTCGACGCGCTCGAGGCAAAGCTGCGCGAGATGGCAGCCGAGGGCGAGCTCCCCGATGTGATCACCTTCGCAGGCAACGGCGAGCCCACCGCCGCGCCGGAGTTTCCGCAGGCCATCGCCGGTGCCGTCGCACTGCGCGACGAACTTGCCCCAAGCACCAAGATTGCTGTGCTCTCCAACGGCACGCGCGCCGACCGTCCCCAGGTACACGATGCGCTCATGATGGTCGACGACAACATTCTTAAGCTCGATACGGTCGACCCGGCGTTTATCCAGCTGCTCGATCAGCCTGTCGGCCCCTACGACGTCGAGCACCAGATCGAGACGTTCGCAAGCTTTGACGGTCACGTTATTATCCAGACGATCTTTTTGACCGGCGAGTATCAGGGCAAGCTCATCGACAACACCGGCGAGGGGTACGTTGCCCCCTGGCTCGCGGCGCTTGAGCGCATTCGCCCGCAAGAAGCGACCATCTACACGGTGGCGCGCGAGACACCGGTCGCCGGCCTTGCTAAAGCGGCGCCCGAGGTGCTCGACGCCATTGCCGCGCGCGTCCAAGCCCTCGGCATTCCCTGCCAGGTGAGCTACTAGCAAAACCACGCAGCAGCTAGTGCCCGCCATCCCACCCCATCAGTTGCGGTGATATAGTTCCTATTTGTGCTGTTAAACCGCTTAAATCGGAACTATATCACCGCAACTTTTATGGACGCGTGGGTGGGCTATACTAGCTGCGAATGAAAGGAAGTTAGCCATGTTTGACAACGGACCCGTGCCCGGCCGCAACGACGCTTGCTGGTGCGGCAGCGGCAAAAAATATAAGAAATGCCATAGCGCCTTCGACGAGCGCCTCGAGCGCTTGTGGGAAGAGGGCTGGGAGGTTCTGCCCCGCACGCTCTACAAGACGCCCGCCGATATCGAGGGCATCAAGCGCTCGGCAGCCATCAACGTGGGCGTGCTCGATTATGTGGGCGAGCATATCGCCGCAGGCATGACCACCAACCAGATCGACCAGATGATTTACGACTACACAGTCGAGCACGGCGGCACGCCGGCCGATCTCAACTACGAGGGCTATCCCAAGAGCGTGTGCACCTCGATCAACGACGTCGTCTGCCACGGTATCCCCTGCGATACGGATGTGCTGCACGAGGGCGACATCATCAACGTGGACTGCTCCACGATCTTGGACGGCTACTTTAGCGACTCGAGCCGCATGTTCTGCATCGGCGAGGTCTCGGCCGAGCGCCAGCGCCTGGTCGACGTCACCCGCGCCAGCGTGGAGGCGGGTTTGGCAGCCGTCAAGCCATGGTTGCCGCTGTCCGTGATGGCCGAGGCCGTGCAAAAGACGGTCGAGGACGCCGGTTTTAGCGTGGTGCGTGAGTACGGCGGACACGGCATCGGTAAGGAGTTCCACGAGGACCCGTTTGTGGGCTTTACCACCGAGGCGCCCGATGTGGACACCATCATGGCTCCGGGCATGGTCTTTACCATCGAGCCCATGGTCAACGCCGGAGCGCCCGACATCAAGATTAGCAAGGGCGATGGCTGGTGCGTGCGCACCAAGGACGGCAGCGATTCGGCCCAGTGCGAGGTACAGCTCGTGGTGACCGAGGACGGCTACGAGCTGCTCAGCTGGTAGCCGTGGATGCGCCGGATGCCGACGGGCACGCTCGTCTTGCATCCGGCGTTTTATTTGAACGTTTTGCCTGATAAAACCTGCCAAAACAAACCTGTCCCTTTTTGGCAGGTTGGGCGGAGAGGACTGCTTGTGAACATCCTGGTTTTGTTGCCCGTCAACGACCGTCATCGCGCAATTCTTGAGTCGAGCGCTCCGGGCGAGGACTTTATCTACACGAGCGCCGACACCATCACGTGTGAGCAGGTCGCCAACGCCGACGTGATCTTGGGCAACATAGACCCTGCCCTGCTTACCGCGTGCGAGCACCTCCAGCTGTTGCAACTGCAGACCGCGGGCTATGACGATTACTTGGCCGCCGGCACCGTGCCAGCCGACGCTAAGCTTTCCTGCTCGGTGGGCGCCTACGGCCAGGCCGTGAGCGAGCACATGTTTGCTATGGTCCTTTCCATGATGAAGCGCCTGCCCGGCTATCACGACTTGCAGCGCGAGCATCGCTGGGAGGATTTAGGTCCGGTCACCTCGCTCAAAAACGCCAACGTGCTGGTGCTGGGCGCGGGCGATATCGGCGGCCACTTTGCCACGCTCTGCCGCAGTATGGGCGCGCACGTCCGCGGCATCAAGCGCCATCCGCTCGTCTACCCCATTGTGTTTGAGGACATGGACGGCATGGACGCCCTGCCCAAGCGCCTGGCCGAGGCTGACATCGTCGCATCCTTTATGCCCAGCACGCCCGAGACCCGCGGTCTGGCGAACGCCGAGTTCTTTGCCGCGATGAAACCGGGCGCCTTCTTTGCCAACGGCGGCCGCGGCGATCTTGTGGTTGCCGACGACTTGGTTGCCGCTCTGGCGTCGGGACATCTCGCCGGGGCCGCGGTCGACGTCACCGATCCCGAGCCGCTGCCTGCGACAAGCCCCCTGTGGGATGCGCCCAACATGCTCATCACGCCGCACGTCTCCGGATGGTTCCACCTGGAGGCTACGCTCAACAACGTCGTCAACATCGCCGCGGAGAATCTGCGTCACCTGCAGGCCGGCGAGACCCTGCGCTGTTGGATCGAACATTAGATTGTTCCGGCGTTTTACCAAACGCCGGAACCCCTCGACGCTGCGAGCCCGCCAGAGCGGCAATCTGACGTTCAATCGTCGGGCATGGCCAAAAGGCCTATGCCCTTCTTTCACGTCACCTTGCTCGCTCTGGCGGGCTCTCGCTGACTTTTGCTCTACCTGCGGAGTTTCACTGGCGTCGACTTCATCTGCAAGCCTTAGCAGCTCCGTCTTGCCGTTGGCGCTGTGGCATTTGCCCAGATAAAACCTGCCAAAATTAACATCCCTTTTTGGCAGGTTTTAGAGTTCCACGCTTTCGGCGCCGTTGATGGTTAGGTTTCGCTCGTAGAAAGCCGTGAGGGCGCGGATGGCGTACATCACGTCGCGTACGCCGCCGGTCTCGTAGCTCGAGTGCATGGCCAGCTGCGGCAGGCCCACGTCTACGGCATGCATGCTCGCCTGCATATTGGACAGGTTACCGAGCGTGGAGCCGCCGGCCATATCGCTCTTGTTGGCGAAGGCCTGCGTGGGCACGTCGGCGTCATCGCAAATAGCCTGGAACACCGCGCGGCTAAAGGCATCGGTGCAGTAGTGCTGGTTGGCAGCTTCCTTGATGACGATGCCGCCGTTGAGCACAACCTGGTTGCGCGCATCGCACTTCTCGGCGTGGTTGGGGTGCACGGCATGCGCGTTGTCGCAGCTCACGAGCATCGAAGCGGCAAGCGCACGGTGGTACGACTCGTCGTCAAAGCCCAGCGATCCGTTGATGCGGCGCAGTGCGTCGGCCAAGAAGGTCGACATGGCGCCCTGCTTGGTCTCGGAGCCAACCTCCTCGTTATCGAAGCAACAGAAGACCGAAACGTCGTGCGCGTTCTCGGCACCCAAAAATGCCTGCAGCGAGGTGTAGGCGCAGGCCAGGTCGTCGAGCTTGGGCGTCGAGATGAACTCGTCGGCCCAGCCCCAAATGCGCGCATCCTGACGATTGACCAGGAACAGATCGCGGCCCAGGATCTGCTCGGGCTCAACGTCCAGTTCGTCAGCGATCAGGGCGTCAAAATCTCCCTGCTTAAGGTCACCAGCGCTGATGAGCGGGCACAGATCAATGGCTCGGTTGGGAACAAAGCCCTCGTTAACGCCGCGGTTCATGTGGATGGCAAGGCTCGGGATAATAGCGACCTCGCGCTCGGTGGCAAGCAGGCGGCTCTCAATACGGTCGCCCTCGCGCACCAACACGCGGCCCGCGAGCGCCAACGGGCGGTCGAACCAGGTGTAGTCGATCATGCCGCCGTAGGCCTCGGTGTTCAGGCGCAGCGTCTCGCCCGCGCCGTCGAGCTCGGGCACGGCCTTGACCTTAAACGTCGGCGAATCGCTGTGCGACGCCGTGAGCTGAAAATGATAGTCGCCGGCAACGCCGTCCTCGCCCCACGTAGCAGCCAGGTCCTCGCCCACCTTAAAGGCAACAACGCTCGAGGTGTTGCGCTGCGTGTAATAACGCCCGCCCGGCTCGATGCCCCACGCCGCGTTCTCGGGCAGGTAGGTAAAGCCCGCCTCGTCGAGCTCGGCCATAATGGTCGCCGCCGTATGGAACATGCTGGGGCATGCCTCGATAAAGTCGATAAGGTCGTTGGCGGCCTCGATATCGTCGGCCGTCACGTGCGCGCGCTCGGGCGTTTCCTGATCCGTCATGCTCTCCCCTTTCGCTGGGTTGATGGTCCCCTCCAGCATACCCCGCCACGCCAGCGCCGCACTCTTCATTCCGTGCTTAATTCCGCGCCGCTCACCAAGTTGAGCCATCATGCCCGTGCTCCTTTTGCGACAATTGCGCTAACAGGACGAGAGGAGCCGTCATGAAGCCACGTAACGTTGCCATCGCCTGCGGTGTCGCGGGAGCCGCCGTCGGCCTTGCCGCTGCCACCGGCATCGTTTACCGCAAGCAAGTCAAGTCCGTCGCGTCGCTCAAACGCTTGACCGGCTACGCGGATGACTATGACCTGTACGCAATCGACATTGCTTACGACTACGACCTCGACCGCATCATCGCCGCTGGCGTGCGCGACGACCAGGCCTACATCGATGCCGTAGTGGCGCAGGTGTTGCCCGGCGTGCCGGCACATGTCCAGGCGCCCCAGTTTGCCTGCAGCGCTTTTGTCGCCGTAGATGTCGAAGGCCGCGTGCGCACCGGTCGCAATTACGACTTTAAGGACGACACCTCGGCGCTGCTGGTGCGCAACCACCCGCGCGATGGCTATGCCTCCATCGGCTTTGCGGCCCTCAACAACCTGGGCGATAACACTCCGCTTGACTCCGTCGCCGGACGTGCCGCCGCACTCATGGGCCCGTTTGCCCAGCTCGACGGCGTCAACGAATGTGGCGTGTCCATTGCCGTGCTCACCCTGGATTCCAAACCCTGTGACCAGGACACGCAGCGCCCCGTCATCAACACTTCGCTCGCCATCCGCCTGGTGCTCGACCGCGCGGCTACCACGCAGGAGGCCGTCGACCTGCTTTCTGCCTACGACATGCACGCCATGGCCGGACGCGATTACCACTTCTTTATCAACGACGCCGCCGGTGACGCGCAGGTGGTGGAGTGGGATCCGCGCGACCCAGACCGTGCTTTCAAAGCGACTCCCGTACGCCAGGTTACGAACTTCTTCGCCTGCTATGGCGACGAGGTGCTTCCCAACCAAAAGAATGGCGAGCTGGGCCATGGCAAGGAACGCGCCATCGCCATCGCCGATGTCCTCGACGCCCATGCCGGCGCCCAAGATGAGGCGGTCGTTTGGAAGGCCCTGCGTGCTGCGGCGCAAGAGCCCAATCCGGAAGACATCACCAGCAACACGCAGTGGTCGGTCATCTTTGACAACACCGAGCCCGCTGCCGCCATCACGCTGCGCCGTCATTGGGGTGACGTCGACGCCTTTGCGCTGTAAGGAGCCAGGCCCGTCGTCCTTACGCTCGCCTGACGTTGCTTACATTTCTATACATTTGAGCTAACACGTTTTACCTCCGCATCAACAGTGTGCGGGGGTAAACTTATGCGCATGTTATAACTTGCCCGGAAGGATTCATCATGCTCAGGATCGGTCTTCTTACTAGTGGCGGCGACTGCCAGGCGCTCAACGCCACCATGCGCGGCATCGTCAAAACGCTCATGACCAATAGCGAAGAACCTATCGAGATCTACGGTTTTGAGGACGGCTACCAGGGCCTTATCTACAGCAGGTTCCGCGTCATGACGCCCGCCGATTTTAGCGGCATCCTCACCCGCGGCGGCACCATCCTGGGCACGAGCCGCACACCGTTCAAGCGCCTGGATACTCCCGAGGCCGACGGCGTCGAGAAGGTGCCAGCAATGGTCCACACCTATCACAAGCTGCAGCTCGACTGCCTGTTTATGCTGGGCGGCAACGGTTCCACCAAGACTGCCAACCGCCTGCGCGAAGAGGGCCTCAACGTTATCGCCCTGCCCAAGACCATCGATAACGACACCTGGGGCACCGAGATGACGTTTGGCTTTACGAGCGCCATCGACGTCGCCACCAAGTGCATCGACGACATCCACACAACCGCCTCGAGCCACGGCCGCGTGTTCGTCATCGAGATCATGGGGCACAAGGTCGGCTGGATTCCGCTGTACGCCGGCGTCGCGGGCGGCGCGGACGTCATCCTGATTCCCGAGATTCCCTACGACATGGATAACGTCATCAAGACCATCGAGCATCGCATGGAGACCGGCAGCCGCTTTACCATCGTAGCCGTTGCCGAGGGCGCTATCTCCAAGGAGGACGCGGCGCTGTCCAAGAAGGAGTACAAGAAGAAGCTCGCCGAGCGTACGAGCCCGTCGATTGTCTACGACATCGCCAAGGAGATCGAGGCCAAGACCGGTCGCGAGACCCGCGTCGCCATCCCCGGCCACACGCAGCGCGGCGGCCAGCCCGACGCCCAGGACCGCATTTTTGCGACCCAGTGCGGCGTCGAGGCAGCGCTCGGTTGCCTACGCGGCGAGTTTGGCTACATGATTGCCCTGCGTGACGGCAAGATGTGCCACATGCCGCTCGAGGAGGTCGCCGGCAAGCTCAAATATGTCGACCCCCAGAGCGATCTGGTGCGCGAGGCCAAGGCGTTGGGCATCAGCTTCGGCGACGAATAGCCTCGGCTAGGACTGCCCCCATCGGAGGCCCCAGGGCTTACCTCCCAAATCGTCCTCGGACATGTCAGGACCCCGCCGTGCGCTTCGCGCGGCGGGGTCCTTCCGTCCTGCGGAAAGATTTGGGAGGTAAGCCCTAGGGCCTCCTGCGGTAACTGGGGAGGCCGAAGCTATTCGTCTTCTTGCTGCGGGTGCCTGGGGTAGAGTGCGGCGTGCATTTTTGGGAATATTCAGCATTCGGGGGCGCTTGCATACTGGATTTTGGGCGAAAGGCAGGCGCAATGGGCCGCATCCTGTAGAAAAACGAGCGGCTCTTGAGGCGTTGGGGTTCAGAATCAGGACTTTAAGCGCTGTATTATGCGCCCGCTCCCGCACCCGCGGACTCCGGGACGCTGAAAACTCCGGAATTTGCACGCCGCCCCCTGGGGTACCTGTGGGCAAAAAGCAACCGACCCGCCGAAATATGCAATCGGCGGGGCAATTTATGCAAAAAGGCGGTTGTGGTTGCGCATGTCGCTCAGCGTTCTTACCGGCAGATGCAGCGCCGCGCGTAGCTCTTAATATCTTCGGTAAAACCCTCAAGGTCATCGAGCGTAATCACGTTATCGGAAAGCAAGTTGGCTATCTCATAACGCATAGTGCTGCGGCGAATATCGTTTACCAGCACTCCTGAGGACAGCTTGTCCCTATTGATGCGCTCCTCTAACGCCCAAAATCTACTGGACGCTTCGCTGTCGCCGTTTAGCATCTCGATGTACTGGCCGATGAGCATTTCCATATAGCTTTCTTGCCATTTTGGGAGCAGCTCCTTGAACAGCCTCCAGTCTTTTTCGGCTACCTCGCCCATATTTCCTCCGTTCGCCAAACAGGCTTAGCAATTTGATATTTATTCTATTCGGTTTTTCGCTCGCAGCCGTGAATGAGGGGGTCCTCGGTATTCGAGCTTGAGCTTGGATGAGCCGTGTGCCACAAAATGGGTCTATCTACTACGTTTACTGCCACACACTCGACCGTGGCGAAGATCGCAAAATAAAAACAGCAGGTAGAAGGCTTGCTGATTTTCAAAATAAGCGGGTATGGTCGACCCCGTCGAGTTCATCGTAGTAGATGGGCCCTTTTCGTGCGCGCGGTGAGTTAAATGCCAATTCCTGTGCCGGAATTGCCCGGTCCATTCGTAAGCTGTGGTGAAATGGGGCTGCTGGACGCTCCGAGGTTCTCAAACGGTCCGTATTTCACCGCAACTTTGAAGGGGTGAGCGGCGTTGGCTGGGTGATGCTGACGGCCAGAACGGCTTAAGCTTGCTTGCGGTGTTTCCATTGCTTTCGGCACCAGCGCATGAGTGCTTTTACAACTGGGATGGTGATGAGAATGACCCATGCAGGATGAGGCTGTCCCAAGCAGAACCACATATAGAGGAACCAAGCAATGGCGGCTGCCGGGTAGATGGCGTCGATAAGCTTGGATAGATGACGTCGGTCGATAAAGTCACCAAGCGCGTAGTAGACGGGAATCAAAAAGACGAGGAAGAGCCCCATAGCCCACGTGCCGTAGATAATGCCGAGCGCCAGATATGCAAGGGCGACAAGTGCAGGAAAGGGGAACTTGTTCCACGCGCGACCGAACTTGGTGTGGAAATGCTTGCCATGATGGTCGAGTTTGTCGTGCGCCTCCTTCCAGCTCGCAAACGTCTCGCCGTCGATGGTGACGGTGCCGTCGGCATTGGTATGCACGCTGTGCCCATCGTCCTCAAGCGTATCGACATGTATGCCACCCGGCCCAACATGGACCTCTTCGCCCTTGCGCTCGTTAGCCACATGGATACCATTCCAGCCAACATGGATCTCTTCACCCTTATCGGGATCAATAACGTGGATGCCGCGCGCGAGAGAAATATCGACAAATGGCTTATCGCCGCAATCAGCGTAATCAGCAGAAGCCTCGGTTTCTACGGCCTCGTCCGAATTATCCGCGTCGGGGCGGCTGTCCACCGAGTCGTCGGCATCGTGAGCCGCCTCCCCATATAGCAGCTCATCCAGCGACACGCCATACAGCGCGGCGAGTGCAATAAGGTTGTCGGTATCGGGCGAAGATTCGCTGCACTCCCATTTACTGACAGCTTGGCGGCTTACGCCCAGCCGGGCGGCAAGTGCCTCCTGAGAAAGCCCAGCAGCTTTGCGGCGATCGACGAGGCGCTGTGCCATCGCAAGATCCATGGTGGTTCCTTTCGTGTGGTGACCGTTGAAGAATGACCCGAGTATGTCGAGAACAGCCGGTAGCGACCACCATTTCTAGCTTGAATCTGCCCCAACCCTACCGCAACTACCGGTAGCAGCCCTCACGACCAGCAATTTCATGACAAATGTCAGTGCACGTAACGACAAAGAGCCCCCTCGATAAGTTGCGGTGAAATAGTTCCTGCTTGGCACGGCAGGGCCACAGAATAGGAACTATTCCACCGTAACTTACTATCAGGTAACGCGTCCATAACAAGAAGACGGATAGCCTCGGCCTCCCCAGTTACC
>CABPXT010000028.1:0-16529 GCA_902461405.1 uncultured Collinsella sp.
GTACCGCCTCGCGGTGACATCGTTTTTATGTCAACCTTGGTCTAACAGAGCCTAAGAAAAAGACCCATCAGACGGGTCGAAAGTCTTCTCGTTATGGATTTCAGACCACGTGAGCCATGCTTGAGACTGGTTTTCAATGAGGTTGAAATCCTTCACAAGCAACGTCGGTAAAAACGTCGGATCGTCTTTCGCCTTCGAGACGTTTTGGCGCAATGCGTTGATTGACTTGATGGTTCCAAGACCCGGATTGGCCTTGATCCAACACTTCTCGTCTTTCCATTCCTCGCGCTCGTCAAGCTCGAAGATGAAAGCGATGAAATGCTCAGCTTTCTCGCCGGACGCTTCGCCGTTCAGCCACTTGGCGGCGTATTCGTATTGGGCATCAAAGATGCCACCGCGAACGAAACCGTTGGTCGTGATCTCCAAAACCAAAGGCTGTCTACGAGCGGATGTGCCTTGAATTGTCAGGTCGTAAAGGTCGCGATTACGCATGGCTGCGAGCTCGTCAACGATAGCGCCTGAAATATCCAGTCCGTCAAGGTGATTCGTGTTGGCGGAAAGCGCTTTGATCGTCCCCATGTTGAGGTCGCAGTAAAGGTCGCTCACACGTTTTCGCACGTGCTTTGCCAGCGCCGGCGATGTCATCACCATGCGCCAGGCATTGGCAAAGCCCTTCGCCGCCTGGTCGTGAGCCGTAGCGACGTTGTAGATCTCAGGTGCGCCCTCATCATCGTTTACGAGCAAGTCGTTCTCGATTGCAGACCCAAGCGCGGTCTTGCCGTTCTTTCGCCCCATGATCCAAAGGACTTCGCGGTATTGGCGCAAGCCCTCGGCATCCACGAAGCCGAAAATAACGGAGAGAATTGCGAGCTGGAAAAGCTCGAGCTTGAACTTGCGTCCAAGCTTACCGGAAGGCAAACGGCAAAACGTCTCGATAAAGTTAACGTGCTTCGCCGCAAATTCTTCGCGGAAATGGTACGGATAGAGCGGGTCAGCGTTATCAAGGTCGCGCAACACGCGCTCCGCGACCTGATGCATCTTCTCGCAAGCGGTGATCTCACCGTTGAGAATGCCACCGAAGTAGCTTCGTATCGCCTGCTCGCAGCGACCCGCGCCGTTTCGTTTCCTCTTAGCCGCCGAAGCGCGTTTCATTGAGGTAGTCAATGAGCGCATCGCCTGCGGTGCTGCCGGACGGCATCATGTCGGTGAGCTGCTTGATGCCGCGCGAGAACGTTGTGAACAACTTGTTGTAGGCACTGAATCCCGGATGCTCGCGCAGCCCGGATTGACCGCCGCCGTTGTCGTATTCGGTGAAGATGCTCTCGTACATCAGCTCGCGGCGGGCTTCGTCAAGCTTGACCTTCAAAAACGCGATGTTTGACATCAGCGGAAGCACGGCGCTTCGCTTCTCGTCCGGTATCGCGTCCTTCGTGAGCCGTTGGAGCTTTTTTAACTCACTCTGGTATCGGCTCTCGATGGAAGCGATGCGCTTCTTCGGGGGACTTTCCGTGGCTTTGGATAAAAACCTGTTACTTTCGCATACTCCACGATTTCCCACAAGACCACCCCACTTTCAAAAACTTCCGCGCGTTCTTTTCTCTCTTGCGGCATTGGTCCCGTACCCACGGTTTGTTTGAATTTGACCGGGGGGATAGAGAAGCGCTGCGAGCTGCCATTTTGCATAAAATTATGTTGGCTCGTCTCAATGTGTCGGCTCTGTGTTTTCGTCTGTCAGCGAAACCAAGTTGCCGTCCTCGTCAAAGCGCAGCCCTTGCCTTGTGCTGCCCTGCCTTGCCCAGCCGTGCACCTTCTTGTGGCAAAGGTCGCACAGACTTACAAGGTTGCGAGTGTCGGTCGCTATGTTCGGATCGCTGATGTTCGATGGTGTTAGCTCGATGATGTGATGCACCATCGTTGCTGGTGTTGCGATGCCAGCCTTAAGGCAGTGCTGGCAAAGATAGGCGTCGCGCTGCAATGCAAGCTCTCGCGCCTGTTCCCAATCGCGCGAATGGTAGAAGCGGTAAGAGAAGCCCTTAGCCATTGCGCGACCTCCAACAAAAAAGGGACGCGACCCAAGGCCGTGTCCCTTTCTGATAATCCACCGTACCGAAATATAACGCAAACCGAAAAGTGATGACAAGTACCAATCTCAAATATCTTTGAGCGCAGCAAAGCCCACCTCGTTGATATAGCGGAACCCAGTGTTACAAAGCTCCCTGCACCATTGGCGCGAGCACTGCATCACATCGGCAATCTCGTCCCATTGCATCGCTTGGAGATAAGCCATGCACAGCGCGTCGGCGTAGCGGTTGCCCTTGAGCTTAGCCAAGCCGCCGCGATTGTCGGCACCGTAGAGCAGCACGCACGCTTCGTCCACCTCGGCTTGGCTGTCCGCAATCCTCCTTTCCAACCTCCCCTCAAAGTCGATACGCCCGTTAATCGCATCCATAGGGTCTGAGCCACCACCGCCGCCGCCCGTGCTGTAGCTCTGCGCCTTGGCTCCCTCGCGAGCCTTAAGGCGGGCTAGCATCTCCTTTGCATGTTCGATGCTAACCACCTCGTCACGGATGCGCTCGAAGTATTCCTTGGCATCCACAAAGCATCAACTCTAGTCGATACCCGTAGAGCCGAAGCCGTCGGTACCGCGCTCGCTGTCGGTCAGGCTATCAACCCCGACAAGATCGCACGGCACGAACGGCATAACGACCATCTGGCACACGCGCGTACCCTTGGGAAGATACACGGTATCGCAGCTGAGGTTGACCAGCGGTGCGTGCACCTCGCCACGGTATCCGCTGTCGATAACACTTACGCTGTTGCGCAGTGTCACGCCATAGCGAGCGCCAAGGCCGGAGCGCGGGAAGACCAGACCGACACAGCCGCTCGGAATCTCGCAGGCAAAGCCAAGTCCGCAGACCGCACTTGCGTTTGGCTCAAGCCTTACATCCTCGGTGATGCAAAGGTCGAAGCCTGCATCGCCATCGTGCGCGTATGTCGGCATGGCTGTTCCGTCAGCCAGGCAAACGTTCATCTTTCGTCCGTACATGTCAGCTCCTAAAAGGGAATGTCTTCGTCGTACAAATCCGGACAGGTCGCGGCTTGCGGTGCTGCCGCCTGCTGCTGCGACTGTCGCTGCGAAGTCATGATCGCCACGTTATCGACGATGACCTCGAGCTTGCGGTAGCGCTTGCCGTCCTTCTCCCACACGTTCTGGTGCAGGTGCCCAAGGATGGCTAGGCGTGCGCCTTTCATCAGAAGGCCGTTGTTGAACATCGCTTCGCCACGCTTGCCGTACATCACGCAGTCGACCCAACTGGTCACGTCCTTATAGCTACCGTCCTGCTGCTTGCGGCTCTTGTTCACAGCCAGCGAAAAGCTCGTTACCACAAGGCCGCTGTTGGTGTATCTAACCTCTGCGTCTTGTCCAAGGTTGCCACTCAAGGTGACGTTGTTAAGGCTGTCACTCACAATTGCCACCCCTCACGATTGCCAATGCGATATAGGTCAGGATCACCATCGCGGTTGCGAGTGACGGGAAGAGCCATGAGAACATGCAACCGGTAATGATGCTTATGAACAGCTCCGCAAGGCAAAAGCAAAGAAAGACGATGATGCAGCCCAACAACGCTATAAGCACCGCTACAAGCACACTCAGTCTCTTGATTCGGCGGCGTGCCTGCTCACTCGACCTACTCACGGCATCCACCCCCAAGCGCCTTGATAAGACCCTCGCGCTGGACGTACCCCAATCCCTTCACTCGGCGGCTCGCACTGATGCGCAGACGCTTCATGAGCTGTTCGGTTCGCGGAACTGCGTAACCGGGCATCGACCTAATCAGCGATTCGACACGCATGCCCGACGCGGCCTGCTCGCCGCTGTCTGCCAACTCAAAGAACTGCTCAACGGACATCAAACCGTTCTTAAGCTTGGCCTTGTACTCAGCTCTCTTGAGCCTGATCTGCATCCCCTTATCGAGGGCTGCACGCCTTTGTTCGGCAGTCAATTTCGGTACCATTTTCGGTATCTCCTGATTCTTACTTGGAATACGGCGGCTAACCGTTCCCAAACCATCGGTTTTGCTTTCTGACCTCTCGTTTTCGTGCCGTGCCGCAAATGGCTGAGGTCTTGCCATTTACACACCGTTTACACTCCGTCCTCAAGCTTCTTGGCAAAGTTGTTGAACGCCTGAGCCGCTGCCTGGTCGCGCCCCGGCAGAAGGTGCGCGTAGAGTTTCAGCGTTGTCGCTTCGTTCGAGTGCCCCAAGCGATCTGCAAGCGTCTTGAGGTCAACGCCGTTCGCCAGGCACCACGTGGCGTGCGTGTGGCGCAATGAGTGGAACGTGTACGCCTTCGGCATGCCCGCACGGTCGCGAGCGCGGCTGAAAGCCTTTGAGACGGTCGTAGGACGCATGTAAGAGCCGTCTACGCTCACCAGTGGCGAATCGGGCGTAAAAGCGTCTGAAATCGAATCCTGTTGCGCGAGATAGGCTTTTATCCGCTCCCACTCTTCGTCGATTAACGCCACAGGCCGCGTCTTCTTGTTCTTGGTCACGTTGGATCGGATAACGCCGCCGCCCGGAACCTCGATGACCGTACCGCTCACGAGGATGAACCCTTGCGCCCTGTGGAGGTCGCGCCGCCTTACGGCGCACACCTCGCCGACGCGCATCCCCGTATGCAGTGCGAGCCAAGCCGCGAAAGCATAGGCTGATTGGCGCATGAAGCGCTTATCTTGCGCTTCAAGGTCGAGCTTTTCGGAAACCGTGGCATCGAGCGCCTTGTAATCCCATTCGTCGATGCTAACGGCTTCATGGCGTTCCTCTGGCGGCTTTGCGACCATGAGCATTGGGTTGTTCTCGCAGATGCCGATACGCACCCAGAAGTTGTATGCGCCGCGCAAAAAGTGGTGAACGCTGATGATCGTATTGCGCGAAAGACCTTGACCGCCGTTCTTCTTGCTCACGCCGAGCCGCGTCTCGAAGTCGTTCAGCTCGATAGCGGTAAGGTCGCGAGCGACTTTGCCCTTGAGGTACTTGCCCACGTAGGTTCGTGTGAAGAGCGACCACCTCTTCACGGTGTTCAAGCCCGCTCCCTTAACCTTCCGCTGCTCGATGTACTCCCACAGCAGGTCGACTATGAGCGTGCTCTTGACCTTGCCGTCAAAGGTCAGGTGAGAAGCCCAAGCATCAGCCAAAGCCTGTGCTTCCTCGCGCGTCGTGGCATCCGGAAAGCTACGGCGTGGCCGTATCTGCCGCCCGTCAGGTGCCTTGCCAAGATACGGCTGCGCGTACCACACGCCCTTTGGGTCGCGCTTGACCTCAACGTCCATGGCGGCGCTTCAATTCACGTACGACGTCGATAACACTGCCCGACATGTCGCGAATCTCGTGGATGCAGTCCTTGCAAATGTCGAACTCGACCAGCCTGCCCTTGTCATAGGCGTGCACCCTTGCGAATTCGTTAATGTTGGTGCAGTCGGCTTCCTTCCCGCACCCGTCGCAGCAGCCGGAAACTTTAATCATCGTCCTGCTCCTTTTTGGCCGCTTTCTTCGCCTTGTGCATGCTGAGCTTTGCCGCGTAAATGAAGTAAATGCACATGATCAGCAGGAAACAGGAGAAAGCCAGGAACCCATAGCCTGCGCCGAAGATGAAGCCAATGGCGATACTGGCAACCAGCATCGCGAACGGGACGATCAGCAGGGCGCACCCAACCAGCATCGTCGATGCCTCTTCATACTCTTCCTTGGTCTTAGACTCTTTCATTTCTTTCCTCCAAAGTTCGATGAATCACTTCGATTGCGTCACCGACGCAATCGCACCAGCAAACAAGATCGTCGTAATCGACCCGTGCACCATCGCGTCCGCGCTTCTCGCACGTCGTAATGCGACGGCTCATGTCCTGCGATACGGCGCACAGGTTCTCGAGGGTCTTACGGTCGCTCCTAATCGTCATCGTCGGTCACCCACACATCGCGGTGATACTCCCGCATGAACTCGTCGAAATCCCATTCGATGTCTTCGCTCTCCAAGCCTTGCCAGCTCCAAAACTCACTGACATATGGCTGACAGCGCGGACATGCGTAGCGCTTCCAGAACAGACGCATCCAAAGGCCGCTTTCCATGAGCACGCCATGGGTTCCCGCTGGAATCGTCTCGCCGCAGTACGCGCACACATGCGCCTTGCGGACAGTGACGATCTTGGGAGCGGCGTAGAAGTCACCGCCGCTCATGACGCGCCGCCTTCCAGTGCTTCAAGCATGTTCTCGATGCACTCATGCGCCTTCTTGAGGTCTTCGATGCCGTTCTTGGACTTCCAGCGCCACAGGTACTTGAAGGCGCATCCCTGCATATAGGACACGTATTCATCGGTGCCAAGCATCGATTCCATTGCCTGCTTGCACTCAATGCCGGTATGCCCCGCGTAATGCAAGGGCTTGGTCACAGGGTCGAACTCGGAATCGACCGTTGAGGTCATCTTCTCGGCAATCTGCGAAGCGCTGAGCTCAACAGGCTCGGTCAGATCACCTACACGCTTAACGTAAGAACTCATTGCCATCACTCCTTTGAAACCAGCTTCGCCAACTCGTCAAAATCGACCGTATGGAGCAGCTTTATCAGCTGCGCGACGTCTGGTGAACGCCAAGCGTGCATGCAGTACGTATGCGCTTCTGTCGTGTAGTGGTAGTAATTGGCCTTAAGGTGCTCTTCCGCTTCACGAAGCGTGAGAAACATGGTGTCCGGGACAATTGCCCACAGCTTCGTAAGGAACACGCAGCCCAGCGCGTTGTTCTCGGCGTAATCCTTGATTACACCCTTAGAAATGCTGATGCCAAGATTCGTGTAACGTGCCAGCAGGCAACCGTCCGCGCCAAGCTCAAGCCAGTTGTCTTCAAGCCATTTTTTGGCGTGCTCTTCGCCGCCAAAATCAAGCTCGTCCTTGTAGGCTCGCGACACCGCTTCCTCTAAGCTAATGATTTCGCCTTCGCCGTCTTCAAAAAGCTCAACGGCTTCGATGTCATCACCATCTGTTGCTTCGCGGTATTCGTAGTCTCGAATGACCCAAAAGCGCGGGTCAGCCGTTGCCAATGTCGGCTGATTGTTCAGCTCCTGCTGTAGCTCCTTGAGAAAAACGAGATCGTCTTGCGTAAGTCTACGCCTGACGTAAGCGCGGTCTTCGCGATCAACCGATGATGCCATTTCTCTTCACCTCCTTCTCGTCCTTCTTCGTCTCTCTGCACTTCCAGCAGGCTTCGCTATCCTTAATGAACCAGTCCAGATGCCGCTCGATGCCGCAGTAAGGGCACATGCGCTTTCGGACTTTGTTGACATAGCTCCCGTAAGGCATCGCCAACGCTCCTTTGTTGAAAACTTTGCTATTGTTGAAAACTTGTTGATAACCTGTTGATAACTACTGTTGAAAACTCAAAAACAGGCTTTGGAATCGCTCGAAAAACGAATCGATCAAGAAAGAAGAAGCAAGAAAGAAGAACCTTGCTTGTAAGTCAACATAACAAGCAAGTGCGGGTTTTTGGCTTTGGGTTTAGGTCTAAAGACCCAAACCCAAAAACCCGCTTCTGTATTGTTATGTTATGTATTGTTAGGCTTAGCTCAACCTAAAACCGATGGTTTCGCGCTGGTTTCAATCCGCAACAACACAAACATACGCTCTGACCTGCTAGTTTGGCGGGTTTTCCTGCTTCTTTTTCGGCCTGCCGCCCTTGGCTCCGTTGACGCGCTGCTTGCCAAAATAAAGCGCGTTTTTGCACATCCTCTCGCTCTCGATTCGGCCTTTTCCGTCCCTCACGAGCAAGCCGATCTCGAGCAGGCAGTCAATGAAATCGCGCGTCTCGGCGATGCTTACCGTCTCGTCGAACGCCCCCATCGAGCGCAAGCCAATCGAGCCGGCAAGAATGAGCCAGTCTTCATCGGTGTCCACCGCGATTGAGTGGTGCTTGGTGCTCGCCAGAAGCTCGCAGAGCCGCCAGTAAGCGCCGTAGCCCTCGTTGCCGCGACGCATGAGCAGCCGTTGGCATTTGATGTCCTGCTGTGCGTTAGCGTCGTGCTGAAACCATGCCATGGGCTCCTGCGCCTGATCGTGCACGTCTTTAGGAATCGCCGTCATCGTCCTCACCTCCCGTCATCAATCCATCGCTTGTCCCCTGCTGGTGCCAGCCGTCCCAAAGGCACTTGCCGACCTCGCGGCAGTTAGTCCAGACGGTCGTTCCGCGAAAGCCACACGCGCTCTTGGGCTTTTCGCCGTGCTCGAGTAGATGAAGCTCGAAACGGCATTGCCCGGGCGTCGGCATCGGCTGCTCGCCAAAAAGATCGAGCGCCAGCTGCTCAGCGTTGTTGGAGCTGCTGCACATATGCGTTGCACGCCGATTTGGTCATCAGGTGGACGAACATACCAGGTGTCATATCGTCGAGCCTGTCGCTCTCAAGCACGTCCTTCATGGCAACGATGGGTGTCCCCATGAAGCAGAGAGCCAGATCGGTATCAAGGTCGATGCTCTCGCCGCTCTTGGAGTTGAAGACCGTAATGGTGCCGTCGGTATTGCTGATGTACTCGGCAACGGAATCGAGGAACTTGATTGCGTCCTTACGCTTCATGATTGTTCTCCTTGTCATAGATTGAATTGCGAAGTTTGATGTTCAGCTTCGGATGCTTCTTGAGAAGCCAACGTGCCAAAAGCGGCGTATCCGTATTGTTAATGCCGTAGACATGCTCGACGCCGTTACCGTCCACAAACGGCACGCCCACGAGCTTGACGTTGCCCTCGTAGCGCTGCTTCTCAATGAGGTACTTGGTGCTCACGCGGATGCCGCGCTGGTCGATTGCGAGCGCCGTGAGCTCGATCTGCCGCAGCGCCCTCGGATTGAGCTTGCACCACGTCTCGAACAGCTCTTGGCGGTCTTTGAGCTTGAGCGGCACCGGATACACCGCCAACCGCTCCTGCCGCATCACGGATTCGAGCGGCTGCGTGAAATCGTCAACGTCCATGGCGCTTCCTTGCCTCGCGGCTCATAAAGCGCCTGAAAGCCACCTCTGCGACCTCTCGCGGTGCCGACGGCGGCACGGGCAGTCTGTGGCGCGTGCGAACGTCTCCGGCTCCGCTAACGCCCGGTCTGCGGGCTTCATCGATGATCAGCCGCGCGACCCAAAAACCGTTCGCGTCACGGTCGAGATAGCCCCTCATTGGTCGACCATTCGGACGATAAACCACAGCTCAAGACCGGCAAGGACGAACGGTAGCCAAGGCAGGTTGTATGTCTCCGTAAGCCAGATAATGGCACCAGCCAGGGCGATAAGCAGGATTCCCGTTGCCGTTAGCATGGCAATAGCGCCGCAAAACCACCGCTTAACCGTTGCTAATGGTGTAAAATTCTCGTTGTCATTACTGGTGAAGGTTTTGACATTGCCCGTGCCCGGTTGCCGCCAGGTGCGGGCGCTTTCATTTCGCGAGCTTGCGCCATAGCTTTGACGCGCCGGCAAAATGCCGTCTGCGAAACATCGAGCTTGCGACATTTCGCGCTCGTCAAAACCACGATGCAAACCGTTGGTTTGCGATTGGGTTTCATACATCTGAAACCCCTCCTTTCTTACTTGCTAATGAACCTGCCGAGGGCAACGGCAGTTGCTATGAACAACCAGAGCGTCAAAACATCGATAAATTCATCCATTACGCGATTTCCTCCCATCCCATCAAATCGTTAGGGCTGATGTGCGCCACCCGGCAGATAGACATGATCTTGTCGGCACCGGGTATATAACCCTCGCCACTCTCGTACTTCACGACGGCATCTTTGGAGATACCAGCGCGTCGCGCGAACTCGTCTTGCGTGATGTCAAGCTTTGCGCGTGCGGCTCGAAGATTGGCCGCAAACGTTTCCTTGTCGAAGTTCATACGCTTCACCTCCTTTCATTGAGCAGTGTTCGTTCTCCTTGCTTGTCAAGGAGAACGCCCGTATATTTCACGGGTTTACACGTGAAATATTAGCTAGCTGCTAATCTGCTTAGCAACTGGTTCCGTAGAATAGACAAGCAAAATAGCTTTGTCAAGCGGAAATAAATAATTTCGTTGTGTATTAGCTATTTTCGTTGTACTATGCACTTACGAAATTAGAGAAGGAGACTAGCAGTGAACATAAGGCTCATGAAGCTCAGAAAAGCCGCTGGTTTTTCAAACAGGGACGAGTTCGCCGAAAAAATCGGCGTGAACAAGTACACCTATAGATCATGGGAATCCGGCGCGGCCATGATGAACGCTGAACAAGTTTGGAACTTGGCGCTAGCGCTCGGATGTTCGCCGAACGATATATTGGGTTGGAATGAGGAAACAGGCGATTTCAATGACGTGGAAGAGTTGTCGAGTGACGAACAAGAAATCGTCGATAACTACCGCGAAAGCTCGCCGGAATGGCAGCAGAATATAGCTATGACAGCCAAGGCGGCTGCAAGGGAATCGAAAAGCAAATAGGAGGTAGTGAAATGGGATTGTTTAAGGGACAGCGCGAGGTGTTAGCGCGTAATGAGATTGACAAGGCGGTTTCGTCGATTCCGAATCCAGACGGAAGAGTTCATGTGATGCTTGTTCGCTCGTTTGGGCAAACGTTTAGTGGTGGCGTTTTCGGCGCTGATGAAAAGTACAATGAGCAAATCAACGAGGTGCTTAACGCCCTGCAAGATAAGGGGCTTGAAATCATTCGAGTAGAAACAAACTCGGTGCCTAACCAAGGTATTAGCGGTGCTGATCGTTACGACACGTTGATTACGTATAGATAAAAACAGCCCTGCACACATCCGCCAAGACCAGTGCAGGGCTTGCCAATCCACACAACTGAAAAGGCAAGGTGATTTTATCATGCCAAAAGGCACACGTGCCGCGATTTACGCGCGGTTTAGTTCGCATAACCAACGAAGCGAATCAATCGATATTCAAGTTGAGAAATCGCGCGAGTACTGCGCAGAAAACGGCCTTGACGTTGTGCGCGTCTATAGCGACTACGCGCAAACAGGCCGCGACGTTAAGCGCGTAGAATTTCAACGCATGATGGAAGATGCGAAACTTGGCATCTTTGATTACGTTGTCATATACAAGGTTACGCGCATCATGCGTAACCGTGACGAGATGGCGCTTGCGCGAATCAGGCTGCGCAAGGCAGGCGTTGAAATCCTTTACGCCGGCGAAAGCCTAGGCGAAGGCTCAACGCGCGTCTTGAATCTCGGAATGCTCGAAGTGCTTGCTGAATGGGAAAGCGCAATAGACAGCGAGCGTATCCGTGACGGTATCAACAAGAACGCCCAGCGCGGAATGGCAAACGGTCGCACGCACTACGGCTGGGACATTGTTAACGGGTATTACGAGGTCAACGAGCGTGAAGCCGCCGTGATGCACCGTATGAAAAACATGCTCTTTGCTGGCTCGACTGTAGCCGAAATCAAGCGCGCTGTCGCAGGTGAACGCGGCAAGCGCGGCAAGCAACTAACGCACGGCGTGATAACAAAGCTGCTGCGCCGAGAACAGAACTGCGGCGTTTATGGTTACGCGGGCGTGCGAATCGAAGACGGCATGCCTGCGTTGTGGTCACGCGAAGACCAGGACATGATCAACAGCATCTTGGGCTCAAACGGGCGCAAGCACAACAAGACACGTGACACCAACGATTACCCGCTGTCCGGCAAGATGTGGTGCCCAGAGTGCGGCCAATACTACGTTGGCACCTGCGGAACGTCTAAAACAGGCCGCGTGTACCACTACTACAAGTGCAAAAAATGTAGGCGCACATTTAGGCGCGATGCCGTTGAAGAAGCCGTGCTTGATACCGTCCTCGAAACGATTAAGAAGCCGGATGTACGTCAACGTATCGTTGATGTAATGGCTCTTTACAACGAAACGAAGGAAGAGAAGGAGGAACCAGAAAGCAAGCGCATTGAGCGCGAGATCAGGCGTATCGACACAGCGTTTGAGCGTATCTGGCAGGCTATCGAGGACGGCATTGCGCCACCCGGCGGTAAAGAGCGCGTTGCTATGCTCCGTGAGCAGAAAGCGGCCTTAGAAGCCGATCTGCGGCAGGCTCAAGCTAACGAAGGAGCGAATCTGTCTGGTGAAGCCATAGCCGCTTGGCTCGATCACATTGCGCAGGAACCAGATGCAGCAGAAATCATCGAGACGTTCGTGCGGCTCATTGAGGTAGACGGGGATGAACTCAAGCTTTATTTCGCTTTCGACTACTGGGGTGATGACTTCCAACCCAAACAAAAAAAGGCGAACCCCGAAAAGGGTTCGCCTAATAATCCAATGGTGGAGACGAAGGGAGTCGAACCCTCGGCCTCTGCCATGCGACGGCAGCGCTCTCCCAACTGAGCTACGTCCCCAGGACAAGTTGATATTTTACCTACGGCTCGCCAACTGTCAACGCCCAATACCCAGTCTTTTTGGGACGGGGCTGTTTTAGCTACCCCGACAGACAACGCGAACGGTTTGGTCGAACAGCGGCAGGGGGAGCTAAAACAGCCCCGTCCCAAAAAGACTACTCAAAGAGCCTCGTCCCAGATTAGCTGGTTTGAGCACTAGTAAGAACACCGGTGGTATCGAACGCCGGGGTAAAGCTCTCGTCTACCGCGCCGCCTTCTTGCCAAAACATCGTCGTAAAGCCCAGGTCGTCGGCATGGTCGAGCACCTGCTCATACTCCTCGCGCGTCACGGCGCGCGCCAGGTCGCCGCCTTGTTCGCGCATGAGTGCATTGGGCGTGTACTGGTTCATGACCGAGATCGGCACGTCGTCCACCGTCTGCCACACCAGGTCCAACACGCGGCACGAATCATCCGCATGCCCCGGCAGCACCAGATGACGCACGATTATGCCGCGCCTCATGAGCCCGTCCCCGTCTACCAGCTCTCCCCCGCGGCGCTCAATCTCGCGCGCCATCTGGGCCAGACCCGACACAGCCACGCGCGGGTAGTCCTTAATATGAGAAAGCGACTGCGCAAGCCCCGCGTCGGCATACTTAAAGTCGGTAAGCCACACGTCGACCAGATCGCCGAGCGCTGCCACGGCACTCGCCCGCTCATAGCCGCTCGTGTTGTAGACGATCGGGATGTCCAGCCCGCGCTCCCGAGCTGCGGCAATCGCGGCAGGCAACAGGTGCGCATAGTGCGTCGCCGTCACCAGGTTGATGTTATTGGCGCCCTGGTCCTGCAGCTCCAGCATAATCTCGACCAAACGCTCGGGCGAAATCTCAAGCCCAAAATTGCCCGTCGAGATCTCGTGGTTCTGGCAATAGATACATTTGAGCGAGCAGCCGCTAAAGAAGATCGTGCCCGAACCGGCCTCGCCCGAGATAGGCGGCTCCTCCCACATATGAAGCGCCGCGCGGGCCACCTTGAGCGTGTCATCGGCACCGCATACGCCGTGCGCACCCTCGTCGCGCACCGCACCGCAACGGCGCGGACACAAATGGCAGGCGGGCGAAAAAAGTTCGGTCAACGGCGTCGGCATAAAAACATGCTCCAAAACAACGATTCAGCAGCTCAAACGTAAAGGGACCAACCGCACAGACGGCTCGAGCCCAAGGCGCCGTAATCGTCCGACACGATTTTTGTAATGTCAAGACTGGAATCCACAAAGTGCCGCTTTATGATGTAGGTATTCCGCCCCCCGCGGAGCAACTGGGTGAACCGTCGCGTTTATTTAGGGAGCCCACACAGTCGTACCTAGTACAGGTATCCTTCGTTGTTAAGGACGCTGGAACAGTCGATGAGGGCACCCACCTGTTTTAGGTGGGTTCATTTTCGTAACGTGGGGGGTGGTTTTCTTTTGCCGAAAATCACCATTACGGTCCATATGGATTCCCGCCGGTATCCCGACAATCCATCGACAACATCCCAATATCTGGTAAGCGCGTGATTATCGCTGCGTGCAATTACATGCACCCCCCTTGGTCGAGTATTATGGTTCGGCTATGCCCTTTGCGCATGGCGTTCTTCTGACCTTTTCCTTCGACGCTTGGCGGTTTTTAGATTCATGGCTTCATCCCCGAGCTACATACCGTACCTATGCGTGGCAGCGGCGGCCTTTATCACGACCTTCCTCGCGGTGCCCCTGGTCAAGCGCTTGGCAATTAAGCTCGATGCCGTCGACTATCCTTCTAAGCGCCGCATCAACACCAAGCCCATCCCGCGTTTGGGCGGAACGGCGGTGTTTTTGGGCCTGGTCGTTGCCTGCATTGTACAAATCCTAGGCACCTGGCACCTAGGCTGGCCACCCGTCCTGGTGCCGCACCCGCGCCTTCACATTAGCTATCCCATGCTGGCGCTCTCCTTTACCGTCATCTTTGCGACCGGCGCTATCGACGACGTCTTCCAGCTCAAGCCCAAGCAAAAGCTGGCCGGACAGGTCCTCGCCGCGCTCATCGCCTGTATCGGCGGCCTAAAAATCGGCGTCATCGTCAACCCGTTTGCCCCCGGCGAGATTATGCTCGGATGGCTCGCCTACCCCATCACCGTGATCTATCTGGTGGCATTCACCAACATCATTAACCTCATCGACGGCCTCGACGGCTTGGCCACGGGCATCTGCGGCATCGCGTCGTTCACCATGTTTTCGATGGCCGTTCTCTCGGGCCGCATCGACGCCGCCGCGCTCTCCATTGCGCTCTTTGGCGCCTGTCTGGCCTTTTTGCGCTACAACTTCAACCCCGCAAGCATCTTCTTGGGCGACTCGGGGTCGCTGCTTCTGGGCTTTGCGCTGGGCTCCATCTCGCTACTCAACGTGAGCCGCACCGCCGCGCTCACCTCGCTTATCATCCCGCTCATCGTTGCCGGCGTGCCCATCATCGACACGTTTAGCGCCATCGTGCGCCGCAGGCGCGCCCACATTAGCATCGGGCAGGCCGACAAGGGTCACATCCACCACCGCCTGATCCAAGAAGGCTACAACCAAAAACAGGCCGTGCTACTCATCTATGCCTGGTGCATCATGCTTTCGGCCGGCGCCGCCGCGATTAACCAGGTCGAGGTGCCCATGCGCGTGCTCATCTTTACCGTGCTCGCCATTGGCTCGGCGGCCTTGCCAAGCATCTTCATCTGTTTGAGCCCGTGCTGCGCCACCATTACAACAAGCGCACACACGAAGACGAGCTGGTCACCCCCGACGACCCCGCTTTTAAGCAGGAGGAGCAGGCAGCCGAGGAGCGCAAAGAAGAGCGCCACCACAAGCTCTAGGGCAAGCTGCCGAGGATGTGCCAAGGCGCCGTTGGCCAAGCGCGGCCGCGCCGCACCCATCGCACATGCCGCACCACGCGCGTCCCTCTCCCGCCCCTCGCCTACTTACGCACCGCCCCTCCAATAAACGCGTTATCATCTTGACCCATGAACATACGTTAGGAGCAATCATGCCAAACGAGAACAGCTACGAAGTCGCGCTGCAAAAGAGCAACGCCATTCGCGAGGGCCTGGCCAAAACGCCCGAGAAGTTCACCATGCTTACCGGCGACCGCCCCACCGGCCGTCTGCACCTGGGCCACTACTTCGGTACCCTCAAGGGCCGTGTTGAGCTGCAGAACATGGGCGCCAAGACCAACGTGCTCATCGCCGACTACCAGGTCATCACTGACCGCGACACGACCGAACACATCCAGGACAACGTGTACAACATGGTCATGGACTACCTTGCCTGCGGCATTGACCCCGACAAGACCATGATCTACGCGCACTCCGCCGTGCCCGCCGCCAACCAGCTCATGCTGCCGTTCCTGTCGCTGGTGTCCGAGGCCGAGCTGGCGCGCAACCCCACCGTCAAGGCCGAGATGGAGGCCTCGGGCCACGAGCTCACCGGCCTTCTGCTCACCTACCCGGTACATCAGGCCTGCGACATCCTGTTCTGCAAGGGCAACGTGGTGCCCGTCGGTCGCGACCAGCTGCCGCACATCGAGCTCACCCGCACCATCGCCCGCCGCTTTAACAACCGCTACGGCAAGGTGTTCCCCGAGGTCGACGCACTGCTGTCCGAGACCCCGCTGCTGCCGGGCCTGGACGGTCGCAAGATGAGCAAGAGCTACGGTAACGCCATCAACATCTCGATGACCGCCGAGGAGACGGCCAAGCGCATCAAGAAGAGCCAGACCGACTCCGAGCGCATGATCACGTTCGATCCCGAGAACCGCCCCGGCGTGTCCGGCCTGCTTTCAACCGCCGCCATCTGCACCGGCCGTTCCGAGGTCGAGATTGCCGAGGAGATTGGCATGGGCGGCTCCGGCCAGCTCAAGAAGTACGTGACCGAGGCCGTCAACGAGTACTTCGCGCCGATCCGCGAGCGTCGTCAGCGCTATGAGAACGATCTGGACTATGTGAAGGACGTGCTGCACGAGGGCAACCGTCGCGCCAACGAGATTGCCGAGCAGACCCTGGCCGAGGTTCAGGACGCCATGGGCATGGTGTACTAGGCAAAGCGCCTTCGCACAACATAGACGGTGAGGCTGAATCCTCACCGAAACAGGAACAGGCCCGCTGGCAGATAGTTGCCAGCGG
>CABPXT010000029.1:0-15744 GCA_902461405.1 uncultured Collinsella sp.
AATCGCTTAAAGTACAAAGCCCCTCCTATCGGCCAAAACTGCAGTCATGGCGGGATAAGAGGGGCTGGCTACCTCAGTGCTTCCGCGCAGGCACCGCCGTCGTCACCGTTAGCGCACGGCCTTGACCGCCGCCGGCAGATCGAACAGCGCATCGAGCACGGCCTCGCAGCCATCCACCACGTCCTGCGGTAGCGGCACGATATCGGGAACGGCATAGACATGGCAGCCGGCCGTAATGCCCGAGACGCAACCGTTGCGCGAATCCTCGACCACGGCGCACTCCTCGGGGGCAAAGCCCGCACGCTCGCAGGCGAGCAGGTACATCTCGGGGTCGGGCTTGCCGTGTACGACATCCTCGCCGCAGGTTACGGTCTCAAACTTGTCAAATAGGCCGACCATCTTAAGGTTGCGCTCGGCCGTAACGTGGCGCGACGACGTCGCAAGGCCCACGTGATAGCCCGCAACCAGCAGCTCGTCGAGGCACTCGGCAGCGCCAGCCTTAAGCTCCAGGTCGGTCTTGACCATCTCGTCGCGAATCTCCTTGTGGCGGACATAGATTGCCTCGGCGGTTTCGCGGTTGCCGTAGTGTTTCTCAAGGATGTTCATGACGTCGGGCAGTGTGCGACCGATAAACTGATGAATCAGCGCATCATCAATCGTGATCCCCAGCTCGACCGCGCCCGCTTTCCACGCCCTGATGCCCAAACGCTCGGTATCGACCAGCGTTCCGTCCATATCAAAAATGACAGCCTTGATCATATCGGTCCCCTTCATCGGCTTGCGTTACTGCCACTCTACCGCACTTTACAAACTTGTATATAACGTATATAGCATATTGCACTTTCGTTACATAGATAGAAGTCTTATGGCGAGCTGCTCGGTAGGATTATAGTTTTCGACCGAGTACTCAACGGCAAGGAGCGTTTCATGCTTTCAAACACTACCGCACCTGCAGAGGAGCTTCAGGACAAACTCGCAGCACTCGAGCGGCTGCTTTTGGCATACGGACGCGTCGCTATCGGCTTTTCCGGTGGCGTCGACAGCAGTTTTTTGGCCGCAGTCTGCGCCCGCATCATGCCCACCAGCACATTGCTTGTTCACCTCACCACGCCGCTCATCGGCACGCCCGAGCAAGCTTCGTTTGAGCAGGCGGTTGACGGACGGGGCGATGAGGGCGCGCACTTTAAGCTCCCTGTGCTCAACCTTTCGGTCGATCAGCTGCAGCTCCCCCAGGTAGCCTGCAACGATGCCGACCGCTGCTACCACTGCAAGCGCGCCGGCTTTACCGCCATCGTCAACCACGCCAAGTCGCTGGGCTTTCCCACCGTCATCGACGGCAGCAATGCAAGCGACCGCGGCGACTACCGCCCCGGCATGCGCGCCGCCCGGGAGCTCGGCGTGCGCTCGCCGCTTATGGAGGTCGGCTTTACCAAGGACGAGGAGCGCGAGCTGCTGCGCGCCTGGGGCTATCCCGTCTGGAACCTGCCGGCAGGAGCCTGCCTGGCCACGCGCGTCCCCACGGGCGAGGAGCTTACGCGTGAGAAGGTCGATTTAATCCGCGCCTGCGAGGATTACCTGCACGATCTTAACCTGGCTCAGGTCCGCGCACGCCTGGTCGGCGGCTGCATGCATATCGAAGCCGCTCCCACAGATGTCACCAAGATTGCCTCTCTCGGCGGCACCGCCGTCAATGCCGAGGGCAAGGCCCCGTTGCCCGCCGCCATCGAGTCCGCGTTGCGCGAGCTGGGCTGCGGCCACATCTCCCCCGAGGTTACCCCCTACATCCACGGCAACATGAACCTTTAAGTTACGCCGTTTTACAAACGGCGTAACTGCTCGGCGCAGCGCGGGCTCCGGGCACGGCAATCTGACGTTCAACTTCACGGGCGCGACCAAAAGGTCAGCGCCCGCTTGTTTCACGTCCCCTTACCGCACCCGGAGCCCGCTCGCTCACATATGCTCAACCTGGACTGCGTTAACTGACCTGTCGATAAGGGACAGGTTTGTTTTGGCAGGTTTTATCTGGGGGAACAGGGCCGCGACACCTACATGGCGTCGCGGCCCTTTTCCTTGGAGAAGGATCAATTGATTGAGCAGGCGGGGCGCACCTAGCCCTCGAGCCCGGCGTTAATAAGCTCAGCAATCTCAACGGGATCGGTGCTCGCGCGCACCTTGTCGCGGAAGCCGGCGTCCATCAACATCACGGCAGCCTTGGAAAGCAGACGCAGGTGCGTGGTTCCGGCTTCGCCGGCGGGCACGTACAGCGCAAGCGCGACATCGACGGGAACACCGTCAAAGCTCGGCCACTCAACGGGCTCAGCAAGCTTAAGCACAGCAACGCCCGGCGTATGGATCGCGTCGCTCTTGGCATGCGGAACGGCAAAACCGGCGACAAGGCCCGTCTCGGCCTCGTTCTCGCGAGCGATAAAGGCAGCCTCGACGGCAGAAGCATCATCGGCAAAGCCAAGATCAACAGCCTGCTCGGACAAATAATGCAGGGCGTCCTCGCGCGAAGCGGCGGCATACCCGATCGTTACTTGGTTGGCAGATACAAATCCCATGGAAACCTTCCTTACAACACGGACCTGACTGCGGCTTCGATGCCGTCGACGTCCAAACCGTACTTGTGCAGCAGATCAACCGCAGGGCCGGACTCGCCGTACACATCGCGCACGCCGACGCGACGCATCGGCACTGGATGCTGCTCCGCGAGCACCGAGGCAACGGCCTCGCCAAGACCGCCGATAATCGAATGCTCCTCGGCAGTGACCACGCGACCGGTCTTCTTGGCGCTGGCAACCACCAGGCGCTCATCAAGCGGCTTGATCGTGTGCATGTTAATGACCTCGGCGTCGATACCATCGGCAGCGAGCGCCTCGGCGGCCTCGAGCGCCTCGGCGACCATGAGGCCGCATGCGACGATAGTCACATCGGAACCCTCGCGCACGACCACGCCGCGACCAATCTTGAACTCATAGTCCTCGTGGTCGTTGATAACCGGCGTAGCCAGACGGCCAAAACGCATGTAGACCGGGCCCTCAAACTCATAGGCGGCGCGCACGCAGGCGCGAGCCTCGATGTCATCGGCAGGAACGATCACCGTCATACCCGGAATCGTGCGCATGAGCGCGATGTCCTCGCAGCACTGATGCGTAGCGCCGTCCTCGCCCACCGAAATGCCGGCATGCGTGGCGCCAATCTTGACGTTGAGATGCGGGTAGCCAATGGAATTGCGGACCTGCTCGTAGGCGCGGCCGGCGGCGAACATGGCAAAGGTGCTCGCAAAGGCAACGCGGCCCGTGGTCGCGATGCCGGCGGCAAGACCCATCAGGTTACTCTCGGCGATACCGGCATCGTAAAAGCGCTCAGGGTGGGCAGCCTTAAACTTACCCGTCTGCGTAGCGGCAGCCAGGTCGGCATCGAGCACTACAAAGTCATCGTGCTCATTGCCCAGCTCGACAAGTGCCTCGCCATAGCTAACGCGCGTGGCGACTTTCTTGACCTCTGCCATTAGAGCTCCTCTCCTGCTGCCGCGAGCTCGGCCATGGCCTGCTCAAACTGCTCGTCATTGGGCGCCTTGCCATGCCAGCCAACCTGGTTCTCCATAAAGGAGACGCCTTTGCCCTTCACCGTCTCGGCGATGATAGCGACGGGTGCGCCATCCACCTCGCGAGCTTCGGCAAAGGCGGCGGCAATCTGCGCCATGTCGTTACCGTCGGCAAGCTCGATCACATGCCACTTAAAGGCGCGGAACTTATCGGCGAGCGGCATGGCCGAGTTGACCTCATCGATCGTGCCGTCAATCTGCAAGCCGTTGTGGTCGACGACGGCAACAAGATTGTCGAGCGCATGGTTGCCGGCAAACATGGCCGCCTCCCACACCTGGCCTTCCTCGCACTCACCGTCGCCCAGCAACGTGTAGACACGGTAGCTGTCGCCCCAGTGCTTAGCGGCAAGCGCCATTCCAACTGCAGCAGAGATGCCCTGACCGAGCGAGCCGGTGGACATATCGATGCCCGGGGTGTCGTTCATGTTGGGATGACCCTGCAGTCGGCTGCCAATATGACGGAGCGTCTCGAGCTCTTCGACGGGAAAATAGCCGCGGTTCGCCAACACCGAATACAGACCCGGCGCCGCGTGACCCTTGGAGAGCACAAAGCGGTCGCGATCGGCCTTGTGAGGGTCGGCAGGATCGATATTCATTTCCTCAAAGTACAGATAGGTCATGATGTCGGCAGCACCGAGCGATCCACCCGGATGTCCCGACTTGGCCGCGTGAACCGCAGTCACGACACCCTTCCTGACCTCATTGGCGACCTTCGCCAGCTCCTGGTTGGTCATACGAATTCCTCTCTTGAGAACAACCCCGGCACCGGATGACGCGATGCCGGGGCAACCCACTCGTTAGGCCTGAGCGACGACCTTCTGCCAGTCAGCCTCAAAAGAGGCGAGGCCCTGGTCGGTCAGCGGGTGATGCAGGCACTTCTTGAGAGCGGCCATGGGCACGGTCGCGATGTCGGCGCCAAGAAGAGCCGCCTGGGTCACGTGGTTGGGCGTGCGGACCGAAGCGGTGATGATCTCGACGGTGTCGTCGACGTTCTTGCCAGTCCAGTCATAGTTCTTGATGCAGGTCACAACGTTGTCGAGCTGCGAGATGCCGTCCTCGGCGATGTCGTCAAAGCGGCCGACAAACGGGCTGATGTAGCGGGCACCGGCGTTGGCGGCCATAAGGGCCTGCGTCGGCGAGAAGACAAGCGTCATGTTGACACGCACGCCCGCATCGGCCAGCGCGCGGCAGGCGGCGAGGCCGGCCTCGCACACGGGAAGCTTGACCACAATGTTGGGAGCCAGGGCGGCAAGGCGCTTGCCCTCCTCGATCATGCCCTCAGCCGTGGTGGCGGTAGACTCGGCAGACACGGGCAGACCCTCGCAGAGCTCGGCAATCTTGAGCATATGGGGCTCAAAGTCGGCGAGCTTACCGCCGGTCTTGGCGTACAGGGACGGATTGGTGGTAACACCGGCCAGGCAGCCCCAGCTCTTGGCCTCGGCAATCTCGTCAAGGTTGGCGGTATCGATAAAGAACTTCATGGTGCAAACTCCTTCGAAGGAATCCAAAACTCAAAAAATAGGACAAAGGGGATGTCCCTTTGTCCTATGTGCCGGGCCCGCAGCTGGGACATGCCCCGGGCCCGGCGTCGTGTAGGAAAAGCTACTTAGAGAGCCTTCTCGATGCGGCTCGTGACGCCCTTGAGGTTAAGGCCGACGACGTACTGCTTGATCGGGCGCTTGATGTGCTCGATCACAAAGCGCTTGCCGTCGATATCCTGGGCAGCGAGGTTGCGGTAGAGCTTCTCGACCTGCTCCTTGACCTCGGGGTCGTTGAAGGCGTAGTGACCGGAGACATCCAGAATCTTCAGGCTGAGCTCGTCGTCTGCCAGGATGTCATCAACCTGCAGGTTAACGTCATCGCCGGTCATCCACTTGCGCCAGCGCTCGGTCTTGATAGCCTTGACCAACAGCGTGTGGTACAGGTCGGAAGGATCGTCGCACAGGCCGCTGTCGACCAGGATCTGCTCGGTAGCGCAGAGCTTGAGGTAAGCGCGGGTCTCCTCGGTGCCGTACTGAGGGGCGACATTGGAGGCCGTCACGTGAGCCGGGATGTGCTCGAGCAGCGTCGCGTCGTCCAGGTAGTCGGCGTTGTGCTCCTTCAGGCCCACGCCGTAGCGCTTGGCCATGTCGGCGAGCTCGCGGGCATTCTTAAAGTTGTAATGACCGACCTGCTCGGTCCAACGGGTGAGCGTACCGGTCTGACCGACGATAAAGGTGGGCATGGGGCAGCCACGCTTCTCGAGCTCGGGCTGCAGCTGAGAAATGAACTCCTCGTACTTATCGGTAGAGGTCAAGCCACCATTGGTCTCCTCGGTACCGACCTCATAGGCAACCTCGGGCAGGTTATGCTCGCGACGGTACTGCTCAAGGTAGTCGATAAGATCGATCGTGCGGCGAAGCACCACGTCGAGCGGAATAACCTTGCCGATCTGATAGGGGTCCTTGGTGGGGTCGACCATCAGCAGGTCAAAACCTGCCTCCATGTCGGCGACAAAGGACTTGCGGGCGAGCTCCATGGCCTCGTCCTCGGGCAGGTGGGCGTTACGCTCCTCGTCGCGCTGCCACGGACCGCCGTGATCGCGGCACAGGTAGTACGGACCGGTGTAACCCACCTCGTCGGCAACCTTCTTGATGTCGGCGGCAAAGCGCGTCTGGTCCCAACCGTTGACGTAGCCGGCGCCCATCTCGTCCATATCGACCTGGTTGCGGCTGGCGATAAACATGGGCGGGAAATCCTCGTCCTTGGCAAGCTCGAACACGGCCTGAATCAGGTTGGGGCTCATGGGGCCAATGCCGACCATGGTTGCGTGATCGCCGCTATCCTGCAGCTTGAGCATGCCCTGAACGGCCTGGCGGATGGTGAGGTTGGACATTTTGTTCTCCTTCTCCAGAGGATTTTTGACAAAAGTTCCCTGGGACCCAGATGTGGGCCCTATCAGTACGGATGGATTTCGTTGTGTAGGGGCGGTTGTGCGGAGTCAAATCCATCCCTCCGCACAACCGGAGTCCTTAAAGGTTTACTTGGCCTGCTTATCGAGCGTGGGCTTCATGGCAATCAGGATTGCAGCGGCGACCAAGGAGCCAATCACGATGTCCAGGCAGAACAGCGCGACGTTGTTGGTGGCCAGGGCGACGATAAAGCCACCATGCGGAACGTAGCAGTCGATGCCCTGGAAGGCGGCAAGCGCCGCGCCCACGGCAGAGCCGATGCAGATGCCGGGCAGGGTGTGGCCAAGATCCTTGACCGCGAAGGGGATAGCGCCCTCGGTAATGCCGATGCAGCCCATGAACAGCGCGGAGATGCCCATCTGACGGTCAGCGTCATCGAACTTGTTCTTGGCGATGAGCGCGGCGAGACCACAGGCGATCGGGGGAATGGCGACGGCGACGCGGAACATACCGTTGGGGCCGTAGATGCCGGAGGCCATGATGGCCATGGTAAAGGTCGAAGCGGTCTTGTTGATGGGGCCACCCATATCGAAGGCGGTCATAACACCAATGACCAGGCCCAGGACAACGGCGGAGCCGCCCTGCAGGCTACCGAGCACGCTGGTGAGCCAATCCATCACAAAGCCAAGCGGCGTGGCCAGGATGTAGATGTAGGCCATACCCAGGACGAGCGAGGTCAGAATCGGGATGATCAAGATCGGCATGATGGTCTGAATGGTGTTGTTGACCTTCCAGGTCTTCATCCAGCGGACAAAGTAACCGCAGATGACAGCCATGATCATGGCACCCAAGAAGCCGGTCGAAACGCTGTTGCCGCTCGGGGTGACGACGGCGTTGTTGACCAAGTAGCCCAGGACGAAGCCAGGGGCAAGTGCGGGCTTGCCGGCCATCGAGTAGGCGATGTATGCCGCAAGCACCGGAATCATCATAGAGATGCCGGCCATGCCGATGGTGTTAAGGCTCACCATCAACGGGTTGGTGACCTCCATGCCGCTAGCACCGGCAGTACCGGATGCCAACGAGAAGGCAAGGAACACGCCACCGATAACGACGATGGGGATAAAATAGGAAACGCCGGTATTAAATGCATTGAGCAGCGTCTTGCCAGGATCGGCAAAGATGGACTGCTTGGACGCCGGTGTCGGGGCCTGCGGGGCAGCGGAGACGGCCTTCTTCTCTGCCTTGGCCTCGGCCTTGGGCGCGTCAACGGCACCGCCCGTCGCCTTGATGATCTCAACAGCCTGGTCGATGATCTTGACCGGATCGGCGATTACATCCGAGGTGCCGACCTTGAGGAACTTGCCCTCGGCCATCTTCTGCTCAAAACGATCCTCGTTCTCGACACCCACGTCGACGGATTCGAGCACCAGGTCGGCGGAATCTACGTCTTCCTGCGTCAGCTCGTTCTCGATACCCAGACCACCCTGAGCCTCGACTTTGCACTCGATGCCACGGGCGGCGCATTCATCCTGAATCGCCTTCTGGGCCATATACGTGTGGGCGATACCCACGGTACAGGCGGCAACGCCTACGATCTTCATTGCTTCCCTCTTTTCATAGAGTTGCGTGCGCAAGACACCGTTTGCGGAGGCCTCCGGAGCATCCCCTGCCGTTTGGACTTGCTGTCTTTTCGACAAGACCAATATAGGTGCTCGTTTTTCTTAATGCCAGCTTATTTCGGTAAACGCGCAGGTCAGAGCGTTGGTTATGCTATTTGGTTATGCGTTTAACCAAAAATGAATCCTGCGATTTTACCCTCGATTTCAAAAGTCAAGAAGTATTTGATTTTCTCGGTGGACGGCAGATGCGCATGCCGGCCACAAATTTCGCCCCCACCCGTATACCGCATTTGTTGCATACTCATATGAAAGGAAAAGGTCGCTCACCGAAGCGCATCCCACACCAAGACTCAAAGTCATCATGTTGGAAAATGCTCATCTGTCGAAAGGAGTCGCTGTGGCAAAACAGCGCGTTACGATCGCAGACGTCGCTCGAGAGGCGGGAACCTCGACGGCAAGCGTCTCGTATTACCTCAACGACAAACGAGAAAAGCTTAGCGAGAAGACGCAGGCAAAGATTGCGCGCGTCATCAAGGAACTCGGATACGTTCCCAACGCCCAAGCGCAAACGCTCACCGGCAAGCAGACCCACGTCATTGCCATCATCATTTTGGATAACACCAACAAGTGGGCGGGCCTCGTCCTCAACGGCATGGAACAAGTCATGCTCCCCGCGGGCTACCAGACGGTCGTTTGCACCAGCAATTTCGACCCCGAGACCGAGCTCATGTATGTCGACAAAATGCTCTCGCTGGGCGTCGATGGCTTTATCATCCAGCCCACGGCAAACTTCAAAGCCGTGCACGACCGCATTAGACGTGCCGGCAAGCCCGTCGTCTTTTTTGACGCGGCCATCTACAGCCCAGGTACCAGCTGGATCAAAACCAACCTCTACGATGGCGTGTACAACGCCACGCAGGCGCTTCTCGATGCCGGCTACGAGGACTTTTTCTCCATTGCCGCCAACATGACCGAAATGCGCACACGCATGGAGCGTTTTCAGGGGTATGCCGAGGCACTGGCAGCGAACGGACAGCTCTACAAAGCGATTCCCATCGACCACAACAAGCCGTCGGTCAGTGAGCTTACCGAGTACTTTAAATACAAGCTCAACCCCGCCAAGCGAACCCTCATCTTCGTGCAAAACCAGTGGGCACTCCCCCGTGTCTACAAGGCCCTCCAGCCCATGGCCCATCTACTTCCGCAGCAAATCGGTCTTTTGGGACTCAACTGCGAAGACTGGACCAACCTCACCACGCCGACCGTCTCCACGATCATCGAGCCCGTCGACCAGGAAGGCAGAGAGGCGGCCGAGATGCTCCTCGCGCTACTCGATGGCAGCAGCACGCCCGGTGAGCAGCGCATTCTCGAATGCAAACTCAATTGGCTCGGCTCCACCTCAATCTAGTCATAAGCCCAACATGGGGGCAAATGGATCCGTAGCGTTTGTCCCAAATCTTAAGTATTTGTTCGACAGAACGGCCCCCGCCGGCTCCTGCTAGACTGGTAGATTCCCAGCCGTCCATCCAGGAGCCTCCATGTCGCGCAAGTCCGCCTACAAGCAAGTACTTTCCATCGGCACCGCCGTGGTGCTTGGGTTTGCGCTGTTCACAGGGTCGCTCGACGAGGCGCCCAAGCTGCTGTCGCCGCAAAGTGATGAGCAGGCAGCGGCCCTGGCCGAAAAACAAAACGAGAGCCCCAGCCGCACCGGCGACGAGGCGGACCTAGTCGCCCGGCTCGAATCGGGAACAGCAAGCTCCTCGGACTCTCAAAATAGCCAAGACTCTGGCGATGGCTCCGAATCCACCGCGACCAACACCAACGGCAACGTTGCCTCCGCGGATAGCGCCGCCACCCCCATCGACGAGGTGGAAAACCCCGACCTCAACCGCGCCCGCGGTGTTTATCTCAGCAGCGTTCCCGACTACGCCGGCAACCCCTACGTTGCCCTTCGTGCCGACAGCACGCACCCGTTGGGCACGCCATCATTCACACTCGACGAATACGAGCGAGCTACCGAAGAGGGCTGCTTTAAGAAGTTCTCCAAGCTCGACAGCTTGGGCCGCACTCGCAAAGCGCTCGCCTGCGTGGGCCCCGAGTCGCTCGGCCAAGGCAAGCGCGGGGATATCTCGCGTATCCACCCCGCCGGCTGGCACCAGCAGCGCTACGACTTTATTCCGGGTCAGAGTCTCTACAACCGCTGCCACCTTATCGCTTGGTCGCTCTGCGGCGAAAACGCCAACCGCAAGAATCTGCTCACCGGCACACGCTATCTCAACGAGACGGGCATGTTGCCATTTGAGGAGCAAATCCTCGACTATATCCGCGACACGGGCAACCATGTGCTCTACCGCGTCACGCCCATGTACAACGAAGAGGAGCTCGTCTGCCGTGGCGTACGCCTCGAGGCGCAATCGGTCGAGGACCACGGCAAGACTCTGTGCTTCCACGTGTACTGCTACAACCTGCAGCCGCATGTGCAGATCGACTACTCCGCCGGCCGCAACCAGGCCTCGGGTGATTAAGCCCCTAACCGCGACAAGAATCGATTTGCAGTCCCCAAGGGATCAAATAAGGCCGCCCCGGTTACCCAGGGCGGCCTTTTCGTCAGCACCTACATTGCAGACAAAATCACGCGCTACTTGGCGCGGCCCTCCTCATAGCGCTCGACCAGCTTGGCCTGAACGTCATAGGGCACCTGCTCATAGCCCGCGGGCTTCATGGTAAAGTCGCCCGTGCCGCGCGTGATGGAGCGCAGGCGCGTCGAGTAATCCGTCAGCTCGGCCAGCGGCGCCTGGGCAATGACCACGGTGTCTCCGCGCTCATCGGTCTCCATGCCCGTCACGCGACCGCGCGAGGCCGAGATGTCGCCCATCACGGCGCCGGCGTAGCTCTCGGGGATCGTCACCGTGATTTCCTCGATGGGCTCCAGCACCACGGGGTCGGCATCGGCGCATGCCTTGCGCAGGCCGATGCGAGCCGCCGCGCGGAACGCCATCTCGTTGGAGTCGACGCTGTGATACGAGCCGTCGTACACAGCCACGCGAATGCCCGTGAGCGGGTAGCCGGCAATAATACCGTCCTTCATGGTCTCCTGGACGCCCTTGTCCACGGCGGGAATCAGCGAGCGCGGGATGCGGCCGCCCACGACCTCGTCCACGAACTCATAGCCGTCGCTCGTGCCGTCGGGCCCAATGAGCGGCTCCACGCGCAGCCAGCAGTCGCCGTACTGACCGGCGCCGCCGGTCTGCTTCTTGTGGCGACCCTGGGCGCTCGCCGTGCGGCGGATGGTCTCGCGATACGGAATGCGGATCGGCACGCTCTTGGCGGCGACCTTGGTGCGGTCCTCCAGACGGTTGAGCAGCACCGAAACCTGTGCCTCACCAACGGCGGAGATAATGGTCTGGCCAGTCTCCTCGTCGCGGTCGATACTCATGGTCGGGTCTGCCTTGCAGGCCTTCTCGATAAACGTGTAGAGCTTCTCTTCGTCGCCGCGGTTCTCGGCTTCGATGGCGATGCGGTACTGCGAGTTGGGGAACTTAAACGCCGCAGCCTCGACCTTGCCGGTAATCGAGAGCGTATCGCCCGTCTCGGCAGCCAGCTTGGGCGCCACGATGATGTCGCCGGCATAGGCATGGCCAACCTCGGTCATATCGCGGCCGCACATCACATACAAGTGAGCCAAACGATCGCTCTTGCGGGTACGCGCGTTGACCAACTCAAGACCCGGCTCAAGCGTGCCCGTCAGCACCTTGATAAAGCTGATGCGGCCCTGCTGCGGATCGGCCAGCGTCTTAAACACAAACGCCACCGGACGGTCATCGTCACTCGAAATCTTAAGCGAGTCACCGTCGATGAGCGGCATCTCGCCGTAGTCGGTCGGCGCCGGGAAGTACGTGGCGATGTCGTCCATCAGCGAGTTGACGCCCTGCTCCTTAATGCAATCGCCCGCAAAGACCGGCACAAAGATGCGCTCGGCGATCGCCTTAGACAGCAGGCCTTCAAGCTCCTCCTGCGTCAGCGTCTCCTCGCCTTCCAGGTATTTCATCATCAGCTCGTCGTCAGCCTCGGCCACCAGCTCGCACAGATGGTCATGGGCCTCCTCGGCCTGGGCACGATACTCCTCGGGAATCTCCGACTCAACGGCCTCGGCGCCGTTGCAGTGGCGCGCCTTCATGCGCACCAGGTCGATGATGCCGTCAAAGTCCTCGCCCTCGCCCCAGGGAAGGGTCACGGCGCCCAGGCGCGTGCCAAAGCGCTCCTGCAGCAGGTCCATCGTGGTCGCAAAGCTGGCCTCGGAGCGCGACAGGCGGTTTACGAACACCGCGCGTGCCAGGCGTAGGTCCTCGGCGGCATACCAGAGCTTAACCGTCGTAGGCTGCGGGCCGGCCTCGGCGTCGACCACAAACAGAGCCGTCTCGCAGACGCTCATCGCGGCAAAGGCGTCGCCGATAAAATCGGGGTAGCACGGGGCATCGAGCACATTGATGCGCGCGCCCTTCCAGTCGATCGGCGCGATGGTCGTCGAGATGGAAAATGCACGCTTGACCTCTTCGGGGTCATAGTCGAGCGTGGGCTTGGTGCCATCGTGGCCGCCCAGGCGGGCGGTCTTGCCGGAAAGGTGGAGCATGGCCTCGGCGAGTGAAGTCTTGCCCACCCCGCCTTGGCCTACGAGCACCACGTTCCTTACGTTACCGGTCTTGGGAGCACCCATGATGACCTCCTTGCAGGGCCGCGCGCAATGCGCGACGCCAACGGGGAGAGTTCGCGGTCGGTGCCGTCCCGGGAGCAGCATGGTCGGCAGCCGAGCCGACTCACCCTCCAAATGTCCTATGCCACCACCCTACCCTCACGGACGGCTGTCCATGCATACCTTTCGGCACACGTATGAATACAGGCGGCGAGAGGAAGAGACAAGCTTGTGGGGCAATTATTGAACCCCGTCGATGTAAACAAAAAGCCGCCACAGACCGTAAGACCTGTGGCGGCTTCGCCTCAATTAATAGTTGAGTAAATACCTGAGCCTATCCCTCGATACGGCTCAAGAACTCACGCGTGCGCTGCTCGCGCGGATGGTCGATAACCTGCTCGGCAGATCCCTCCTCGACAATGCAACCGCCATCCATAAAGACCACGCGGTCGGCAACATCGCGCGCAAACTGCATTGCGTGGGTCACGATTACCATCGTCATATTCTGCGCCGCCAGGTCCTTAATGACACGCAGCACCTCGGCCGTCAGCTCGGGATCGAGCGCCGAAGTCGGCTCGTCAAAGAATAAGATTTCCGGGTCGAGTGCCAGGGCGCGGGCAATACTCACGCGCTGCTGCTGACCGCCCGAAAGCTCACACGGCACCTTGTTCTCGTTGCCCGTAAGCCCCATCTGCGCGATCAACTCATGCGCACGCGCCTCCGCCTGCTCGCGCGGGCGCTTGAGCACGCGAATCGGAGCATCGGTGATGTTTTTCATCACCGTATAGTGCGGGAACAGGTTGTAATTTTGGAACACCAGGCCGAATCGCGAGCGCGCCTGCTTGGGCACATCGCCCTTCGCATAGACCGCGCCCGAACCCACATCCGTCGCAACGGCAAGGTCGCCAAACGAGAGCGAGCCTCCGTCGAGTGTCTCGAGCAGCGTGGCACACCGCAGCAGCGTGGACTTACCGCCACCCGAAGGCCCGATAATCGCCACGACCTCGCCGCGCTTTACCTCGAGTGAGATATCCTTGAGCACCTCATTGCCGCCAAACGCCTTGCGCGCGTTCGTTATCATCATTACCGTTCCGGACACGGGAACCTCCATGTGTTTGAGAAGTCAGCGAGCGTGTGGCTGACGAGACAATGTGCTTCGAAAGAGGAGCGCCGCGTACTTCTGTACGCAAGCGACGGTTTGAGGAGCAGATTGGCCGTCAGGCACGCGCGCAGCGTCGAGCAGTCCGCCGTTCGCTAGAACGGCGGAACGATCTAGTCATGATAATAGTCCAGCTTCTTTTCGGCGGCGCCCAGCAGCATCTCGACCACAAAGTTAAAGACCCAGTAAATCAGCGCCGCGATCGCAAACGGCACCATGCTCACTTGCGAGGCAACCAGCGCCTTGGCCGTCGAGAACATCTCCCCCACGCCGATGGCAAACGCCAGCGATGTGTCCTTGACCAGCGTGATGATCTCGTTGCCCATCGCCGGCAAAATGCGTTTGGCAACTTGCGGCATCACGATGTACAAAAATGTCTGCAGACGCGAGTAGCCCAGCACCTCGGCGGCCTCATATTGACCACGCGGAATCGACTGCAGGCCCGAGCGATAGATCTCGGCAAAGTAGCCGGCGTAGTTGATGATGAACGCCACAACGCACGCCGTCCACTTGGAATCGGGCGTGAGCGAGATGCCAAACACGTAGTACGGGGCAAAGTAGATCGCAAACATCTGCAGCATAAGCGGCGTGCCGCGCATCACCGAAATATAGATGCGCGCAATCCAACGCAGCGGCGCGACCTTGCTCATGCGCATAAACGCCACGGGGATTCCCAGCGGAATCGACCCCAGCAGCGTCAGCACAAACAGCTGCAAGCTGACCAAGAACCCCTGGCCAAGCATCTGCATCATGACCTGAATAGACAACCCAAGCTCTCTTTCACAGTAACGGAACAGCGAACCCAATGCTAAAGCGGGTTTTCCAGGTGCCCGAGTTTGCCGTGAAAGAGGAGCGCCGCGTACTAAATGTACGCAAGCGACGGTTTGAACGGCAAAATCGGGTGCCTGGGAAAGCCGCTATTTGAGCACCCAGTTGTCGAAGGATAGACCGTAATCTGCATATTTATCACAGAGGTCCTTGACCGTGCCGTCCTCGTAGAGCGCCTTAAGCGACTCGGTCACGGCATCGGCGGACTTGGTGTCGCCCTTCTTAAAGCCAACGGCGTAGTGCTCGCTGGACAGCGGCTTGTCGAGCTGCGTATAGGCATCGGGCTTGGCGGCAAGCTGATACTGGGCAATCGAAAGGTCGCAAGCCACGGCATCGACCGCGCCGCTCTCGAGCTGCATAAAGGCCGTGTTGTACTCGCCGATGGTATCGAGCGTGGCAAACGTCGCGGCCAGATCCTTCTGGTCGCCCTCGAGCACATCCTGCGCAGCGGAATCGGTCTGAGTGATCACGGTCTTGCCAGCGAGATCGTCCCAGCTCTTGATACCCGCGTCCTTCTTGACCACGAGCACTTGCTCGTTGAGCATGTACGGCTCGGAGAACGTGTAGCCGTCCTCACGGCCCTCCATGGTAAAGCCGTTCCAGATGCAGTTGATGGCGCCGGAGTTGAGCAGCGTGTCCTTGGCATCCCAATCGATGGCCTCGTAATCGACATCCCAGCCCTGCTTATCGGCAACGGCCTTGGCAAGGTCAAGGTCAAAGCCCGTGTACTCGCCGTCATCGCCCACAAAGCCGTACGGAGGGTAGGACTTGTCAAAGCCCACCACGAGCTTCTTGGACTCCGCGGCGCCCTTCACATCCTTGGCCGCGGCAGAACCAGCAGCGGAGCCCTTGCCAGCACCACCGCCGCAGCCGACAAGACCAAGGCCAAGCACCGTGGCGAGCGAGCCGGCTAGACCAACAAACTGACGACGAGACATATCGGTATTCAT
>CABPXT010000030.1:0-15716 GCA_902461405.1 uncultured Collinsella sp.
CTGGGCCTTCTTGGTATCGAAGGACTTCTTGGTGCCAAAAATCTGGATATTCATTTTCCGCCGTTCTAACGAATGAAGTTGGTGCGCTCGCGATCGGCTTCGGGGGCTTCGATGCCGGCAGCCTGCCCTGCCTCGATACAATGCAGGAGCCAAGCCATGTTCTTGCCGATGTTGCGCATGGTGGCCAGGCCCTCGGCGTCCTGGGCGGCCTCGCCCGGCATGGCACCAAAGACGTTGTTCCAGTATGTGGAGGCCACCACGGGCATCTGGTTGATAGTGAAGTATTTGTTGAGTACATCGAAGGTGGTCGACGTGCCGCCGCGACGGGCGACGGCGACCGCGGCACCCGGCTTGTGCACAAAGGCCTTGCTGCCAGCATAGAATGCGCGGTCGAGAGCCGAGAGGATGCGTCCGCTGGGATGCGCATAGTAGACGGGGGAGCCAAAGACAAAGCCATCTGCCTGCTCGGCGGCAGCGATGAGCTCGTTCACCACGTCGTCGTCAAAGGTGCAGCGACCGCCAAGCTTGCCGCACTGACCGCAACCGATGCAGTCGCGGATGGGCTTGGCGCCCAGTTGGAATACCTCGCTGTCGATGTCCTCGGCTTTAAGTTGCTCGGCGACTTCGGCGAGCGCGCGAGCGGTGTTGCCGTTTGCCTTGGGGCTGCCATTGACCAAAAGAACCTTCATCACAAACTCCCTCTGCTGTTGGTGACTTCTGCAGAGGATTATCGCACGAGCGGGCAGATGGCGTGGGGCACGATGCCGGCCCCGAGGGCCCACGGCAGGCACGCTCACCAGGTACGAGCGGGATACGGTCCAGAGGATGTTGGAGTGCGGGGCCTCGTGCGAGCAGATTGTAAGGGGTCTGGGCGGGTCGCCCTCGATGGCGAGCTTTGAGGCCTTGGAAGGCGGGCTGCTGCGGCGGCTATGGTTTATACTAAGGCGGTTGCTATCGAGTAATTCATACTTGGTTTGATTCGATTGTGAATGCGTAACTAGGATGGAAAGCAAAGGAAACTCTATGGAAACAGAGGATGCTGTTTGCTTGATGACTTCGATTGCCTTGATTGTCCTTTCAATCCAATACCGAAGAGGAAGATGGCTCTGCTCAATTGCTGGATATGATGTCACAAAAAGGGAGAGCGAGATTGATATACGCCCTTACGCAAAGCTGATTTCTTCTGTGACGTTATGGATGGGGCTGCTGTTTTTCTTGTGGGCGGTAGAGGACTGGGTACGCGATTGGAATACCAGCGTTTTTGAAGTTTTGGTTCTACTTCTGTTCAGCTTGGCCTCTTTGTCGTTCGTGCGGCTCGTTAGGTTTGTGTTTATGAGGCGATAGCCAGCGGAAGTGGCTGGACGACAAAATGGACCAATGCAGCCAATTGTCAATAGAATTTGATAGGCTTGGCTTAACAGATTTACTCGAGGGCATATCCGTGGCGGGGGATAGGTTCTATCTTGTTGAGCACTTATTTGCATCAGGCAAAGTAAACCAAGAGTATCGAAACGGTGCCCCCGGGCTCTGGAGAGACTGCGGGGGGCGTTCGGCTAACTGCGGGTACGACCTATTTGCCCAATGTGTTCGCCTGAGATCGGAAATTAACTATCATGCGGCCCACGACGCTAGTCCAGCTTGGTGCCCGGTACCTGCGGTGCCTCTTTAAGCAACGCTTTGAGCTCGTTCAAAATGGAAACGGGCTGTCGATCGACAGCGTCTAGATGAAGCGTAGCCACGCGAATGGGCGGCTGATATTCAAGCGAGCCGATGAGCACGGGAGAGCCCAGGAACTGCTCGATTTCCTCTGCGACCGCGTCGATCTCTTTGGGATCGAATTCGTCGAAAAGCGCCACGAACATCGGCCCCGTCGAACGGAACAGACGACCCTTGCCGCGCGAACAATCCATGAGGCAGGCGGCGCTCTCCGCCAAAACGCGATCGCCTGCATCAAAGCCAAAGCGGGCATTGACCTGAGCGATATCGTCGATTTTAATGGCGACCATGCTCGCCTTGCGCGCCACGCGACGCATTTCGCCAATGGCGTTGACCAGGGCGTGAATATCGCCCAGGCCGGTCACGGAATCGGTCGTATCTGCCAGGCTTCGGTTGATGATAATGCCCACATACATGTTGGGCTCGGTATCGGTGCCGTCCAGGCGGTAACCCGTGCAATCGCAAAGCGCGTATTTTCCGGCGGTATTCATGACGCGATACTGCATGCAGTGGAAGTGCCACGTGCCGTTTACCACCATATCGAGCTCGGCACGTACGTTGTCGCGGTCCTCGGGGTGAACACGGGCAAGCCATATATCGAGCGAGTTGTAGGGATGCTGGGAGGGTAGGTCAAAATCGCGCACGGCATTAACCGACCATTGCGATTCGCCGGTGTCGAGGTTAATGATGAACGGATAGCGTGTCTCGGAGCTCATGGAGATCGCTTGGAACACTCGGTCGTTGCAGGGGGGGGTTGTTCGGTGATCGGGCGTTGCGGCGCATCGCCTTCTTCCGGTTGTTGCACACGGTACATGAGCTTGTAGCGATACATTTTGCGGTCGGCGTCCTTTGTCATCTGGCGACGCGTATCGCCTGCAAGCGGGTCGACGCGCGAGCAGCCAAAGCTAAAGCTGGCGATCATGGGCGCCTTGTCGCCTGATGTTGCCTCGATAAGATTGGCACGAGTCCGCTCCAGGCGCTGCTCGAGCTCGGCTTCGTCTGTCGTGGGGGATATAAGTACAAATTCGTCTCCACCGATACGGAACAGCAACTCATCGGGCTCCATTGTCTCGGTGAGTGCGCGGCAGATGTTCAGAATGTAGCGATTGCCCTCGGTGTGGCCAAACTTATCGTTGCAATGCTTAAGGCGGTCGATATCGATATAGGCGCAGGTGAAGGGGGTGCCTTTGCGCCAGAGCTGATCGACATGGCGGTCGAGTCCGCCACGGTTGCCAAGATTGGTGAGCGAGTCGATATAGGCGCCGTGCTCAAGCAGCTCGCGTTCTTGTTGCAGGATGGCGAGCGTTTTCTGCAGTTGCTCGCCGATGGCACGCAACTCCGGGGGCAGCGCGGCAACATCGAGCTCGGCGGTTGAGGCCCCGTTTGCAAGTCGCTGAAGATGAGCGATGATTGATTGCTCGCCCAGGCGATACGACTCGTTCATGATGGATGACCTCCTTGGATGGAACAATGGTTTGTATCTTACTCCCAATTCGGTTTAGATTGGGGTATTAGTTAGCTCATGGGAACAAACGCTCCCTCGACGGTGGCGTTTGCGCGCGAGCGTATTAGTTGTTGTCGGCACCATCGAGCAATGCCTCAAAATCCTCCGCCTGCATGGGGCGGTAGTAGAGGAAGCCCTGAGCGTAGCGGGCACCCATGTGGCGCAACATGTTTGCCTGCTCTTTGGTCTCGACGCCTTCGATTACAACGGGCAGATGGAGCGATTGTGCCATCTCGAGCATTGATGAAACGATTTGCGCGCTGCGACCTTGATCGCGGCCGGCGGGTACAAACGTGCGGTCGAGCTTGATGACGTCGACGTTGACGTTCTTGAGCATCGCGAGCGTGGACTGGCCGGTGCCAAAATCGTCCATGTAGGTCGAGAAGCCGCGAGTGTGCAGGTCGGCCGTCAGCCTATCCACAGCCTCGGACTCTCCCGTATAAGCGGTCTCGGTGATCTCGATGTGCATGAGCTCGGGCGGCAGGTTGTATTGGGCGGTGAGTGCACCCATATGTTCGGCGACGTCGCAGGCAAGGATATCCACGCGCGACACATTGAGCGAGATCGGAACCACGCGCAGCCCTCGATCGATGCGCTCACGCAGCCACGAGGCAACGCCCTGCCAAACGTATTTGTCGAGCGTCACCACAAAACCGCTTTCCTCGAGAGCGGGGATAAAGGTGGCAGGTGAAATGAGGGAGCCGTCCTTGTCAATCCAGCGCGTGAGTGCCTCGGCGCCAATGATCTCGCCGGTTTCCATGTCGACCTGGGGCTGCAGGTAGTAGGTAATGCGGCCGTTTGAGAGCGCATACTGGAATTCGGTCAGCGTGCGGTGGAACGCGATTTCGTGCTCGTATTCCTCGGGGCGGAAAATGGCAATGCGCTCCTTAAAGTCGTTTTTTGCGCGCCGATTGGTAAACATTGCCTTGGCCTGCGCATCGATGGTGATTTCTTCGTTGGAGTCGATGGGGTAAACGCCCATGGACGGCCAGAAGCCCACGCCGTCATCGTGCTTGGCCACGGCTTCGCGAACACGGCTATAGATTTGATGGACGGCGACGTGCTCAAAGGGGATGAGTACGCAAAAATCGTCTTGGCCCCAGTACCCTGCGACGCCCATGTCGGCATTCTCGATGTCCTTGAGAACCGTGCCCACATCGGCGAGCATGCGGTCGCCCTCGGCCTGTCCGTGCCATTCGTTGAACAGCCGCATGTGTCCCATATCGACGGTGGCGATACACCAGGCGCCGTTGCGCCTTGTCTCGAGAAATTCGTTGGCGCGGCGCATAAACTCGCTGGGTCGATAGAGACCCGTGAGCGGATCGATGCGTTCGGCGATGGCGCTTTTGCGCTCCACCTCGGGTATGGGGAGGCTGTCGTTGGGAACAAGCCCGCCGGCCGTGCGAATGCGACGGTCGAGTTCGCCTAAAACGGCGGCCGTTTGATTGGTCAGGTGCTCGTAAAAGGCCGGAACGACAAGACAGACGGGAGTAATGGTATCGCCCGCGATTCGAACGGGAGCGAAAACGGCCTCTTTGAGATGTTGGATCAGTTGCTCGAATGCTTCGTGATCCAAATTGTTGCTAAGCACGACGAACTGGGCGTTGCGTGAACGGAAGACGCGACTCCTGCCGCGAGTAATCGACAGCATGCGGCCTGCGTATTCGGCGAGCATGTTGTCGACGGCCTCGGCCCCGTAGAGCTCGTTGAGCTTTGCCGTGCCGCGAACGCGCACTGCTATAAGCCCCGTCTCGCAACGGTCGCGACGGCAGGCATCGATAGCGTTGATCAGCGTGCGCTGCGTTCCGAGACCCGTGGCGGCGTCGACGGTCTCGGCAAGCGAGTGGTTGACGAGCTCGCCGACGTAGAGCGAGGGGACATTTCCGTCGCCGTCGATACGAAACCCGCGAGCACGGCCGAGGATGTAATCGCCGGCGGCATTGCGCACGCGGTACTGCATGACGTGACGATGTTTGGAGCCGTCATAGATTTGGTCGATGTCGTTGGTATAGGCCTCAAGGTCATCGGGATGGACACGCGTTTTCCAGTAATCGTGGCAGTTGTCTATATGTTCCGAAGGAAGACCAAGATCGCGCAAGGCGCCTTGTGACCAAAGGGTGCGATGTTTGTCCAAGTTCTCGATAAAGAAATATCGGCCTTCGTTGAGCATCGAAAGGGCGTCGAAAACGCGATCGCTTATTTCGAAGTCGTCGGTGTGGGCTTGTGCGATATTGCGTCGATCAAGGTGCACGGCATGGCGCAGCTTATAGTCGTACATGCGATGGTCGGCATCGTTCGTCAAGCGATTGGGGGCTTCGCCCAGGGCGGGGTCGGCGTGTGCCACTCCGTAGCTAAACGAGTGAGGCATCTTGGAAGCGTTGTTTTCGAGCAGGACCGTTCGGCAGTGTTCCAGACGCTCGGCAAGGTCGTCCTCGGTCGCAATCGTAGATAGGACGGCAAACTCGTCGCCTCCCAGGCGAAATGCCGCCTCGTCCACCTTCATATACAGCTTGAGATAGAGGCTCACCTGTAAGATATAGCGGTTGCCCTCGTCATGGCCAAAGATGTCGTTGCAGTGCTTAAGGTTGTCGATGTCGATAAACGCCATGGTCACGGGCAATTCCTGTTCCCAGAGCTCCTCTAAGGAACGGGTGAAACCGCCGCGGTTGCCAAGTCCGGTAAGCTGGTCGGTAAAGGCGGTCCTAATCAGATCATCCTGACGCTCGAGAAGGTCACGGATGGTCTTTTCGAGCGTTTCGGTGTAATTGCTGACAGTATCCATGTTCTAAGCGGCTTTCTGAGGTCGGGACGGATTGCGTCGGGCGAGCTCGTTGTGTACACGCGTTGCTGCTCAGCGTATTGCGTGTATCCAGGCCTCCGCCTTGCTGCGTTGTTGGGTTACTTTGCCGGCTAATGTTCGCTGTTGATAACTGCTGAGTAGTATAAACAACAGTACAAAATTATATAGGGGTGCCCATACTATGGGCGACAATTATTTGCCAAGCGGTAACACGACGATGCGATGTTCGATGAAAATGCGACTGAGACGATATATGTTGACGGGTATACTTGTCCCGTTTAAAAACGCAGAAACGGGGATGATCGCATGACGCAGCCAGATACGACGCGCACGGTGGGGCTTGCGCTCGAGGGAGGCGGCTACCGCGGTATGTATACGGCGGGCGTGCTCGACGTTTGGATGGAACACGGTTTGACCTGCGACCATATGGTGGGCGTTTCGGCGGGCGCGGCGTTTGGCTACAACTTTAAATCGCGGCAGATCGGCCGCGCCATTCGCTACAACAAAGCCTATTGTGCCGATAAGCGCTATGCGAGTGTAACGAGCTGGTTGCGAACAGGGGACATGTTCAATGCCGATTTTGCCTATCACGAGGTGCCCGTCGAGCGCGATCCCATCGACCTGGAGACATATCGCGCCTGCCCCATGCGGTTTACGTGCGTGTGTACCGATATCGAGACGGGCGAGGCGGTCTATCACGATTTGCCGTATGGTGACGAGCGCGATATCGAGTGGATCCGGGCGTCGTCTGCTATTCCCGTGGCAACGCGTCCTGTCGCCATTGAGGGCCGTAAGTACCTGGATGGCGGCGTGGCCGATTCTATTCCCAGCGCATGGCTGTTTGCGCAGGGGTATGACCGCAATATCGTGGTACTCACGCAGCCGGCGGGCTTTGTGAAGCAGCCCAACAGCGTGATGCCCATGCTGCGGCGCGTGTTCCGTCACTATCCGGAGTTTGTTGCAGCGCTTGAGCATCGGCATGAGGTCTACAATGCCACGCTCGATGACCTGGCACGTCGAGAGGCTGCCGGGGAAATCTTTGTGGTGCGGCCGAGCGAATCGGTGAAGGTGCCGTCGCTGTGCCGCGAACCGGATGAGCTCGAGCGCATCTACCAGGTCGGCCGCCACGATGCAGAGGCGACTTTGCCGGCGTTGGAAGCGTATCTGGCGGGGTAAGGGTCGCATACGGAAAGCGCATCCCGGAATGGACGTTCGAACCGGGATGCGCTTTCCACTATTGAAGATATGAGGTTGCGAATCAGCTGCTCGGCCTATGCCTATGCCTGCTGCCAGGTGTCGACAAGCTCCTTGGCCGCGGCGTAGGGATCGTCGGCGCTGCAGACGGCGCTCACCACAAAGAAGCCGTCGACGCCGGTTGCCTTAAGCTGCGGCAAGTCGGCCGTCTTAACGCCGCCGCCCACCACGATGGGCACGGGGCTTGCCGCGTGGAGTGCGGCCAGGTCCTCAAAGCTCTTGGTGATGATGGAGCCGTCGGCCGCGCGTCCGCAGTCGCGCTTGGTCTCGGTCTCGTGGAGCGGGCCGATGCCCAGGTAGTCGACCAGGCTCATGTCGGCGGTCTTGACGTACTCGAGCATCTCCTCGCAACGGGCCGAAAGGCCCACAATGGCATCGGGGCCCAGCAGCTTGCGGCAGACCTCGACGGGAATGTCGCTCTGGCCTACGTGCACGCCATCGACGGCAATGCCCTGCTCGCGCGCGGCAAGCACACAGTCCAGACGGTCATCGATCAGCAAGGCGACCTGACCGGTCTTGCCGGCCTGTGCGATTGCCTGCGCGGCGTCGCCGGTCAGCGCAATGATCTCGCGGGCGCTTGCCACCTTGGAGCGCACCTGAATGCAGGTAAAGCCGGCGTCGAGCGCCTGGGCCACCACATCGCCCACGGGGCGTCCGAGGGTGTTTTCGGGGCCGAGCACCAGATAGGCCGAGATATCAAGGTTGTCGCGGATGCTCATCGTGCTTCCTCCTGCTTTTTGATCTGCGCTTCCATGCGCTCGAGTTTGCCGGTCATGGTGTCGGTAAATCCGGGTCGAATATCGGCTTTGAGCACGACTTCGGTGCGGATGCCCTTGCTCGCCAACACAAAGGTCGCGTCGCGCACGACCTGCATGACCTCGTCCCAGTCGCCCTCGATCTCGGTGAACATCGAGGTGGTGCGGTTGGGGAGGCCGCTCTCGCGAATGACGCGCACGACCTCGGCGACCTCGGCGGACAGCTCGTCGCCGGTGCCGCATGGGGCGATGGCCACGGCGACGAGCGTGTTCATGCCGGCATTGGTTGCGGGTTCGGACATCGCTTATGCCTCCTCGAGCTCGAGTCGGTTGTCGGCAATATCCTGGGCGGTTGCGCGGTAGAGCTCGTCGATAAAGGCGACCTTAAAGCTTGCCGGGGCATCGGCGACGGCGGCGGCACGCGTGCCGGCAACGTTGTAGACGGCGGTGCCGCAGACTGCTGCCGTAAACGGATCGGTAGCACAGGCGTACACGGCCAGCACGCCGCCCTGCGAGCAACCGCAGCCGGTGATCTTGGACATGAGCGGGCTGCCGCCGTGGGATTTGGCCACGGTCGTGCCGTCGGTAATCAGGTCGACTTCGCCCGAGACCACAACGGCGCCGCCGGTGTAGCGAGCGAGCGCCACGGCGGCATCGCGGGCGGCGTCGACCGTGTCGGTGGTATCGACACCGCGCACGCGGCTCAGATCGGCCGACTCGCCCTCAAGACCCCACAGGCCGGCGAGTGCGATGATCTCGGAGGCGTTGCCGCGCACGATGGCGGGCTTGTACTGCTTGAGCTCGTTTACCAGCTGGGTGCGCAGGCTACCGATACCCAGGCCCACCGGATCGAGCACCCAGGGCTTGCCGGCGTCGTGTGCCGCCTTGGCCGCGCGGGGAATCGTTTGCTCGTAGATGGGGAAGAGCGTGCCCATGTTGAGATAGATGGCGCCGCCGCCGGCAACGAGCGCCTCGCCCTCGTCGGGCAGATAGACCATGGCGGCCGAACCGCCCACGGCGAGCTGCGCGTTGGCGACAAAGTCGATCGTCACCGTGTTGGTGATGGAGCCGGCCATCGGATTGGTGGCGCGAATCTCTTCCACGGCCTTGACCACATTTTGCTTAAGCTGTTCCGAATCAATCACTGCACATGCCTCCTTGGCATAGAAAAGGGGCGCTGTGCATAGACAGCGCCCCTGCAAAGGCGGCATGCTCCCTACGCCAGCATTAACTGACAGGTTCAAAGGATTGGGCCCCATGCCCTCTCAGCCTTGTGGTTTGCACCGCCGGCACTCCCGCATCGAATCTGTTGTTTCCTATACTAGCGCACCTGCCAAAAAGGGACAGGTTTATTTTGGCAGGTCGTTACAATAGGTAGGACCGATACGAATGGGGGCCTTATGATCAAACTTGTGCTGACCGATATGGACGATACACTGATTCCAGCCGGGCATGACGGTGCCAGTGACTACGCCATTGAGGGCATTCATGCCATGCAGGCGGCGGGTCTGCACTTTGGCCCGGTTTCGGGTCGCCAGCCGTCCGCGATGGGCTGGATGTTCCGCAATCGCTCCGAGTGCTTCTCGACCGGTGCGTTTTGCAACGGCCAGGTGATGTTTGTCGATGGCGAGGCGGTTGCCTCGCGCGCAACTGATAACGATGCCCTTATGCGCCTGGCCGACTACCTGGAGCAAGAGACCGACGATACCTATTTGAAGGTCTACCGTCTGGGTGATGACTTTTGGGACAACGACGCCTATTGCGTGACAAGCGATCCCGAGCGTGTGCGTCGCGCCATGGAGTCAGGCGGCAACGCGTGGCTCAAGGGCGAAGAGGCTCCCTGTCGCCCTGTCGTTGACGATGCCCCGGTATACAAGGCGAATATCTGGAGTGCCCGTTCGCGCGAGGAGCTCGCCGAGCTGCGCGAGCGTGTTGCCGCCGAGGTGCCGGAGCTCTCGCTCGTGTTTCCCAACAACCGCGTGCGCCTGTTCGACGTTCTTCCGACCAGCTGGGACAAGGGCTGTGCTGCGCTGGAGCTGGCGCGCGCTTTGGGCCTGACGCCCGACGAGGTGGCCGTATTCGGCGATTCCGATAACGATTTGCCCATGATCGATGCCGTTCCCAATTCCGTTGCAGTCGCCAATGCCAACGAGGCCGTCACGGCTGCCGCGCGCTGGCATATCGGCGCTGCGGCAGATGATGCGGTTGCCGGGGCTCTGCATCAGATTGCCGCCTGCGCCGCGACGGGGGAGATGCCGTCGTTTATGCGTCAGATGGACGCGACGGGTTTCGACGTCACGAACGTCTAGGGAGAAAGCCATGAAGCTCCAGCAGCTCAGATATGTCGTCAAAGTTGCCGAATGCGGCAGCATCACCGAGGCCTCGCGCCGACTCTTTGTGTCGCAGCCTTCGATTACCGCGTCAATTCGCGATCTCGAAAACGAGATGGGTGTGCATATCTTTGAGCGCACTAACAAGGGCGTCGTTGTGTCCGAGGAAGGCGAGACCTTCTTGGGCTATGCGCGCCAGGTGCTCGACCAGGCCGACCTGCTCGAGGGCAAGTACAAGGGCGCATCCGAGCAGGTGCCGCACTTTAGTGTGAGCTGCCAGCATTATTCCTTTGCCGTTAACGCGTTTGTTGACGTGATCCGCGAGTTCGATGCCGCGCGTTACGACTTCACCCTGCGCGAGGAGCAGACTCACGAGATTATCGAGGATGTCGCGCATATGAAAAGCGAACTGGGCATCCTGTACTTATCCGAGCATAACCGCGAGGTTATCGAGCGCATGCTTGCCGCCAACGAGCTCGTATTCGAGGGGCTCTTCTGCGCTACGCCGCATGTCTTCGTGTGCGCAGACCATCCGCTGGCGGGCCGCTCGAGCGTGACGCTTGAGGACTTGGAAGACTACCCGTTCCTGTCCTACGAGCAGGGCAGCTATAACTCGTTTTACTATTCCGAGGAACTGACCTCGACGTTTGAGCGTCGCAAGAATATCCGCGTGCGTGACCGTGCGACGTTGTTCAACCTGGCCATGGGCCTTAACGGTTACACGGTGTGTTCGGGCGTGATCAGCCATGAACTTAACGGCCCCGGTATCATCTCGATTCCGCTCGATGTGGACGAATACATGGAGATCGGCATTATCACGCGCAAAAATACGACGCTCACGCGCTATGGGCAGGCCTATATCGACGCGATCCGTCAGCACATCTAGATTGCTGCGTTCTGCACGGGTCAAATCTCTTTGCGGCAGCCTCATTTGATATAGGAAGCATCTATATCAAACTGTTATAAACGTATATTTTACGATAGCCATATGAGCGCTCATACTCTGTCCCAGTAAAGCAACCAATGCAAAGGGAGATATCTATGAGCACCTTGATTCAACCGAACGCGCCGTTTCGCGCCGATATCGTCGGCAGCTTTCTTCGTCCGCAGGCTGTAAAGGACGCCCGTGCCGCCTATGTCGCGGGTAAACTCGACGCTTCCGGCCTTAAGGCCGTCGAGGACGATGCCATTCGCGATTTGGTGGCCAAGCAGAAGGCCGCCGGCCTGCAGGTGATCACCGATGGCGAGTTCCGCCGCAGCTACTGGCACCTCGATTTTATGTGGGGCCTTAACGGCATTGAGCGCCGCACCTCACGCACGGGTTATATGTTCCATGACGAGGAGACGACGGCCGACACCGCCGTGGTTACCGGTTCCATTAGCGGCGAGAACCACCCGTTCGTCGAGCATTTTAAGTTCGTCAAGGCGCTTGAGGGAGAGGGCCAGGTCGCACGGCAAACCATTCCGGCGCCGATCCAGACGTTCTCCGAAGTCACGCTCGACCGCTGCGACGGCCAGCAGGAGAGTCTACGTGCCGTCTACAAGACCGACGAAGAGCTCGCCGATGCCATTGCCGCAGCATACCGCACCGTGATTGCCGACTTGTATGCCGCGGGCTGCCGCAACATCCAATTTGATGACTGCACCTGGGGCATCTATTGCGATACCGACTTTGTGTCCAAGACTGGCATGAGCCCGGTTGACCTGCAAAAGGTGTCCGAGCTGGGCGTGGCGCTCAACAATGCCGCCATCGCGGGCAAGCCTGACGATTTGGTCATCAACACGCACGTGTGCCGCGGCAACTATCATTCCACCTATGCTTTTGAGGGCGGCTACGACCCCATCGCGCCGTACCTGTTCGCACATGAGAACGTCGATGCGTTCTATCTGGAGTTCGACACACCCCGCGCCGGTGGTTTTGAGCCGCTCAAGTACGTTGCTCCCGGCAAGAAGGTGGTGCTGGGACTGATCACTACAAAGGCGGCTGAGCTTGAGGACGAGGACGTTATCGTCGAACGTATTCACGAGGCCGCAAAGTATGTGCCGCTCGAGAACCTGTACCTGTCGCCCCAGTGCGGCTTTGCCAGCTGCGAGATTGGCAACAAACTGACCGAGGACGAACAGTGGGCAAAGATCGCGCTGGTCAAGCGTATTTCCGAGCGCGTTTGGAAGTAACGCTACCGTTTGCAGGTGACGGCGCGTGCGAGACATGGCGTATCACGTACAATGGTTCGGATCGTATCGTTCGGGCAGGTTATCCGATATGCCTGATCGCCCTTCCATCATGAAAGGACTTCCATGTCCCAATCCTCGACGCCCGCCGTCACCGATGCCATCTACGATGCATCGTCGCTCGGCCGCCCGCGCATGTTTTTGCTCGGCCTGCAGCACCTGTTTGCCATGTTTGGCGCCACGGTGCTGGTGCCCGTGCTCACCGGCCTCTCGGTATCGGCAACGCTGCTGTTTGCCGGCTTGGGCACGCTGCTCTTCCACTTCCTGTCGCGCGGTAAGGTGCCGGCATTTTTGGGCTCATCGTTTGCCTTTATTGCCGGTTATGCCGCCATCGCGCCCAACGGCGAGGCCGAGCTTTTGCCCTACGCTTGTCTGGGCGTTGCCTGCGCCGGCCTGCTCTATCCGGTGCTGGCAGCGCTGTTCCGCGCCTTTGGCGCCAAGCGCGTCATGCGCTTCTTCCCGCCGGTGGTGACCGGTCCCATCGTCATTTCCATCGGCCTGATCTTGGCAAGCTCTGCTATCGCCAACTGCCAGACCAACTGGTTTGTTGCTGCTATTGCCGTTGCCGTGATCATCATCTGCAACATTTGGGGCCGCGGCATGGTCAAGATCGTGCCGATTCTGCTGGGCGTTGTGGTGAGCTATGCCGTTGCGGCGGTGCTGGGCAAGGTTGATTTTTCGGGGGTTGCCGCCGCGCCGTGGGTCGGTCTACCTGTCGTGTGGGACAACACCGTGTTCGCGCTCTTTGGACCGCAGTTCGATAGCAGTCTTGCCACGACGGCCATTATCACCATCATGCCACTGGCCTTTGCGACCATGATTGAGCACATTGGAGATATTTCCGCCATTGGCTCTACCTGCGAACGCAATTACATTGCCGATCCCGGTCTGCACCGTACCCTGCTCGGCGATGGCCTGGCGACTATCTTGGCATCGCTCTTTGGCGCCCCTGCCAATACGACGTATGGTGAGAACACCGGTGTGCTTGCCCTGACGCGCGTGTTCGACCCGCGCGTGATTCGCATTGCCGCCTGCTGCGCCATTGTGCTTTCGTTCTGCCCCAAGTTCGCTGCGGTGATCGCTGCTATGCCGGCATGCGTTATCGGTGGCGTGTCGCTTGTGCTCTACGGCATGATCAGTGCCGTGGGCGTTCGCAACCTTATCGAGAACCAGGTTGATTTCCAGAACAACCGCAACGTGCTGGTGGCGGCTCTGGTGCTCGTGCTTTCGCTCGGCATTGCCTACAGTACCACCGGCGCCATTGTGCTGGAGCTGGGCGGCGTGACGATTTCGCTTTCGGGCCTTGCCGTGGGCTCGCTGGTGGGCATTGTGCTCAACGCCATCCTGCCCGGTAACGACTTTGAGTTCGATACTTCCGAGCTTGAGGAGACTGCTGAATAGCAGCTGCGTTCAGCCAAATTAAAAATGGCGTCCATGCGTATGTACGCGTGGGCGCCATTTTTAATGCGTCAGTATCCAGTGGATGCCGCGTGCCATGCGCAGGTCAGTTTGGGTAAAGTGATTGCCGGGGTTGAGCTCCAGCATTGTTGGAATGTCACGCTCGATAAACAGCTCTTCCATCGCGCGCGTATCGTCGAGTACGTGCCGCATCATGCGGTTGGGCGTCTTGGTTTCCTTTTTACCGAGTGACAGATAGACGGCGTCGGGCGTAGCTGTCATCGTGCGCTCGCGCGCGTAGTCGATAAAGCCGGGGAACCACAGCGACCCCGATGCACTTGCCGCGCGCTCAAAGACATCTGTTTGCCAAAGTGCCCACAGTGCAAAAAGACCCGCCAAGGAGTAGCCGGCAACGCCGCGCCAGGCGGGCGGTTGCGGGAGCGATGATTCGGCCTCTGGGATTATCTGCTTCAACAACTCGTCAAGAAAACCAGCGGCCTGTCCACCAAAGGGCTCGGCATCGCGCACGGTTCCGTCGCATCCCCAGGGGCTCAGCTCGCGATTCCAGTTGAGGCTGCCAATGCCGACAAGCGTGAAGGGCGGGCAGTTGAGCTCTCGGCAGCGTTCATAAACCTCCGTGCCGTCGCCCATGACCACGGGAAGATAGATGACTGGTGCGCTTTCGGCATGCTGTGCATGAACGGTTATCTGCTTTTGATGCGCTTCCATGACGGGCTTCTCTCGGCGTTGTGATATCGACGGCCCCCATTGTCGCACGCCGGCTCATGCAGGTTGGGCTAGACCAAAGACAATCTCGTGCATACCCTGCGGACGCATATGGAAAACGCCACCGCCGGAGGGGAGCTCGGCGGTGGCGTTGTTAAACGGTGCTGGGACTCGGGGCCTTCGCGGGAGCTGCCATGTGCGCAGAGGCGTCTAAGAGCGCTTGCGGCTCGCCATGGTGCCTGCGGCGATAGCGGCTGTTCCCGCAAGGACGGTTGCCACGATGGCCGCACCCGAGGTGTCGCCGGTTGCCGCGAGCACGCCGGTAGTCTTGGCTTTCGTGATTGAAGCCGCAACGGCCTTGGTCGGCTTTGAGCCCTCAGGCTTGGGGTTCTGCTTGGACTCCGCGGGCTTGCTTTCTGCGGGCTTGGTCTCGTCGGGCTTGGGGTCTTCCGGCTTGGCTACCTCGGGAGGTGCGATGACCATGCTCTTGGCGACAGCTTCGTTATAGGGGGAGTCGATCACAGCGTCGCCCGTGCCGATGGCTTGGCCTGCCTCGTAGATGCCGTCACGGAGCTTGCGATAGTCAATGACCTTGCCGCCTTCGGGCGTCTGGATGGCGGCGTTCTCAATCTTGATGGTGCCGATTGTCTTGTCGTCAGCGCTCATGGCACGGGCAAAGATTGCCGCTGTATCTCCTTCGGCCGTTACCTTGCTGCGGATGATCGAGATGACTGCGGGTGTGACGCCCTCGCTGGTCTGGGCGATGATGCCGATGTTCTCGCCTTGGGGCTCGGGGCTCGTCTCACCATCTTGGTTTTCGCTGTAGGGGATGGGGCCGTCGCCGTTCTCGACATAGCGGGCTATGGCCTTGACAACGGAGTCGCTGATGTAGATGTGGCCACCCTCCTCGTTGGGTCGATCGTTTCTGGTGGAGAATGCAGCCGAAACCTCGCCTTCCGCAAACGCGTCCACGGTGGAGCCGTTCTTGACGACGATATCGT
>CABPXT010000031.1:0-15338 GCA_902461405.1 uncultured Collinsella sp.
AAAGGGCGGAGGCGGGGCATGCCCCGCCTCTTACACCACATCTCTGCGCGCTACCGGAAAACGGTCGCGCGGACTAGAGTTTTGGTCACAAAAAGACTTATATTTCGCCTTGGAGGGGCCTTAAAAATGCTATCTAGAATAAGTTGTTTCGGAAAATGGACAGTCAACTTACATTCGGCACATAGAGATCGATTTTTACCTACTAAAGTCCCTGATAAAGCTGTTTATCAAAGCGGGTGTGCTTAGCGACTTGAGCCTCACTATCGATTATCTGAAAAAACTTGTTCTGGATATCATTTTAAAGTCGTCCGGAGCAACAAAATCGCCCCCCGTTTCGTGAAAACGGGGGGGCGAATGGGCTTCGTGGTCTGTCTGGCAGGCTTGGCACCGGCGCTATTTAATCACGCGCACGCGATACATCGACGGAATCTGCTTGAGCGCCTCGATCGTGCTGCCGTCCAGGTGCTCATCGGTGTCGAACATGGTGTAGGCGTTCTCGCCAGCAGACTCGTTGGTCATGCGCTGCACATTGGCGTTGTCCTTGGCGAGAATGGCCGTGATCTGGCCGATCATGTTGGGCACGTTGGCATGCAGGCAGGCAATACGGCTTGCGGCGCGCGCCTTGCCCATGCTGCAGGCGGGGTAGTTGACGCTGTGCGCGATGTTGCCGTTTTCCAGGTAATCCTTGAGCTCGCTGATGGCCATGTCGGCGCAGTTGGCCTCGGCCTCGCCGGTGCCGGCGCCCGAATGCGTGGTGATAAACGTATTGGGCATCTTGACGGTCTTGGGCGTGGCAAAGTCGCAGCTAAACCAGCTGAGCTTGCCCTCGCGCAGGGCGGCGTCGACGGCGTCCTCGTCAATGATGGTCTCGCGCGCGTAGTTGATGAGCACGGCGTCGGGCGCCAGCAGGTTAATCTGCTCGGTGCTGATCATGCCGATGGTGTCGGCCTTGCTGGGCACGTGCACGGTGAGGTAGTCGCAGCCGCGGCACAGATCCTCGAGCGTGCCCACGCGCTGCACCTCGCGGCTCAGCACCCACGCGTGCTCGACGGAAATGAACGGATCGTAGCCGTAAACGTCCATGCCCAGATCGACACAGGCGTTGGCGACCTTGGAGCCCACGTTGCCCAGACCGATGACACCGATGCGCTTGCCCTTGAGCTCGCGGCCCACAAAGGCCTTCTTGGCCTTTTCGGCATCGACCTGAATTTCGGGGTCGTCGGCGTTGTTGCGCACCCAGTTCATCGACTGCACGACGCCGCGGCTCGAAAGCACCAGCATGCCCAGGACGAGCTCCTTGACGGCGTTGCTGTTGGCACCGGGGGAGTTAAAGACGACGACGCCCTTCTTGGCGTACTCCTCGACGGGGATGTTGTTGACGCCGGCGCCGCAGCGGGCGATGGCGCGGATGCCCTCGGGCAGCTCGTAGCCGTGCAGGTCGGTGGAGCGCATCAGGATGGCGTCGGCCTCCTCGGCGGTGCCCACAAACTCGTAGCCCTCGCCAAACTCGACTTTGCCGTCTTTGGTGATGTCGTCGATGGTCTTAATCTTACGCATGGAAAAACTCCTTAGCAGGTTTTGATCTAAACAGGGTGGTTTGAGATGGCTGGTCGGCCCGCGTGCTGCGGGCTAGTTAGATCGCGGGCTCAAACTATGCTGCGCTTCGAAGTCTTTCATGTACGAGGCCAGTGCCCGCACGTCTTCCATGGTTACGGCGTTGTAGACGCTGGCGCGCATGCCGCCCACCAGGCGATGGCCCTTGACGTTTTGAATCTGGTGCTCGGCCGCGCCTGCGACAAAGGCGGCGTCGAGGTCGGCATCGCCGGTGCGGAACGTGACGTTGGCGATGGAGCGGCTGCCCTCCTGCGTGGTGCCATGGAACAGCTCGCTGTTCTCGAGCAGGTCGTAGAGCAGGTTGGCCTTGGCCCAGTTGCGCTCGGCCATGGCGGCAAGTCCGCCGGCCTGCTCAACCCAACGGAACACCTTGCCGCATACGTAGATGCCAAAGGTGTTGGGCGTGTTGAGCATGGAGCCTTTGGCGGCCTGGGTCTTAAGGTCCATGTACTGCGGCGTCTGCGCATAGGCCGGGCCGTCGGCGATCAGATCGTCGCGCACGATAACCACGGTCACGCCCGCGGCGCCGGCGTTTTTCTGAGCGCCGGCGTAGATGAGTCCGTAGCGCTCGACGTCGAGTGGCTGCGACAAAAAGCAGCTCGAGACATCGGCGACCAGCGGCACGTTGCCGCAGTTAGGCAGCTCGTGGTACATGGTGCCAAAGATGGTGTTGTTCTGGCAGATGTAGACGTAGTCGAGCCCGTCGCCCGCGGCCTCGGCGGCAATGCGCGCGTTGACGTCGGCCATGGTGGGTATGCGGTCGAAGTTGGTGTCCTCGGAGCTCGCGAGCAGCACGGCCTCGCCGTACTTGGCGGCCTCTTTGTGCGCCTTGTTGGCAAAGTTGCCGGTCACGACGTAGCCGGCGCGGCCGCGGCGCATGAGGTTCATCGGGATGCCCGCAAACTGTAGCGTGGCGCCGCCCTGCAAAAACAGGACGTGGTAGTTGTCCGGGATGCTCAGCAGGCGGCGCAGGGTTGCCTCGGCGTCGTCGATGATCTGCTGGTACATGCTAGATCGATGGCTCATCTCGAGCACGGACATGCCGCAACCGCGGTAGTCCATCATCTCGTCGGCGATCTCGGCGAGCACGCTTGTAGGCAGTGCGGCCGGGCCAGCTGAGAAGTTGTGCACACGTGCCATCTTCTAGTTCCCCTCGTAGTCGTTTGAACGTTCGGGATACTTTAGCACAGTGGAGCGCCAGGCGCGACCGCATCACGGTAAAACACGACTGCGCCGCTATGATTTACAGGATGGTTACATGGGGGAGGGCGGTCGCTAGGTCTATATCACCGGGATATACTGTGACAGGTACTCTTTGAGCGCGGGGTCGCACACATAGAGATACGTTCCTAACATGCCGCGCGTCATGAGGACATAGTAGGCGTTGACGATGATCTTCCGTAGGTCATCATCGCTTGCTTTTTTCTTTGCGACAGCATCTTTGAAGTTCGCTTTGTTAACGCAGACGGCTCCTTTATCGGTGTCGTAGTAAATGTCGGGACCCAGAATTACGAATCCGTAGTTGAGATCGTAGCCTTGTACCGTATGAATGCATCCGACTTCGTTGACGGCGTTGGCGGAGTTAACCCAATCCTTCTGGGTTGAGTTCCAGCGTTTGGGAGCGCCCTCGATGACGATATCGAACGCATCTTTGTTATTCTTCGTTTTCCACTTCCACGCAAAGCCTGCCATCATGCGGGATAGACCAACTTCTTCTTCCTTGGTTTGCTGCAGAGAGCAGAAGTCCTCAAATCGGTCGACGATTCCAAACTGGTATCTGGGGATATCGCTGTCCGGATCCCCGGCTCGCGAATCGTAAGGCTCCGATGAAAAGAGTTCTTTGAACTTCATGCCGGCATGCATGTACGCTTTGTTATCAAGCAGGTCGTAGACAAAATCGAGGTACTCATCGCCGCCACGCACGCGCATTTGGGTACTCAAGTTGAATTCTTCGGTCTCGATGCCGGCTTCTTCGAGTTGGTTGAGTCGCTGCTCAAGGCCATCTCGGTTGAGTCCCGATGCGCGGACTTGCTGTTTGGGGTCAAAGAACAGGTACGCCTTGTCGCAGCATTTGAAAATCCAATCCACCTGGCTGCTCGTGCGCGGCAAGTTGAGTCGTTCACATGTGTTGTAGAAAGCTCCGATGCCGGCGCCGGCGGATAAGTAGTTTCCCAGTCGGTGCGCCTCGTCGACAAGCAAGATGTCATACCGATCGTTTTTTGTGACGTCGCTGGGGCTCAGGATATCGCCGGGCTTTAACCCGGGGAGGAAGTGCGTGAGTTTTTTGAGCGTCTTGCTCAGAGACTCCATGGGCGTCACGAAGCCGACCCGCAGACCGGAAAGGTTCGGCTCATTTTTGATTTTGAACATGAGACTGATGGCGAGGATTGTTTTGCCTGTTCCCGGCGCGCCGTTCACGACGGTTACGCGCTCTTTCTTGGGACCGCCGTGTTTAATGTCTTCATGCTCTTGCTCGAGCCGCCTGTAAATCGCCTCAATCGTTTCGTATTGATCGGGCGTGAGCGTTTTGAAGGGCGAGAATTTGAACAGGTCGGTATTCTCGAGCTCTTCGATGGGGTGGATCGCATAGTTCTCTTCGCGAAGCTTTGTCCAGAGGTCTCTGAACTTCTGGCGATACTGAGGTCGCTCAAAATAATCGAACTGGGCATAGCCATTGTTGGCGTTGGTCACCTGGTATTTTTCGTCAGCGCAGAACAGCTCGATAAGTCGATTCTCAAACTCAAATGTTGCTGACTGATTGAAGGTTGGATTGTCAATCAGGAGGGTCCGGTCGAAGTCTTTGTCCACGTTTGCGGCGTGTTGCTTCATGCGGCGTCGATAATTGGTCGTTTGACCGATGTACGCCGTCTTGTTTTTACTGTTGGTCAGAATATAGAGAACGGGCCAGCTCTCGTCATGGTGGGATCCGGGCTTTGGCGTGCCAAAGTCCTGCAGCGAATCGCTTGCCTCGAAGGGTTGGGGGAGGGGAAGCGTGTATTGTCGAAGGGCGAACTCATTACTCATGGTGGGCCGCCTTTCTGTATTCGCTGGAGCTGGTGTCGACGGGATAGCGCTCGCCGTTGCGTTTGAGTTTGGACGAGAGCGCCTTTGGGAGGTCGATTCCGTTTAGGTCGGCAAAACGCAGGAGGAAAAGGAGCGTGTCGGCAACTTCGTCTTCGATGGCTTGGCGCTGATCAGGGTTATCGAACATTTCTGCAATGCGCTCGTCGCTCATAAAGCGGAAAAGCTGCAGCAGCTCGGAGGCTTCGGTTGCCATGCCGATGGCGAGCTCTTTTGGCGTGTGATATTTGCGCCAGTCGCGTGCATCACAAAAATCTCTGACTTGTTCCGTCATGGCAGTGAGCTTGTCCATTGTCCGCAACCCCCTTGATGGTCAATGTTTTATTATGGCGTTGCCTGAGATTTATTGCATCTCATTTATGGTGCTCGGGTAATCAGCAGCGGTTGCCCGGTAGGAGGATTCACCATGAAGATTGAAGGTGATGTAGATCAGCTGCGCGAAAGTCTGCTCGACCGCGCGGGGAGTGCGGCCAGCGTGGGATTTCCGGCCTCCATGCTCGACGTAGTGGATATCGAGGACGAGTCGCCCCAAGAGCTCCTAGCCCGAGCCGAACGCGAAGGCCTCGACCTTCGCGATTTTGCTGTCGACGACGACTAGGGGTCGGGGGAAGCTAATTTGGGACGCGGCGTCTGCACCCACAGCTGCTCAAAATGCACGATAGGCCGTCGCAATGGAGTCTAATGAGCTCGCGACAGTTCTATTTTGACTGCGCGCTGGCTAAGTGAGTAGGCTTTATTGCAAATCCTGAGCACACGACAAATTTGCTTCAACAAACCCGCAGGTCACAGAGTTGTGCTTTGGTGACGTGGTCGGCGATTCGGCAAAAGCCTACTCACTTAGTTTTGCCAGACGCAAATTGTCCGCAACGAGACCCCAGTCAGACCCCAGTCGGGGCGATTGATGCTCAAATGTAGCCAATTCGGGACGCGTCTCTTTTAGCTGCCCCCGCCCGCTACGATGCCAGCGTGGCGATGACGGCTTCGTCGCCGGCGTATATTAGGGTGTTGCCGTCGGGGATGATCGTTTGGCCTTCGCGCTTTAGCATCACCACAATAAACGGGTGCTTGCCCTGCGGCACGTCGCGCAGGCGCTGACCGGCCAGGCGACCGTGGGGCGTCACGGTGACCTCGCGCAGCGTAACCTCGGCACGCTCTTCGAACGTTGGGGCTGCCATCACCAGAAGGTCGCCTTCCTCGATGACGGTATCGCCGTTGGGCAGTACCGGGTGCGCCCCGTCGCGCAGCACCAAGACCACGAGCATGTCCGTCGCGCTGCCAATATCGGCGAGCGAGCGCCCGGCAAACGGATGGCCAGCGCCCACCTTGAGCTTTACAAACGACATGCCGTCCTCGTCGCGGTAGTCGTTAAAGGTGCGGCGTACGTCGCCGGCCGCATCGATCATATCGAGTTTCTTCGCCACCGCCGGCAGTAGCGAACCCTGCACCACAATGCTCGATACGGCAATCACAAACACCAGGTCAAACAGGTCGTGACCGCCGGGAACGCCGGCTACCACGGCAAAGAGGCTAAAGACGACCGAAGCCGCGCCGCGCAAGCCCGCCCAGCTTACGAGTGCAACCTGGCGAGGGTTCGTCTTAAAGGGCACCAGCAGCAGACCGACGGCGATGGGGCGGCTCGCAAAGAGCATAAACGCCATGAGCGCCAGGCCCGGCAGCAGCATTTGCGGCAGGCGGGCGGGCGTCACGAGCAGGCCGAGCAAAAAGAAAATGGTCATCTCGGCCATCTCGGTGAGGGTGTCAAAGAAGTGCGCCAGCTCGACCTTGCCGGTGATGTCGCTCGCGCCCAGCACAATGCCTGCCAGGTATACGGCCAAAAAGCCGTTGCCGCCCAGATAGCTCGGCAGCGCGTAGGCGACGATCGCCACGGCGAACAAAAAGATAGTCTGCGCACCCTCGGCCGTTGCGTGTGCGCGCTCAATCAGGCGGCTGGATGTCCAGCCGATGGCAAGGCCTAACCCCATGCCCAGGATGATCTGCTTGGCCAGCAGCACGGGAATGTCGATGTTGCCGCCGGCTGCGAGGGTCGCGAGCACCGCGGTGAGCATGTAGGCGACGGGGTCGTTGGAGCCCGATTCGACCTCGAGCAGCGAGTCGGTGCCACCTCTCAGCGACAGGCTGTGCTCGCGCAGCACGCTAAAGACGCTGGCCGCGTCGGTGGATGCCACGACCGATCCCAGCAGCAGGCCACCAATCCAGTCAAAACCCAGCACGAAGTGCGCAAACGCACCCGTAATGCCGGCAGTGATGACGACGCCGAGCGTACTCAGCAGTACCGCGGGCACGGCAACGGGTTTGGCACGGTCGATATTGGTGTTAAAGCCGCCGTAGAACATGATGAACAGCAGCGCCGTGCTGCAGACGGTTTCGGTGAGCGCGTAGTCGCTAAATTCGATGTGCGCCGGCCCGTTGACGCCCAACAGCATGCCGAGCGCGATAAAGATGAGCAGGGTGGGGAAGGGGAGTTTTTTGCCGACGGGCTTGATGGTCAGGCACAGAATAATAACGAGGCCGATAAAGAGAAGGATCTGGTTCATGGATGGTGTCCGCTCCTGGGTGGTTGGCGTGGCACGGTCAGTTGTCTGCGGTTATTTGTACCCAAAGATGGTGGGTTTATGGGGTTGGATTGCGGGCGTGCGCGATATCGTCATAGACGGCTGCCGTCTTTGCCTCTGCTCGGAAACCCTTTCCAGCTTTATTGCAACGGAGTACAATGGGTAACGTTTAAGTTCAACTTGAAGTTTTAGTTGCAGCGCCGGGCTTCCGCTGCAATGCAAAGAGAGGCGTACCATGGCGATCTATGTGACATCTGATGCTCACGGGCACGTGCGTGCGCTTGACGAGGCCCTGTCTAAGATTTCGCTGGCGTCCGACGACACGCTGTACGTGCTGGGCGACATGATCGATCGCGGGCCCGATCCGGTCGGCGTTATTAAGCTCGTGCGCTCGCTGCCCAACGTCCGCGTGCTCAAGGGCAATCACGAGCAGATAATGCTCGATGCCATCATTGACCAGGATCCGCTCGATGCCGAGACCTGGGATATCAACGGTGGCTGGACGACGCGCGAGCAGCTCAACGACATGGAATTTGAGGCATATGAGGAGCTCGTGCGATGGGTGGCCGCGCTGCCGCTCTACGCGGTGGCCGAGACCGAGGAGCGCCCGTATCTGCTGGTACATGCTGGAATCGAGATGAAGGCGGCGCGCGCGTTTTTGCTTGAGCATGGCGTCGATTGTGCCGATGGCGTCGGAGCGGTGGGCGCCGATCGCGAGCTGCTGCAGCAGATGCTCGCGGTGCAGTCGTCCGATGACCTGCTGTGGATTCGTCACGGCTATTGGGATGCGCCGACGAGACTGCTTTCTGCCGAGGGCGAGGGCCCGGTCGTGGTGAGCGGCCACACGCCCACGGTGTCGCTTGGGCGCTATTGCGAGGTTGGCGGCCTGGCGGGGCTCGATGAGGAGTCGGGCCGCGGGCAGATTGTGCGCCTGGGTGGCGAGGATACCGCCGGCGTGCCCGATCGCATCGATATCGATTGCGCCGCCGCCACCGGCTCCGAGTTCGGCCGCGTCGGGATCCTGCGCCTGGATGATGGCGCGGAGTTCTACGCGAATATCAACCCTGGAGAATAACCTTGTTCCGCCGTTCTACCGAACGGCGGTCACGTTGACGCTGCGCAGCCCCGCAGCAACCCATCTTGTCGCTCAAACCGTCTCTCGCGTACAGAAGTACGCGTCGCTCCTCTTTCGCGCCAACCTGGGGCACTTCGAGACTGCTCGCTGTCGGTGCCTAAACATCGACGTTTCTTTTCTTCAAATTGATTCGAATTAGGCGCCGTACGGGTTGCGGTCGCGTTCGATGCGTTGGCGGATGTGGGCGTATTCGATAATCAGCAGAACCAGGAGTAGCGCCATGATGGCTAGGTAGCTCACCACGGCGCCCATCAGACCCAGCAGGTTGATCAGGATCACCGGCAGCACCACGCTTACGGCGAAGCAGATCAGGTAGATTTTGGTGACGTCGCCGGCATGGCGCAGCACCGTGATGATGGCGTAGATAAAGTCGATTGCCGCGGTGACGCCGCCGGCGACGACCATCAGCAGTGCCAGCGTGCGGTAGCGCTCAAAATTGAGCCCGTACATAAAGCTCATGATGGGGATGCCGGGGCCTGCCATAAACGCGGTGCACAAGCCGGTGATGGCCACGATCAGCGCCATAACGGCAATAATGATCAGGTCAAAGCGGCGACGCTTGCGCGGATTCGCCCAAATGCTCGACAGACGCAAGAGTTGCGGTTTATAGATAAATCCAATGCTCAGCAAAATGGCCTGCGCCGGAAAGAACAGGGCATTAAAGTACAGCTGATACTTGTAGGCCAGCGTGCCCTCCATCACAAACTTGGGCATGCTCTCGATAAGGTTGAACAGGAACAGCGCGCCAAAGAGCGGGGCGCACTGGATAAACAGGTGACCGACCTCGCGCAGGCTCACGCGGCGCGATTTTTCGGTTTCGAGCAGGGCGAGCGGCGCGGTGACCAGCACGAGCGAGGCGATCGCGGCGACGCCCATGGCCATGGCGGCGATGGGCATGCTGCGCGTGAGGAACAGTGCTACGCTAAAGACCGCGATGGCGCCGACGGAGCGTAGCGTTTGGCTCATGCCGGCCAGGTAGAGTTTGTCGGCCTGCTGCAGGCGGCCCTCGTACACGTCGGCAATGCCGTCGATCACCTTATAGAGGTAGACGCCCAGGCCGATTGTGGCCATCTGCGCATCGTAGGCGCGGGCGCTGCTGTATACCAGGCCGCATGCCAGCGCGAGCGCTCCGCAGAGCCATCGGTTGAGCTGGTAGGAGGCAAAGGATGTCTTTTCGTCGATGTCCGAGACCTGGAAATTGCGCACGCCGTAGTTGCACGCGATCATGATGAGCGTGCCGGTGACAAAGGCGATGGAGAACTTGCCGGCCTCCTCGGCGCCTACGAGCTGCGTCGACACAATGGTGAGCAGTGGAAATGCCATGCCCCATACGGCGGTGCCCAGAGTATTCCAAAGGTAGTCGCGACGGGTGGCGTGATCTTCGTACTCGGCTTCTTGTGTGGAGAAGCCGCCGCCGTAGACGGCTCCGAGCAGGCGGTTCCACCAGGCATTGACCATGCGGCGGATGGGGCCGGGCTCGCGATCGCGCTCGCGGCGACGGCGCGTGGCCTGGCTGCTGTCGGGACCGCCGGCGTTACGCTGGCTTAGCTCTTGGATTCGAGCGAGCTCCTCGGCGGTGTGCGAGGCGGGGAACAGGCCGTTCTCGATGCGTCCGCCCTGTCCGTGCGCCCCGTCCGATACGGTGGGGTCGGCGACGCCATTGCGGCGGGCGATGGCGCGGCGAATGCTATCGATGGGCGTGATGCTCAAAGCGGAGTCCTTTCTATTGCTGCGCTCTAGTATAGACGCGACGGTGTACGCTCGTGTTTTTGAACAGGTTGTTCGATAATTTCGGCGGCGCCATTCAGTAGTCGGCACTTAGGGACGTTCCTTATGTGCCGGCATCCGGGGACGCTCCTTGGTTGTTGTCTGTTCAAGAGTGTCCCCAACGACTAGTCGTTTAAAAACGTCCCCAATGACTAGGCCGCTTGCGTGCGATTTTTGACCGTTGGGCGGGCTTGCCGCCCTTGCCGCAAAAACGTTTTTGCATATCGGGTACAACGGGCTTTACGTGAGTAAAGTGCGCGCTGCGTCCACGTGTCGCGCTTTTAAAGGAGGCCCCATGCCTGGTGTTACCCCTGCAGAAGTTTTGTCCAACTTTGGTCTTACGCTGGTCGAAGATCCCGCCGAGAATCAGCCCCGTCTGCTGGTCGATCTACCCGCCGCGGAGCTCGTCGAGCACGCCATCCGCCGCGAAGAAGGCCGCATGGCATCCAACGGCGCGCTGGTGATCGAGACGGGGGAGCGCACTGGTCGTTCCCCCAATGACCGCTTTATCGTTGACACCCCCGATGTTCACGACAAGATTGCCTGGGGTGCCGTCAACCGCCCGCTTTCTGCCGAGAGCTACGAGGCCATCAAGGCCGGTATCGTCAACTACCTCAACGAGCGCGATGTGTTCGTCACGCGCGGTATGGCCGGTGCCGATCGCAACCATACGCGTCGCCTGCTTGTCGCCTGCGAGCGTGCCAGCCAGGCGCTCTTTATTAAGCAGATGCTCGCCCGCCCGCTTGCCCGTGAAATCGCACGCACCGGCGAGCCGGACTTCTGCGTGCTCGCCGCTCCCGGCTACCAGTGCGATCCCGCCATTAAGGGCCTCAACTCCAGCGCCGCCGTGGTCATCAACTTCCAGGAACGCGTGATTCTGGTCGCCGGCACCGGCTACTCCGGCGAGATTAAAAAGTCGATCTTTAGCGTCATGAACTACCTGCTGCCCGTCGAGGACGACGTGCTGCCCATGCACTGCTCGGCTAGCATGGATCCCGTCACGCACGAGACCGCCGTGTTCTTTGGTCTGTCCGGCACCGGCAAGACCACGCTTTCTGCCAACCCCACGCGCCTGCTGATCGGCGACGACGAGCACGGTTGGTCCGACATGGGCATCTTCAACATCGAGGGTGGCTGCTACGCAAAATGCGAGGGCCTGGACGCCTTCCACGAGCCCGAGATCTTCAACGCCGTCCGTTTTGGCGCTATTTGCGAAAACGTGGTGCTCGACGAGAATCGCAAGCCCAACTACGACGACGTCTCGATCACGCACAACACGCGCGTGGCATACCCTGTGGAGCACATTCCCAACGCGTGGACCAAGGGTATGGGCACCACTCCAAGCGTCGTGCTCTTCCTGACCTGCGACGCCTTTGGCGTGTTGCCGCCCATCTCACGCCTGACGGCCGATGCCGCCATGTACCACTTTGTGACGGGCTTTACGGCTAAGATTCCCGGCACCGAGGTCGGCGTCACCGAGCCCACGCCCACGTTCTCTTCGCTGTTTGGCGAGCCGTTTATGCCGCTCGACCCCATGGTCTACGCTAAGATGCTCGGTGAGCGCATCGCCGACGGCCGCACGCGTGTGTACCTGGTCAACACCGGCTGGATTGGCGGCGGCTACGGCGTGGGCCATCGCATCGAGCTTGCCTACACGCGCGCCCTGGTGGCCCGCGCCCTCGACGGTACCATCGAGGACAGCGAATTCGTGCATGACGATATCTTTAACGTCGACATTCCCACCACGTGCCACGGCGTGCCCGACGGCATCCTGGTGCCGCGCCAGTACTGGCAGAGCACCGCGCGCTACGACGAGGCGGCGCACAACCTGGCCGTGATGTTTGAGGAGAACTTCGAGAAGAAGTACTCGCACCTGCCCGAGTCCGTGAAGGCCGCCGGTCCGCACGCTCAGGTGCACGCCGACGCCCGTCATCGCGGCCGCGGCTTGTTGGGACTCCGACACTAGCGTTGCTTCAGACCCAAAACCACCATAAAGGGGACAGGCACCTTTGCGGTGGTTTTGCTTGGGCGGATGACTCGGGTTACAATACGCCTGGCATATCGTCCCCTTCTCCGGATGGGGACAGCGTAAGCGCTCTTGTGGCGGCACCGTAGGACTTTGAAGGTGGCCGCTGTAAGAGCGCTTTTTGTTTAGACGCTCGCGTGGGGCGAATCGTGAAGGGAGCACGTATGAAGGGCTTTGTTGCCGAGAATTCGTTTTGGGAGCTGTTTCCGCAGGCGGCTATCGGCGTTGTGGTCGTAAAGGGCATGAAGCCCGCGGCCCAGATACCCCAGGAGGACGTGGATGCGATTGCCGCGCTGCTTGACCGCGCCAATATCGACGCGGAGCGCCATCTGACCAGCGATACTATCAGCGAGAACGCACCGGTCAAGGCATGGCGTGACGCGTACCGTCTGTTCAAGACCAAAAAGGGCGCGCGTTGCTCAATCGAGAACCTGCTCAAACGCGTGCTCAAAGGCAAGCCGGTGGGCCACATTACGTCCGCGGTGGACATCTACAACACGGTGTCGCTGACCTACGCGCTGCCCGTGGGAGGCGAGGATTTGCATGCGATCGAGGGTGACCTTCGCTTGAAGGTGACCGACGGTGGCGATGCGTTCCTGCCTCTTGGCGAGGAAGCGGATGACCCGACGCTGCCCGGCGAGCTCGCCTATATCGACGATGCAGGCGCCGTGTGCCGCTGCTGGAACTGGCGCGACGGCGTTCGAACGGCGCTGTCCGATGATTCGGCCGATGCGTTCCTGGCGATTGAGTGCGTGGAGCCCGAGCGGATGGGGGATTGCCAGGCCGCGATCGATCGCTTAGCCGAGCTGCTCGAGCGCTATCTGGGAGCGACGGTTGTCGTTAAGACGCTTGTGACTCGCGACAATCCCTGCGTGGAGCTGTAGCGGCGCCTGCGGATCATGTTCGCCGGTCAAAACCACCACAAAGGTTCCTATCCCCTTTGTGGTGGTTTTTATGTTGATGGGTTAACAAATGGGGTATTTGGGTACGGGTGTCGGCTTATGCGACTAAGATGTTTACCCGTAAGCATTATGCAAGCGAAAGGCGGTCGTCTCCCATGCAGCAGAACGACGAGACACGTTTCGAGGACTTTGTCGGACTGATCAGCGGGCTCTACAAGGAGATCCAGCGCATTAAGACATCCGAGGGCGCAAGGCTGGGCCTCAAGGGCTCCGACGTTATGTGCCTGTACTATCTTGAGCGCAGCAAGGACGGCCTGACTGGTGCTGACCTGGCTCGCATGGCAGGCGTGACCCGTGCCGCCGTCTCGCGCACGCTCGCGCATCTGGAGGAGGGCGGCTACGTCGAGGTTGACGACTCGGGTGATGCGGCCGTCAAGTATCGTGCTCCGGTGCGCCTGACTGCCCTGGGCGGCGAGAGCATGAGCGAGGCCGATCGCATCATTCGCGAGGTGCTCGATACCACCGGCAAGGCCATGGGCGTGGAGCAGCGCGAGCAGATGTATGCATCGCTGCGCACGATCCTCAACACCCTGCGCGAGATCTAGAGCCGCGCTGGCGCTAGCTTTCAGCCAAGAACTGCATCGTCCCGTTTGAGCGCGTACGCCGTGCCGGGACATTGCTGTCAAAATTCCCTGCGCGAGACCTGCGCAAGAAAGGATTCGTTATGTCCGTCCGCATTATTACCGATTCCGCAAGCGATATGTCGCCGGCGGAGCACCCCGCTCTGCGTGTTCTGCCGCTGTCCGTCACCTTTGGCACCGATGTGTATATGGATGGCGTCGACATCGATCACCAGCGCTTTTACGAGATGCTTGTGGAGCGCGATGAGCTGCCCAAGACCGGTCAGGTCAACCCGTACGCCTTTTCGCAGGCGATTGCCGAAGCGCGTGAGGCCGGCGATGAGGCCGTGATTATTACCGTGGGCGCCAAGCTCTCGGGCACCAACCAGAGTGCTCGTACGGCACTTGCCGAGGCGCCGGGCGGCGACATGTTCGTCGTGGACAGCAATAACGTGACCTTGGGCGAGCGCGTGCTGGTCGAGTATGCGCTGCGCCTGGTGGACGAGGGCCAGGGCGCGGCTCAGGTTGCGGCGGCTGTCGAGGCCGTGCGCGACCGCGTGGTCGTCATCGGCCTGCTCGAGACGTTGGAGTACCTGGTGCGCGGCGGTCGCCTGTCTGCTGCGGCCGGTGCCGTGGGTACGCTGCTCAACGTAAAGCCCGTGGTGGCTGCCGAGGACGGTCTGATCGTGCAGCTGGGCAAGGCGCGCGGTTCCAAGAACGGACGTAACCTGCTCAACCAGAAGGTCGAAAAGGCGGGCGGCATCGACTTTTCCATGCCGCTGGCGCTCGGCTATACGGGCCTTTCGGATGCGGTGCTCAAGAAGTATATCGAGGACAGCGCGGCACTGTGGGCTGGCCACACCGAGGGCGAACTGCCCGTTCACACCATCGGCGCCACCATCGGCACCCATGTAGGCCCCGGCGCCGTAGCCGTAGCCTTCTTCCAACCCGTTAACTAGCCCACCTGCCAAAACCACCACAAAGGGGACAGGCACCTTTGTGGTGGTTTATGCTATTCCGGGTGGAAGGGAGCGAGCAATGGCGTCTGAGGGCTTTTTTGAGCGGGTGTACGAAGTGGTCGAGCAGATTCCCGAGGGGATGGTCGCCACGTACGGTCAGGTGGCGCTGCTCGCCGGTCGTCCACGAAGCGCGCGCTATGTGGGCTATGCGCTGCACAGCAATCCGCGCCCTGGTCAGATTCCCTGCCATCGTGTGGTGTTTGCCGATGGCCGCATTTGCGAGGGCTTTGCGTTTGGCGGCCCCGATGCTCAACGTGAGCTTTTGCTAGGGGAGGGCGTGGCGTTTAAGGACGACATGCACGTCGACTTGGCCGCCTGTCGCTGGCCTGCAGGGCTCTAGCGGCTCTGCCGTGGCTTAAACCACCACAAAGGTGCCTGTCCCCTTTGTGGTGGTTTTGGCAGGTTTACCGAGGTTAACTTATGGAGAAGGTATGGCGGCGCGGTTTGTCGCAGCAAAGTAAACCACGGTGAACTATATTGTTTTCAGCAACGGAGCAGGCAATAGGCGATGAAAAAGCCTGCCCTGTTGAGTTTGATTCGCATTCCTCCCCTCTGTGCGATTCAACGGTGTACTTCGGGAACAGGCCCGCTGGCAACTATC
>CABPXT010000032.1:0-15227 GCA_902461405.1 uncultured Collinsella sp.
TACCCGGAGAAAGAAATTTATCCCCCCCCCCCCCCCGCCGGGGCGAGCCTGTCGTTGGCGCCGGCCTATTTGTGTTTGTTAACGTCGTGATTGCGGGTTTGATCACATCCGATTTTCAGAATTGAGCACGATAGTTTTTCGGTTTTGAGCACGGCCACGCCGACCAGACCGCATGCCTTAACGTTGTCGGTGCGTCGTATCGGCAACGAGCAAAGGCAGGAGGGAATGATCGACGTGGACAAGATAGAGGACGCAGGTGGCGGGCTGCAGGGCCATGCTCGAGGCCGAGCTCGCGCACAGGGACGCGACCAAGAGGGCACGGCTGCTCAGGCAGGCGAGGCTCCCCGTGCACAAGTCGGCCGAGGGGTTCGACTGGTCGCACGTGCGGTCCTCCGAGGGCTGGGGCCGCGACGACATGCTTTCGCTGGGCTTCGTCGGCCCCCGCGAGGACCTCGTGTTCTTCGGCAAGACCGGCAGGGGCAAGACCCACATGGCCGTGGCCCTGGCGATGCGCACGGCCGCCGCCATCTGGTCGTCGCCGAACACCGCGCCCCACCGGCTGAACTCCAGGTTCGTGGTGATGACCACCGACTGCCGCTCGTAGGCGTCGGCGAACACCTAGAAGAGCGCGCGCCGTCGAGATCCAGCGGCAGGAAGCCGAGCTCGTCGATGACGAGCAGCCTAGCGCAGCCGATGAGCGCGGCCTCACGGTCAAGGCGCCCCTCGTCGCGGGCGCGCCGCAGCCGCATGACGAGCGATGACGCGGTGAAGAAGCGGGCCTCCATCCTCCGCTCGCACGCCAGCATGCACAGCGCCGAGGCCATGTGCGTCTTGCCGGTGCTGACGTCCCCCACCAGCACGAGGTCCTCGCAGAAACCAGTTTCATGGAGCGTTTCATTGAAAATCCCCCTAATCTAGCAACGGTTTAAAGTCTACTAGATTGGGGGGGGGGGACGCGAGCCAAGTCGACAAAGGCAGTTAACCGGCGGCTATTCATGCCTCGATTTAGAACCGCTCGAGAATCTCCGCAGCATTCTCTCGCAGATAGATATCTAGGTCCGGCACGGCAAACTGCACGTAGCCCCTCTGTGGTGCCTGAATAACCTCTCTTTGTAGCAATTTGGCCCTAATAGAGCTGATCTCATTGGTCTTTTTACCCATGCGCTTAGCAATCTCGGCTGATTTGGACTGTTGTTTATCCTCGCACATCGCCAAAAGGTATTTGATATCGTTAAGTCCCAGTCCAGAAATCGCGGGCTCGTGAACAACATCGTGAAAACGAGCCTCTGCCAGCGCAATGCCTTCGGTGACATCGTGTTCGCTCACAATGGCACTTTTGGCACGATGCAAGTTGGCGCGCTGCCAAATGGAGTAACCGACCATTTGCACCAGATAGGCATAGCCCTTAGTGGTCTTAGCGGTTCTCGACAGCAGTTAAACCATTGTCTAAAGCGAGAAATACTCACTCTCGGCAGATAAGTTAGGCCCCAACCACGGATCACCCGTCAAGAAAAACTCCGGCCAGCGCTGCATAAACAGCGCTTGCTCGCGCTTCCAGCGGCGCAGCTTTTCCTCGTTGGCCTCTTCCCTGCCGCGCGAGGTGAACTCGTAGTGATACAGCTCGGCATAAGGCGTATAGATGGTGTGGTAGCCCGCCTCCCATACGCGCAGGCAAAAGTCTGCGTCGTTAAAGCCAACGGCGAATTCCTCGTTGTAGCCGCCGACGCGCTCAAATACGTCGCGTCGCACCATCTGGCAGGCACCCGTTACGGCGCTAAAGTTGCCCGGGCGCACAGCGCGGGCAAGATAGCCCTCGCGCTTTGCCGAGAAGTCCTGGTTGGCATGGGCAAGTGCCCCACGCACGCCAACCAAAATGCCGGCATGCTGCACCAGATGATCGGCAAAGTAGAGTTTGGCGCCCACCACGCCCGCATCGGGACGCTGCAGATAGCCCATCATCTCTTCGATAAAGTCCGGGCTTATGACCTCGGTATCGTTGTTGAGCAGCAGCAGGTAGTCGCCCTTGGCGTGCTTCACACCAAAATTGATGATCTGAGAGTAATTGAACTCGCCCGGCCAGCACACAACACGCGCGATGCCCTTGCCTTCGGATGCTGCAGCCACGCGCTCTGGCAGGGTTTCGTAATACGCAAACGTCTCCGGGGCTTCGCTGTTGTTCTCCACCAAGACGATCTCGTAATTGGTATACGTTGCCTTCTGAGCGATCGACATCACGCAGGCATCGAGCGTCTCAACGTGATCCTTAGTGGGAATCACAATGCTCACCAGCGGCGCAGACTCCGGCAGCGCATAACGCATGTGATAGACAAACGGCGTCTCGGCCTCCTCGACCGTTCCGCAAATGCCCAGCGCGTTAAAGTGGCGCTGAAGCGCAAGGCGCCCAGCTTCAATAGCATACGGCTTGCTATCGGCAGAACCGTCGGCGGTTGAACCGGGATGCACGCGCCAGTGATACAGTACGTGCGCAACATGTTCAAACCGCGCGCCCGCCGCAAGGCAGCGGAGCGTCAGGTCGTAATCTTGGGCGCCCGCGACGTCTTCCGGCGACATGCCAATGCGATCAATAAGCGCCTTCTGCACCATCAGGAAATGCGTCACGCAGTTATGGCTATAGAGCAGGTCGACGTTGAGCTTGGTCTTAAAGACCGGCTGGCCCCACTCCCCCGTTTTCTGGAACATGTCCTCGTCGCAGAACAGGACCTGGGGACGCTCGCCCTCGGCAACCTTGTTCAGCGCGGCAACATAGTGGAATAACGCGTCCGGTTCCAGGATGTCATCGTGGTCCAAGAACGCGATGTAGTCGCCCGTCGCCTGCTCAATACCAGCGTTGGTGTTGACCACAATGCCGCCGTTGCCGGGAAGCTCGATGCGACGGATGCGCTCGTCGTTGGCACCTGCCGCAAGGGCGGCCACCGCATCCCATTCAGGCGAGGCATCCATAAGGAGCAGTTCCCAGTTGTCATAACTCTGGACTAGCACCGAGTCCAGCAGCTCGCGCAGGTATTCCCGATCAGTCTTGTAGCACGGCACCACAATACTCACGAGTGGTCTATAGGCAAAAGCCACCGAAGCGACACGCTGGCACGCTAAATCGCCCGGCTTTGCGCGATGTTGCTCAAACCAACGTCGATAAGCTGCGTCGTCTGCACGCGCGTCCTTCATGCGGTTCCAGCTGTCGTCGACAATGCCGTTGTACAGGCGACCATCCATGGCGCAAAAACCGCTCTGGATTAGGCCCGTGGGATCAGCCGCAATCGCGACAAAATCACGTATATCCTGGGGCATCTCAACGCTCAAATACGTTTTATTGACGCGGCAACCGTTGCGCTGCGGCACATCGATCTGCGATTCAAACACATGCACGGTGACATCGATGGCATTCATATGCGCATCGAAAATCTGGAGCTCAGGGGTGCACTTGGAGTCTCCCACCCACGTAACCTCATAGCGCCACACCGCGCCGGCGTCTGCCGGCAAATAGCGAATGGCATCGATCTCGTAGCGACCGCAGCATTCGCCACGCTGCGCATCGCGGATAAGCGCACACAGCGCAGGCTTTGCTTTGTAGTTAATCTTGGATTCCAGCTTGGCCACGCGGCTATCGAGGCGAATAGAGCCCAACCTTTGGCCACCGAATGCAAAAACGGCATCCATCGACGAGCCATCCAAAAAAGGAAGTACCAAGACGGCGAGCTCGCGCTCGTAATCGGAAACGGAAGGGCAAAGCGCCAGCACACGGCCATGATCGACCGGGAGTACCAGCGACGGCACACAAGAGCCGCTCGTCGTCGCATGGGCAAACGCTTGAGAACCCTCCCGCTCAATAAGCGCGGTGACATCCTGACCGGCAAAACGAAGCAGCACAAACAGACGGCCCTGACTGCGGCAAAGCGCCAAACGCTTGATACTCATCTACACTTCTCGCTTTCCCAGGGCGTTCGCTGCCATGCGTTTGCAGGCACCCAGGCGCCCAAACCTCAAGACGTCGTAATCGAACATGAGCTTTTTACATGCACGGGCATTGGGGGCCTTGCTGGTAAGCGCCGCACGCACCATAGCAGCAACAGAAGGAGCGCATTGTGCGAGCGCAGCATCGCTGCCCACGGCAGAACCGGCAAGCGCCGTGGCAACGGCAGCAAACACCTTGCCGCAGTCCGAACCCAGCAACCTGAGCGCATCGTACAGCACCAGATCGCATAGGAAGTACGCCAGGTCATCGGCATACTGGACATCGAGACCGTCGCGCTGCCAGTCAGCCAGCACAGCGGAGTAAATCTTCACATGCTCCAGCAGACGCGTCTCGTCGTCATAGCGCATGGTGTCCATGAGCGAGCCCTTGCGCGCCACGCGGTAGTCATACAGCTTGTTCGAAATAAGCGCGGTCTTGCGCGAGCGACCGTACACGGCAAAATCGAAGACCTGGTCCTCGCCATACTTAACGGTTTCGTCGAACACGATCCCGTTGCCCAGCAAAAACTCACGCTTGCAAGCGGTGCGCCATGCAAAGGGGCGAGACGCTTCCTTAAACAGCAGGTCGGAGCCATAGCCTTCAAACGACACATCGCGCGGGCTCAGTACATAGTTAAGCCACGGATACCCCGCCTCCAGCGGATACGGATTCGCGCCAAAGGTCAAAACATCACAGCGCTCGCGCTCAAAGGCATCGACGATTACACGGCATGCATCGGGCGTAAACCGGTCGTCAGAATCCAAAAACGCGACGATAGGCGCCGTGGACGCAGCGATGCCGGCATTACGCGCACTCGACAGGCCCCCGTTTGGCTTATCGACCAGCGTAAAGCGCGCGTCCTTTTCGCAATACGCAGCCGCAATATCGCGCGAGCCGTCCGGCGAGCCATCGTTGACCAGCACGCCTTCCCAATCGGGCATGTCCTGCGCAAGCAGGGAGTCCAGGCACCAGGCCAGGCACTCCTCCACGTTATAGATGGGAACGACAACGGAAATCTTGGGGGTAGCCATAGTCACTCGCTCCTACTGTGCGGCCGGAACGTCATCGGGGTGCGGGTTGTCGCCGTGGGTGCGCTGATACGTCAGCACGCGCCAGACCAGCGGCAGGCCGCCGATCTTAAAATAATGCTTAAACGTATTGATCTTGCCCGGCTTCTTAAAGTCAAAGCGCGAATCGATATAGGCGCGGGGAGACTTGACCATCAGGCGCAAGTCGGTCTCGCCACGCGGATCGAACAGCGACAGGTCAAAGCGACCGGCATCCCAATCGGCCTTGAGCTCGGGAGATGCCTTCTTCCAAAACTGCTCACGCAGTTCATCGACCAGACGTTCATCATTCCAACGGTACGTATCGACCTTCATGCGCATTAAAATCCCCTGGAGCTGAGCCTTGAGCTCGGGGCGCTCTTCCAAAAAGCGCTGCATCTCGGCATATTCGTCGCAAACGCAAAACACCTTGTTGGGCGAATTAACGGAGCTCTTCTCGTTATCCTGACGATAGCACAAAATGGGGTCCGCAATAAACGCGGCACGTTCGGCACAAGCCCAAACCTTAAAGTTAAAGCCTGCGTCCTGATACGAGGCACCCGGCGTGGGAAGGAACCGAATCTGATTGTCGTTGAGGAACTCGCGCCGATAGATAGCCGACCAAATGGAAGGTTTGCGGTAGAAGATGCCCGGGCGGTCGACGGGGCGATACGCGGCGCCCGTCATATGCTCGTCGATAATCCCAAACAGTTCACGGCGCTCGCTGGGCGTGGACCAATACAGGTAAAAGTCGCCCTTTACCACATCGGCATGCTCAGCATCGGCCTTGGCGACCAACTTTTGGAGCGAATCCTCAAACATGAAGTCGTCGGACTCAAGAATACCCACGTACTCGCCGCGCGCCATCTCCAGGCCGCGGTTCATCGAGTCGCCGTAGCCGCTGTTGGCCTTGTCGATCATCTTTACACGGGGGTCGCGCTCCATGTACTCGCGGATGATATCTGGCGAGCTATCGGTAGAACCGTCGTTGATACAGATGATCTCGATGTCTTTGAGCGTCTGCGCCACGGCGGAATCAAGGCACTCGCGCAGGTAGCGTTCGACATTGCAGATGGGGACAAGCAGCGAAACTTTAGGGGTATCAGAGTTCTGCAAGAGAACCTCCTGTTGAATAGCGTGTAACAGGGTTATTTTAGCAGCCGAGTTGCGGCGGGCGGCAGCGCTTGGAATTAGATAAAGCGCTCCAGGCAGGCTTTGAGACCGCGAGTCGAAAGATAGAACAGCGTGGCGTCTGCCATCGAAACGCCCGAGGTCGCCACAACGAGCTTGTGGGCAACACGGCGAACGGCGCCCTTAGCAGGCATATCCGTCCACTCCCTTCCCAAAAACGTCGTGAGGTCCATGTTGACGCGAGCCGCCACGCGATGGAAGTCATCGGCATCCAAGCGCGCCAGGTCGAACACAATGAGGTCCAAAAACCAAGTTATCAGCTCGCCGGGGCACAGGTCCAAAAGACCGTAGGCCGCCCAGTCCTTCAAGACCTCCTCGAGCATCCTCATGTGGGCGTCAAGCTTTTTGGCGCGAGCCTCGGCACTGTTGAACTCGTGCGTCGCCGATTCGCTCTCCATCACGTAGTGGTAGAACTTGTCTGGCATGACGACGGTCTTGTGGGCAAGCGCATAAGCCGCAAATTGGAAGACGACGTCCTCGCCCAAAGCCAAACCGGGGGCGAAGCGAATGCCTTCGCGATTGAGCAGCTCGCGCGAAAAAGCCGCGCGGCAGGCATAGGGCTGCGCATTCGAATGGAACAGCAGTTGGGGATCACGGGCGCCGAAGGTACCAGCTTTGGGGCTCATGAGTTGCTGGACTCGTTTGGGGGCAGCATCGGCAGGTTCACAGACGCCGCCAAAAACGACGGCCTCGGCATCTGCAGACTTCATGGCATGCAGCACGCGCTCGACCGTCTGGGCATCGATGTAATCGTCGGCATCAACAAAAAAGACGGTCTCGCCCTCGGCGGTATCGATACCGGCATTTCGAGCACACGAGACGCCCGCGTTTTCCTGGTCAATCACCAGTACGCGATTGTCGGCCTGCGCGATCTGGCGCAACACGTTCAACGAATCATCGGTCGAACCGTCGTTGACGCAGACAACCTGAATCGAGCGCTCGGACTGGGCCAACAGCGAATCGAGGCATCGCTGAATGGAGCGCGCAGAGTTGTAAACGGGGACGACAATGGTAGCTTTAGGACACGAGGCCTCTCCCATGCCGACCTACCCCCTCAGCGATTCGATGAGGAAGGCGGCGACCACGCCTAGGCCTCCAACCGAGGCGTAATACTTAGCACGCCCCAAGGCACCATCCGTCGCAAAACTCGGATGCTCGTCAACCCAGCCCTCAGGATCTTTGAGGATGGCAGCGAGATTCGCGCGCTTCCACGGCTTGAGGTCGTCAAGCGAAAACTCCCCCGCGTCCAAGGCCGCCTGAAATTCCTTAGCCATCTGAACCAGGAACTCCTTATAGAACTTAGGTGCCAGGCGCACGTAGTTCCACATGTACGAATCGTACTTAATGAGCTGATTGAACTTGAGCATGCGCGCGACATCGACGCTTGCGTGGTCGCGGACATAATCCTCTCGAATCCAACGCTCAATCTCGGCATACTCGGTATTGACGCAAAAGACCTTAGCCGAAGAATTGACCGAGGAATTCTCGTTGTCCTGGCGATACGACAACACGGCATCATGCAGGTAAACAGCCTTATCGGCGCACGCGATCACCTTAAAGGCGAATGACGTGTCCTGAAAGGATGCCCCCGGAGTCGGCAGGAACGTAATGCCGTTACGCTTAAGAAAATCGCGACGATACACAGCCGACCAAATCGATGGCTTTTGCTTAAAGAACTGCGTCGTATCGCTCGGATGCACCGGCTTGCCGCAATCCTGAGGTCTAAACATCTCGTGCAGCGAACGGCGCTCCTCGGGCTTAGACCAGTAGAAATCAAAGTTCGCCTTCGCAAAGTCGGCATTATTGGTATCGGCGGCCGAGACAAGCTTTTCGAGTGCGTCGGGCGCCATAAAGTCATCGGACTCCAAGATGCCAACGTACTTGCCACGCGCCATCTCCAGACCGCGGTTCATCGAGTCGCCGTAGCCGCTGTTGGCCTTGTCGATCATCTTGACGCGCCCATCGCGCTCCCTATACTCGCGGATAATCGCCGGCGAGTTGTCGGTCGACCCGTCGTTGATGCAGATGATCTCAATATCCTTGAGCGTCTGCGCCAGGGCGGAATCGAGACACTCGCGCAGGTAGCGCTGAACATTGTAAATGGGGATAAGCAGCGACAGAACAGGGCTGCCAGAGGCGTTAGTAGACAAATGTGCTCCTTAGGAAATACCTGTCGTTTCATGGTATCAAAGGGTCAGCGCGCCAGCGGGCGTTTATATAATCTATGGAGCTCGCAGAGACAAGCCGATAAGAAAGGACGTCATGCAGCCCAAAGCCGCACGCAGCATACCCATCGAAGCCTTGCGCTTAATCGCGGTCGCTGAAACGCTCGTGCTCTCAAGCAGTAATCAGCACATCAATGTTACGTATAGCAGTCACGTATAGCAGTCACCTCGCCCATGGCAGGTTCCTGCGTTTTATTCAAAGCTTGCCGACAAGGTGCGGTGAGCCTTTACAATAGGACAGTCCCAAGGACGTATTCGATAGCTTCCGCGCAGCGCTCGCCCGCCGCGCGTGAAAGGATATATTGCCCCATGCCTTCAACCCTTCCCGCTCCCATCGATAAGCTCGCCCTCGTCGTCGTTACGTACAAGCGCCAGGAACTCCTGGCCAACTTGTTCGACTCCATGACCGAGCTCACGGCAACGCCCTGGCGCATCGTGATTGTCGATAACGAGAATTCGCGCGAGACCGAGGCCATGTGCACCGCATTCAACGAGCGCCTGGCCAGCCTGTGGGGCATCGACACCGAGCAGCCCGACGCGCAGGGCGGCACCGACCGTGTCATCTACGCCCCGCAGCTCGAAAACGGCGGCGGTGCGGGCGGCTTCTCCGCCGGCACCAAATGCGCCTACGACCTGGGCGCCCAGTGGTTCTGGGTGATGGACGACGACGTGCTCGTCATCCCCGAAGGCATCGAGCGTCTTGCCAAGTGGACCGACCGCTACGATGTTATCCAGGGTTCGCGCCTGGACTTTGACGGCGGCGCCTTCTTTTGGCAGTACCAACTCATCCTTTCGCTCGGCATCCCCAACCCTGTCGCCAAGTGGGATCTGGGTCCCGAGGGCTACCGCACCATGAACCAACTGTGCTTTGAGGGCGGCATGTTCTCGCGCCGCGTGGTCGACAAGATTGGCCTGCCCGACGCGCGCTTCTTTATCTACGGCGACGATGCCTGCTACGGCTACGTGGCCAGTCAACACTTCCCCGCCGCCGTGGTCGCCGACGTGGTGCTCAAGCGCGCCCGCGCCGTCTCTAACTGGGATATCGCCGGCAAGCGCCAGCTCAACTCCACGAGCGACACCAACCGCTACTACATCATGCGCAACCGCGGTTATCTGGCACGCTACATGCAGATCTACGGCGACTACCACCCTGTGCTGTTCCGTCTCGGCAATGCCGCGACCTTCTGCAAGGAGTTCATTCGTCTGGCAGCAGTCGACAAATGCTTTAAGACCGGTATTCCGGCGCTGCGCCGTGGCATGAAGGACGCCCGCAAGATCGTCAAGGATCCCAACTGGAAGCCCATGCCTCCCATGAAGGGCGCCGAGCAGTAAAAGGGCTTTCGCCCGCCGCTACAGTCGTTGGCACACCACGGACACACGCTGACCGTCAAAACCAAAGCCCCAACGCATGCGCCCGACGGCGGGACGCGGCACGCGGATATCATCGATGCCGTCGCGTTCTATGTCGAGCAGCGCCTGAACCGCCAACAGTTCCAGGCCCAGGGCATCGACGCCAGGGTCGTACATCATGTTGATCGTTATCAGCGGTCGCTCATCGAGCATGCCGAGCGTGTCGGCCACGTCAAACACCCGACCGGTGGGAATCACCTGGATATCCCAGCGATCCGAGACGCCACTTCGCTTGGAGCTGGGATTGCAATAGCCGGGCAGTCCAAAGCAGAGCCCCCGCAGCGCCAGATGATAGGCTGTCGGCATATCTGATTGGCCCACATCGATGCCCAGATCGCCGATAGCACAGCTCAAAGCTTGCTTTACAGTGTCCTCGTCTCCTCGACACAGCCCGTCATGGAACGAGTCGATAACTCCAACATCCTCAACGGCGCACTCAAACCATTCCAGAATTACAAGACGGAGCGCTTGACGCACTTCGTTGTTAGGCAGACGCAGGGAACGAAGGCACGCGCCGTCCTCCGAATGCCCCGTCATGTCCGTCGTAAGAAATCCAGACAGATACAGCGCAGTCCAGATATCTTCGGGCTTGGCGGAATCGGCCTCCTCGGCACGCACGCGCACTGGCGCCTCAATAAACCCATGCGGCTCAACCAAATCGAACAATGCGGACAGGCGCATGAGATTCCAGTCACCGACGCATACGCTCAGACGGTCGACGTAACCATACAGATCTGCCCGAACGGGCGCGACGCAACCGCGATGTGCGTAGTCCACCACACGCTCCGGGCTCGAACAATAAAAACCACCAAGCAGGTAGCCCTCGAGCCACTCACGCGCGTCATCCAGACAGCCGTTGCGCCCGATGCGATCCAGCAGCACCTGGACTTCGTCGTCAGAAAAACCGAACCATCGATCACACCAACTCGACAGCGGCGTCGCCGACCGATAGGAAACCCCAAGCTGGGACAACGCAAGCTCGGCAGGACCGGGGCGCTCACCCATAAGACACGTCAATCGCAACGAGTCGCCGGCGTCGGCAATGGTGTCGAACAACATTCGGCTGAGCGACTCAAGGGAATCCACGCTACCGTCGTCCTTAGCGTCCAAACGCTTTGGACATAACGCGTCGTAGTCGTCTATCAGAAGAACAACCCGAACATCGAAAGCTGTCTGGAGCAGTTTAATGAGCACGCCAAGTGCCGCATCGATCTCCTTATCGCTGGCCACCCCACGCGCCGCCCTCTCGATAAGACGAACCTCACGTCTTGACAGATCAGGCGCGGCAAGCAGCGGCAGCAATCGGGCGCACTCGTGTGCAACAGCGCTGCGAATAGCCGCCGCAGCATCAGCGTCACACCTCACAGCGGCAGTTGAAAAGTCAAGCGTGATGACCGGATAACACGCGTGCTCATCACGATAGCGACCGCCGCCCGCCTGCCAAATCTGGGTGCCGACGAACGGGCTTCGATCCGGCCGTTGATCAGGTCGTTCCAAATAGCATTTGAGCATCGATAGGTTCATGCTCTTGCCAAAACCCTTGGGCCGACAACAAAGCGCAACAGGCGCTTCGCCGTCCAATATATCGGCAATAAACATAGTCTTATCGACGAGTAAACACCGATTGATTGCATCGGAAAAGTCGTGTACATCAACCGGCAGAGCTGCGTTATCCGCATGATTGAGCAACCGTGCGCCAAAAGCATGAGCAACACCATAATTCTCCTGTTCAGACACCGTAAACTCTCCTTCTAACGCAGCACGATGCCCATTGTAGCGAGCGGGTAGAGCGCAACAATATCGACATGCAAACGTTTCGGGCAACGGTAGCAACAGACCCCCGAGGGGGCATAACAAATCGTTGCACAACAAAAACGGGGCCCGATGCCGCCGCACCGGACCCCGTCCCAAACTCTTATAGAAAACGATCTGGAAGATTACTCCTCCGAGCCGTCCTCCCCTGAAGCCTTGTTCTGCTGATCGAGTTTATGCTTGCCACTCACAATAGACGTGGCGCCCAGCGTGGCCAAGCTTGCACTGGCAAGGCTCGCCATCACAATCAGATCGCCCGTCTTGGGCATATTGCCGCCAGATGACTTGGTAGTTGTAGTCGTCGTGGTCGTGGTGGTCACCATTTTGGAGTCATTCTGCTCCTGGACCTGGTTGTCAGCACCGCTCTTGTCGTCGTCTTCGGACTGTTTCTTTTCGCCCCCGGCCTTGCTCTTGTCCTTCTCCTCAGATTCAGAGTTCTTATCCTCGCCCTTCTTCTGTTCGGACTTGTCGCTCTTCTCCTCAGAGCTAGAACCCTTATCGGATTCGGTCTTCTCGGAAGCCTCGTCCTTGGAGTCGCCCTTTGCGGCTTCGGTCTTTTCCGCGGAAACCTGATCAGAGTTGTCCTTGTTCTGGGTCGAGCCGTTATTGACGCCAGCCATCAGCGAAGAGCCCAGCGTAGAACCAAGTTGCACGGAGAAAGAAGGCTTCTTGTCCGGCGAAGCAACGGGAGCGTCCGGCGCCTTATTCGAGTCGTCCTTGGAAGCATCAGAATCAGGGGTTGCGTCAGAGCCGGAGCCGTTGTTAGAGCCGGTGGCAACGGACGAATCGCTCGAGCCAGTGGAAGAGTCAGAGGAACCAGCGTCGGTCGAACCAGATGCGGCGCCGTCCGTATTGCCGGCAGAGCTTGAAGACGAATCGCCCGCAGCAGAGCCGTTTGAATCGGAGCCGTTCGAGGTAGAGCCGTTGTTGGTAGTGCCACCAGCAGAGCCATCACCGTCAGCATCGGTCGAGGGCGCATCCATCCTGCCATCATTGACATCGTCACTCGAGTCGTCATTCGAATCAGGTGTCGGCGAGGGCGCCGGCGTGGGCTCGGGCTGCACGGGCGTTGCAGCGGCAGCGGCCTCGTCCTCGGCGATATAAACCAAGCAGTCCTTCAGCTCGTTGCGGTAGCGGTTCTTCCAGCCCTCATGATACTGGGGCTGGCTCGAATACTTGGTCGCCACGTTATTGACCACACTGTTGGAAAGCGCCGTCACAAACTCGCGGTCGGACATATCGTTGGAGAGATTCGCCCAACGGAAGAAGTCCCTGCAGCCACCGGTGCCGCACATGTTGGTGATGCTCCACACCATGCCCTTAACGCAATCGGCACGGCCCGAAATATCAATACCCAAGCCGCTCTTGAGCCACGCCTCGGTCACCGCATAGTACGAGTTGTACGCATACGCATCCTGCAGAGCCGAAAACTCAGCAGGGTCGGTGTTATAAGCGCCCTGGAAGGCCTCCTGCGCAATACGGCCCAACTCGGTGAGCTGGCCATTCTCGTACATGGCATTGCTCGTGTTGGAAATCTCGCTGCCGCGATCAATCGCATCCTTGAGCATGCTGTATTTTTCGGGGTTGTAGTTGTAGGCCTGCTTCATAAACGGAATGAGCGACCATCGACGGTCGAACTGGTAATAACCCAGCGCGTTATAGCCGTCGCCATACGAAAAGCCCTGGTTATAGTTGCCATGGCTCTCGTACTTGGTAAAGTACTTCATCTCGGGGGTCACGTTAACAAACGAAACGCCCTGGACCGACCTCAGCACGCCCGAGAAGGACTGCTGGGTATAGAGACCCTTATCGATATCGGTCGCATCCGAGGCAACGCCCGGTGTGGGCTCCTCGGCGGCAGCGGGTGCGGGTGCGGTAACGGCGCCAAACGAAAGCGCCAACGTCAGGCCCGCGACAATCGCAGAATGCTTGGGCTGCATAGGATCCTCCCTGCATTGGTGTAGTTAAAGTGCAGTTTGGAAAGATAGAAATAAGTATTGCAGCTCGCCCGTTGTTACACAACAACCCCTCGGTAAACGGCAACAACCCTCCGCGAAATCTTAAGGAATTGCGCTCAACCTACAGCTTAATGTCGAAATTGATTTCAGGCACGGCGGCCAAGTCGGCCAGCGTTACGCCGTCGACATAGTTCTCAATGACCTCGTCCAGACCGCGCCAGAATTTGACGGTCGAGCAAAGATCACTGCGGGCGCAGCTGTTGTCGATGCCATCGCACGCCACCGGAGCCGTGCTGCCCTCGACGGCGCGCAGGATGTCGCCGGCACGCACCTCGGAGGGGTCCTTGGCCATCATGTAGCCGCCGCCCTTACCGCGTACGCTCTTAAGCAGGCCCGCCTTCATAAGCGGACGAACCAGCTGCTCCAAATACTTTTGCGAGATATGCTCGCGGTCGGCGACCTCGCGCAGGGCAATCTTGCCCTCGGTGTCGCCAAGCGCTGCGATATAGATCATCAGTCGGAGGGCATAGCGGCCCTTAGAAGAAATGAGCATACCTACCCTCCCGTTGTTCCTGGGACAAAAACCCAGGAGTGTTTGTCCCAAATCTTATGCACGCGGGGCAAACAAACCTGATTATTTTGTCCCACATCTAAAAAGTCGAGTGGATTAGTCGGGTTTTCCCTTGACTAACGCCGAACCCATAGTAACTTTATTCCGAGAAGATTCCTAGGGTTTAGTACACCTATGAGTACACCATATACAGAGAGGGACAGCATGAGCGCAAATCCGCTGCTTTCCATCGAAGGTCTGACCGCCTCCGTGGACGAAAAGACCATCCTCCACAACGTCAACCTCAACGTCGCCGCCGGCGAGACCCACGTGCTGATGGGACCCAACGGCGCCGGCAAGTCCACCCTCGGTCATCTGGTCATGGGCGACCCCGTCTACACCGTCAACAACGGCCGCATCGTCTTTGACGGCCAGGACATCACCGAGCTCACCACCGACAAGCGTTCGCGCGCCGGCCTGTTCCTGAGCTTCCAGGCCCCGGTCGAGATCCCGGGCGTGCCGCTGTCGAGCTTTTTGCGCGCCAGCATCGCCGGCCGTCCCGGCCTGGAGATGAAGGGCAAGGAGTTCCGCCGTCGCGTCAAGGAGCTCGCGGCCGAGCTTAACATGGACACTGCCTACCTCAACCGCGAGCTGGGCGTGGGCTTCTCGGGCGGCGAGAAAAAGAAGGTCGAGATGCTCCAGCTTCTGCTGCTGCAGCCCAAGCTCGCCATCCTGGACGAGACTGACTCGGGCCTGGACGTCGACGCCCTGTCCACCGTCAGCCACGGTATGGACGCCTACCGCAAGAGCTGCGACGGCTCCATGCTCATCATCACGCATAACACGCGCATCCTGGAGCACCTGGATGTCGACCGCGTACATGTTATGGTCAAGGGCCACATCGTGCGCGAGGACGATGCCTCGCTGATCCCTTGGATCGACAAGAACGGCTTTGAGACCTTCGAGCGCGAGGCAGCCGAGCAGCGCGCCCTGGCCGAGGCCGCCGCTGCCGAGCAGCAGGCGGCAAGGGGCGACGCAATGACCAAGAACCGCACCGAGGCCGCG
>CABPXT010000033.1:0-14861 GCA_902461405.1 uncultured Collinsella sp.
GTACCGCCTCGCGGTGACATCGTTTTTATGTCAACCTTGGTCTAACAGAGCCTAACAAAAAGGCCCCCGCAAAGCGGAGGCCTTAGGCAAGGCTATGTCGAGATGCAGGATTCGCGCTACTCGCAGAGCGAAAGGGCGGCCTCGTCGGCAACGACAACGCAGTTGGTGTGCAGCTGCAGGATCGAAGCCGGGCACGCGGGCGTAACCGGACCATAGCACATGTCATGCACGGCCTGAGCCTTGGCCTCGCCGTTGGCGACGACTAGGATCATGCGGGCATACATGATGGTCTGGGTACCCATGGTGTAGGCCTGACGGGGAACATCGTCGATGCTGTCGAACAGGCGGCTGTTGGCCTGAATGGTGCTCTCGGTGAGGTCGACGCAGTGCGTGCCCTTGGAGAAGTGGTCATCGGGCTCGTTGAAACCAATGTGGCCGTTGTTGCCAATGCCGAGCAGCTGCAGATCCGGGTAACCGGCGGCGGCGACGATCTTGTCGTACTCGGAGCAGGCAGCGGCGGCATCGGGGTTGGAACCGTCGGGCACATGCGTGTTGTTCAGGTCGATGTTGATGTGATCGAAGAAGTTCTCACGCATGAAGTAGTGATAGCTCTGGGGATCGTCGTGCGAAAGGCCGCGATACTCGTCCAGGTTGTAGGTGCTGACCTCGGCAAAGTCGACGTCGCCCTTCTCGTACCACGCAGCGAGCTGCTTGTAGGCACCGATCGGGGTGGAGCCGGTGGCAAGGCCCAGCACACAGTCGGGCTTGAGGATAACCTGCGCCGAGATGATATTGGCGGCCTTGCGGCTCATATCCTCGTAGTCTTTAGCTTTAATGATCTTCATTACGCGTCCTTTCTCGTACAAGAGAGGCAAGGCTCCCCTTACAAGCACTTGCCCGCGGCCCGCGTCGGCCGCAACCAACGTGTGCGGCCACCAGGGCGAGGTCGCGTAATGTATGTGTCTCGTGTCTAGCCGCGTCGAGGCCCCTGCCCGTCCACGGTGACCCGAAGCCTTTTAGCTTCGGACAAATCCCATCTTGCCACGGAGGGCGTCCTCTTTCAAGGGCGCCCTCCATAAACGTGTTTGAATTGTAGGCTAATGGCCACGTGCACTTGCTAGCGCTCGCGAGCAACGATGAGCTGGTCCATCTCTTCGACATGCACGCCAACGGAGCCCTTGATGCTCGAGAACTCAACGGAGTTGCACACCAAGATGGGAACCGTCACATCATAGCCCTCGGCAGCAATTGCCTCGCGATCGAACTCAATGAGCACATCGCCCTTATGGACGATGTCACCCACTTGCGCATGTACGGTAAAGTGCTTGCCCTCAAGCTGAACAGTGTCCAAACCAACGTGGATGAGCACGTCCAAGCCATCGACCGTGTTAAGCGCAACAGCGTGTCCCGTGGGAAAAATGGCCTCGACCTTGGCATCAGCCGGTGCAATCACACGCGTGCCGGTAGGCTGAATCGCCACGCCCTGGCCCAAAAGGCCGGTGGCAAATGTCTGGTCGTTTACCTCGGAAAGCGGAATGACGTCGCCCGAGATGGGAGCATCCAGCGTAAGGACTCGACCACGCATACCAAAAGACCTTAGGACTTTAGTGAACATGCTCCCCCTCGGACATACCAATCGACCAAAATAGCCTTAACAGTTTACCACTTGGCACTCGTTTTTGACCATTAGGGAAGTTCGCGCTTGACAACCTCGACGATGTCGTCGACAACGCGCTGGGTCAGCTCGTGCGTCTCGGCCTCGGCCATAACGCGGACCAGCGGCTCGGTACCGCTCGGGCGCACCAGAATGCGGCCGCGGCCGTCAAGCTCCTTCTCGGCAGCAGCGACGGCATCCCAGATGGGCTGGCAATCGTCCAGACCAGCCTTGTTGTCGGAATGCACGTTGACGAGTACCTGCGGGTACTTCTTCATGATGCCGGCAAGATCGGTGAGGGTACGACCGGTGCGCTTGAGCACGGCCAGCAGCTGCAGAGCCGTCACCAGGCCGTCACCGGTGGTGTTGTGCTCCAGGAAGATGATGTGGCCGGACTGTTCGCGATGACGGCGCCGTCCGCGAGCATGCGCTCCAGAACGTAGCGATCGCCCACGGCGGTCTGAACCATTTCGAAGCCCTGCTCCTTCATAGCAATGGAGAAGCCCAGGTTGCACATGACGGTCGAGACGATCTCGGAGTTGGCGAGCTTGCCGCGAGCGGCAAGGTCAGAACCGCAGATAGCCAGGATGTAGTCACCGTCGATCTCATTGCCCTCGCTGTCCACGAACAGCACGCGATCGGCGTCGCCGTCGTGGGCCAGGCCGATATCGGCATGGGTGCGCAGCACGAGCTCGCGCAGGGGCTCAAGATGGGTGGAGCCGCACTCAACGTTAATGTCGGTGCCACAGTAATCGGTGTTGATGGCATGGACCGTGGCACCCAGGCGCTGCAGCGCGGCGGGCGTAGTCTGGCAGGAAGCACCGTGACCGCAGTCAACGGCAACGACCAGGCCATCAAGCCTCAGGCCATCAAGCGTATCGATGGCGTGGTCGACGTATGCCTTGCGAGCGTCCTTCATCTTAATAATGTGGCCCACGCCAGCGCCAGTCGGCAGCGTATCGGCAGCCATGGCTTCCTCGGACATGACCCAGGCGCTGATCTCCTCCTCGACAGCATCGGGAAGCTTCATACCCTTGCGGCTAAAGAACTTGATGCCGTTGAACTCCGGCGGATTGTGCGAAGCGGAGATGACGATGCCGCCGTCGAGCTCGTTCTGGACGGTGAGCAGCGCCACGGCAGGCGTGGGGATGACGCCGCAGCAGTGCGGACGGCCGCCCTCGGCCATGATGCCGGCAGTCAGAGCGCTCTCGAGCATGGTACCCGAAAGACGCGTGTCGCGGCCGACGCAGATATCCGGACCAAGGAACTTGGTCGCCGCGCGGCCCAGGCGAAACGCGAGGTCGCACGAGAGGTCGGCATTGGCGACGCCACGGACGCCGTCGGTACCGAAGATGTTCTGGGGCATAGGATCGCTCCTTCCCTAGCAGGCGATATGCAACCGCCCACCCTAGTCGAAAAAGAAAAGCGGGACCCGCCGAGGAATCGGCAGGCCCCGCTTGTACATTGTATCTCGTAAGGAGATAAAACCTTAGCGCTTGGAGAACTGGGGAGCGCGGCGGGCCTTCTTGAGGCCGTACTTCTTGCGCTCGACCACGCGAGCATCGCGCGTAAGGAAACCGGCCTTCTTGAGGTCAGCACGGTAGTCGCCAGCGTTCAGAAGAGCGCGGGCGATGCCCAGGCGCAGAGCGCCGGACTGACCGGAGATGCCGCCGCCATCGCACAGAGCGATAACGTCGAACTGACCGGCGGTGTCGGTCCCCTTTAAGGGAGCAAGGGCGTTCTCAACGAGCTGATGACGGCCGAAATACTGCTCGGCGTCACGCTTGTTGATGGTCACCTTGCCGGTGCCGGGGACGAGACGGACGCGGGCGACGGCGTTCTTACGACGGCCGGTACCCTGGTAGACAACGGTGTTCTCAGCCATCTTTAAGCCTCCAGCTCAATCTTCGTGGGGTTCTGGGCAGCATGCGGATGCTCGGCACCAGCGTAGACCTTAAGCTTGGTCATCTGGGCACGGCCGAGGGTGGTCTTGGGCAGCATGCCGCGAACGGCGCGCTCGATGACCTTCTCCGGGTGCTTCTCCATAGCCTGGCGGAAGCTCTCAGCCTTGAGGCCGCCGTTGTAGCCGCTGTGGCGATAATAGGTCTTCGTGTCGGCCTTGTTACCGGTAAGCTGGACCTTATCGGCGTTGATGACGACAACGAAGTCGCCGCAGTCGCTGTTGGGCGTGAACTGGGGCTTGTTCTTACCGCGCAGGATCATTGCGATCTGGGTGGCAAGACGGCCCAGGACAGCACCATCGGCGTCGACGAGAACCCAGTTGCGCTGGACCTCGCCCTGCTTGGCGTAGTGAGTCGATTTCGAAATCACTTAGACTCCTCCATGTACAGTACGTGTTGTTACAGAGATTCACGGGGCTCTGCAAGTAACCCGTCCATATTACCCCGCTCGCCGTACGAGTCAACAGGTATTTTGGCTCCGACCAGAGTTTCTGCACATGTCATCCACGAGCCGTAACGTTGCAGCGCTAGCGCTCGACAAATGCCTCGATATCTCCCAGCAAGCGCTTTGCCTCCTGACGGCCCTGGATATACAGGTCCAAAAGCTTGGCCGGATCATGCTCGACATGGCCGACCTCGACCGGCTTTTGCGGAGCGACGACCAGCGCACGGCCCTCGCGCTCATACTTCCACAGGTGCATGCGCTGGAGGTTATAGCGGTCGTGGCGCGTCTCGATAGCCTCGAGCAGATAGGGGTAGTCGGCATAGCGGGCGCGTGCGGCGGGCATAAACTCGTAGGGCTTTTTCTCGTACGAGCGGTCCTGCGTGACGATGACGACCGCACGGTCAAAACCGGCCTCCTCCAGCACATGCTCGATAGGAACCGAATCGGCTACGCCGCCGTCGACGTATTTGTGCCCGTCGATCTCGACCGGCGGCGTCACCAGCGGCAGCGACGTCGAGGCGCGCACGGCGTCGAGGTCGAGCACGGCGCTTTTGACCGGCAGGTAGGCAGCGGTTCCAAACAGCATGTCCGTCGCGACGGCGTACATCTCGATAGGGCTGGCGTCGAACGTCTCGTTATCAAAAGGATCCAGGCGGTCCTGGACGTCGTTGAAGATAAAGTCGTAACCCACGATGGAGCCCGTGGACGCAAACGACGCGGCGCCCATGTAGCGGCTGTCGTTGCAGAAGGTCAAATTGACACGGTTGGTGCGACCGATCTGGTGCGACTTGTAGTTGACGCCGTTGAGCGCACCGGCCGAAACGCCGTACACCGCCGGAATTTCGACACCGGCCTCCATGAGAACGTCGAGCACGCCGGCGGTAAACTGCCCACGAAAACTGCCACCCTCCAAGACGAGCGCGACCTTGCCGGCGTTCTTTGCCTTATCTTCTGCAGTCATATTGACCTCCTGCGATTGCGTTTTGGCCTTCTTCTACCCAGTTTTGGGATGGAGGGCGCATGGGTTTTGGAGCAGAGTTCGATTCTCCGCGGATGAAGGGGATCTGTCGGCGCGGGGCACAGCCAGCAGAAATGCCGTCGGCAGCACATCCGTTTTGGGTTGGGACTTTGCGCGGAGAATCCGCGTATTTGCTTCGCAAATCCGCGCCGGCTTCGGCCGCCTGCCGGCGTCCTCGCCCGCGGGCTAAAAACGCTTACGCGTTTTCCTAACGCTCGCGCCCTGCACAGAGTTCGATTCTCCGCGGTACGGGCTAGAAATGAAAAGGCAGGTAGATACGAATATCTACCTGCCTGTAACTATTGGTGGAGGCGCGGAGAATCGAACTCCGGTCCACGAAAGCCCCCTGATTGGCATCTCCAAGCTCAGTCGCTGGTTTAGTCTCGGACGCTTTGCGCGCAGCGACACGCTCGCAGCATCCCAACCGGTTCGATCTTAGCCTGCGCCATACCGATTACGTGCGCAGGAGCATTCCCCTAACATGACGTCGCGCCGGTGTCGGGGAAATCACCGGGTTGACGCGCCGCTATAAATTAAGCAGCGAGAGCCATAGGCTCAAAAGAAGAGTTGTTGTCAATTCAATTTGACGGTACCCCTGTTTAACGAGGCGAGGAGACCTCGGCTTGCTTCCTCTCTCAGAGCTATCGTGTCGAAACCAGTCGCCCCCGAATGTTGGGAAAGTCTGGATGGTATCGGGCCTGCAAACACCCGATAACCGTCGACTTTTCAAGGAACATACGGGGCGAGCCCCGCTTGTGGAGTGTTATCTTACCACGTTCTGAAAGCGGACAGCTGTTCTATGCACGAGCTGTGAAGACCCCAATGTGCGCCGCACTTCGCACTTTTGTTACCGATCGCGTCACGTATATTTTCGCCAAGCAAAATTGACCCGTCGAAAGGACCGTTATGGATACCAAGCAGCAACTCGTCAATGCCCTCGCAGGCCTGGGCTCAACCATTACCGAAGCTATGGATGTCATCGAAGGCTTTGTCCCCTGCGGACATCCTGCCTTCACGGTATCGAACGCACTCGTCGCGCTGGACGCTGACGATGATGCAGCTCTCGCCCAGCAGCTTGAGACCGTCGAAGGCTTTATCGACCACGTGGGCGAGAACCGCGGCGTGACCGCCTACCACGGCATCGAGGTCGAGCTCGCGGGTCCCAAAGCCGATCTGCTCGCAGCAATCCGCGAGGTAGGCGCCCTTATGCAGACCGCAGGCGTCAAGAACACCCAGGTCAACGAGTGGGTCTACCGCAGCCTGGCAGCACTCGACAGCTCCGACGAAAAGGCAGCCGAGCAGCTCGCAGAAAGTCCCGCCATTACGGCCGAGCTTTTGTAAATAGCAGACGCGGGTCCCTTGGCGCATCGTCGTCCAAGAGGCCCGCAAACAGTTCGCATCAACCGATAGCCGCGCCGCCGCGTTCGGCCAAGGCCAAAATCGGCATCATTTGACGCGGGGTCTTTGCTGCAAGATCGGCATGTTCGAGCAGCTTGCGATCGTTGGTCACCAAGTAATCGACCTGTGCGCGCTTGCACGCGGCGAGCACCAAGTTGTCCTCGTAATCGCGATGGAGCGATAAGTATTTGTCGGCCAACCAAAGGTCCGACGAATCTGCACCCACGGCCGTGGCGTTTTCGGTCATGTTCCGAACAAACGCCAGCGCCGCATCGCCAATTGCACGGGCAGACGCCTCGTCGAGCGCTCCCCCGCTGGCAAGAACGCTACGCTTCAGCTCGTGTTGGACAACGTACAGCACGTCCTTGGCGATATGCACCGGAAAGAACAACGTTGCGCCCGATTCCGTCGCCCGCCCAATAAACGCACGCGCGGCAAGCGACTCGGCATGGTCGACGCAAAACGAATCGACCCATACGTTGGCATCCACCATTATTTTGAGGGGAGCCCCGCTCACAGGATCATCCCCTTTTGGCGATAGCGCTCGTCCATGGCCTCGAAATAAATTGTGTCCCAATCGCGGGCATCGGATACGGACGAGGTAGCGATGCCCAGGTCCGCGTAAAGCTGGTCCGCTGCCGCCCATGATGCGGCGAACGGAGTATCGGGCGCGACGGACTGCTGCCGGCCATCAACGGCAGACAGCACTTCTTCACACTGTCCACCACCCTGCGCGACCTTGACCACCACCTTTTTGATGAGCTCGGGCAGTGACCTGCCCGAAAGCCGCAGCGCTTCCTCGGCGCGCTCTTTAACCGAGCGATCTACGCGAACATTCACCTGCGCCATGCTGCCAACAGCACCCACGTTGATCGAGCTCCCTTCAATTGCTAGCGTCGCTAGCAACACTATATAAAGAAGCTAGCACACGGTCAAATGCAAAAGGCCTGCGCCCGGACGACACCGATGCCGTCTGGGCGCAGGCCAGATAACGTGGGTGAACACGTCTGTTAACGCAGGTACGCCTTTGCGTTGCCCAGGCTGTAGGCAATCGTCGAGCCGTTGTGCAGCAGTGACGACGTCTGCGGAGTGATCATGCCGGTAATGCCCAGCGCCAGGAGCGCCGAGTTGGTGAGCATCACCTTAGAGTAGGAGCTCGTCAGACGATCAATGAGGCCCTGGCTCATGCGGCGCAGGCGCACGATTGCGGCCAGATCCGTATCGGTCAGGATGATGTCGGCGACCTCCTTGGCGATGTCGCTTCCGCCACCCATCGCCAGGCCCACGTCGGCCAAACCGAGCGCCGGCGAATCGTTGACGCCGTCGCCCACCATGGCAACGTGGCGCCCCTCGCCCTTAATGCGCTCTACATACGCGTACTTGTCCTCGGGCAGCAGCTCGGCCTTAAACTCGTCGACACCTGCCTCGCGAGCAATGCGCTCGGCCGTGCGCTCCGAGTCGCCCGTGAGCATAACGACATGCTTAACGCCCAGCGCATGTAGGTCGGCGATGGCCTCACGGACCCCGTGCTTGAGCGGATCCTCGATGCCGAGCACGCCGACGACCTTGCCGTCGACCGCCAGGTACAGCGGCGACAGGCCCTGCATCTGGGACTCAATGCGCTCCTTAATGTCGGAATCGAGCTGCGCGCTCTCGTCCTCAAACACAAAGTGTGCCGAGCCGATAATCGCGCGACGCCCTTCGATGGACGAAGCAATACCATGTGCCACGATGTACTCGACCGCAGCATGGCGCTCGCGGTGCTCGAGCCCGCGCTCGCGGGCGGCGTTGACCACGGCACGCGCCACCGGATGCGGGAAATGCTCCTCCAGGCAGGCAGAAAGGCGCAGGACCTCGTCCTCGCTCCAGCCGTCGGTCGTCAGCACACAAGCCAGGCGCGGCTGCGCCTCGGTCAGCGTACCGGTCTTGTCAAAGACAATGGTATCGGCCTTGGCAAACGACTCAAAGTACTTAGCGCCCTTGACCATAACGCCCATCTTGGCAGCATCGCTCATAGCGGTCATGACGGCAACGGAACCCGTGAGCTTGAGTGCACACGAGTAGTCGACCATCAGTGCCGCCGAGGTCTTGATGAGGCTGCGGGTAGTAAGCGCAACTAGGCCCGCGAGCAGGAAGTTCCACGGGACGATCTTGTTGGCAAGGTCCTCCATATGCGACTGGCCCTCGGACTTGAGCGAGTCGGCCGTCTGCACGAGCGAGACGATTGAGCGCAGTTTGGTTTGCGCCGTATTGGCGCGCACGCGCACCAAGATGCCGCCGTCTTCCACGACGGTACCGGCGAACACGTCGTCGCCCACGCTGCGCTCGACGGCCAGCGGCTCGCCGGTCAGGGTCGCCTGGTTGACCATGGCGCTCCCCTGCTCGACAACACCGTCGATGCAGATGGACATGCCGGTGCGCACGGCGACCAGATCGCCGGGCTCAAGCTCGGTCGCGGCAACGCTTACCTCGGTGTCGCCGACCACTTTTTGTGCCTTATCGGGCACGTCGAGCAGCGAGTTGATGAGCTCGTTTTCACTCATGGCGCGGGTGTAGTCCTCGAGCAGCTCGCCCACGTTGAGCAGGAACATCGTCTGGCCCGCGGTGTCGACATCACGCTTGACGAACGAAATGCCGATGGCCGAAGCGTCGAGCACGGGAACGGTCAGGCGCGGCTGCGCGAGCTCACGGAGGGCGGCGCGCAAAAAGGTCATGTAACCGGCCACGACAAACACCGCACGCAGGGGCGTGGGCAAAAACCAGCGACGTGCGTAGTGGGCGCCGACAAGCGTGGCAAGATCCATAACGAGCTTGTGCTTGCGCGGCTCAAGCTGCATCACGTAACCCGTCTTTGCGTCGGCAATGGCCTGAGCGTCGAGCGCACCGACGGCGGCCAGCACGGCATCGCGACACGGCTCGTCATATTCGAGCGCTAACTGGCCAATACGGCCATATACGCGCACCTTGTGCACGCCGTCGATATCGCCGCTGAGCTTAAGAAGTGCATCGAGATCGCTCTCTGGCACAGGACCCGCCAATTGAAGACGGGTCCTACCGGGGATCTCGCTAATAATCGAGAATCTCATAGTTTGTGCCTGGGAGCGTTACTCGGCTGCCTCGTCAGCAGCGGCCTCGCTCTGGGTGATATAGGCCGCCTCGGCAACCATGTCGTCGACCTCGGCCTTGGCCTGCTCGACCATGTCCTGGTAGCCGTTCTTGATGCGCATGCCGCACGCGATACCCTGCACGCAGGCATTCTTTACCGGAGCGCTGGTGAGCAGCTTGATGCCGGCCGTACCGAGCAGAAAACCGCCACCGACAAGCAGGGTGTTGAACGTGGACTTCTTCATGATGTCTCTCCCTTTTGCCGCATTGGACGCGGCATGGTGCCTCAGCACCCGAGTAAACAAGTTTGCTCGAGCACGCTTTTGAAATATCTCAATTTTATCTAACTATCTAGGTCAGCCATGGCTAACCTTTTGAAAATTAACGATGCGGAGTAACCGATTGTCAATGTGACAAAGGGACTATCCCTTTGTCACATTCTTACAGCTGCCAGGTAGCTGCTTCCTTTTGCAGCGCCACCATGCGGGCGAATTCTCCACCTGCCGCCTTGAGCTGCGCCGGAGTGCCCTGCTCGGCAACCACACCATCCTTGAGTACAACGATTTTGTCGGCATTTTCCACTGTACGCATACGGTGGGCAATAACGATAACCGTCTTACCTGCGAGCAGACGGGAGAGCGCCTGCTGAACCACGGTCTCGTTCTCCACATCCAAGCTCGCCGTCGCCTCGTCCAACAGCACGATCGGCGCATCTTTGAGCAGCGCACGGGCGATGGAGATGCGCTGGCGCTCGCCGCCGGACAGCTTGGAGCCGTTCTCGCCGATCATGGTGTTGTAGCCCTGCGGCATGCGGCTCACAAACTCGTCGCAGTTGGCGGCACGCGCAGCCGCAAGCACTTGCTCATCGGTGGCGCCACGACGCCCGAGGCGGATGTTTCCCATCACCGTGTCGTCAAAGAGCAGCACGTCTTGGAACACAATGGCGTAGTCGCGCAGCAGCACCTCGGGATCCACGCTCGCAACATCCACGCCGCCCACGGTGACCGTGCCCGCGGTGGCATCCCAAAAGCGCGCGGCAAGGCGGCTCACCGTGGACTTACCGGAGCCCGAAGGACCGACCAGTGCCGTGACCTCGCCTTCCTTGGCGGTAAAGCTCACATCGGTAAGAACTTTCTCGCCGGCGCGGCCGTCCTCGCCCGCACCATAGCCAAATGCCACGTGATCGAACACCACATCGTGGCCTACGGGCTCAAACTGCTCGCTGCCCCGCGCCACGGGCTCTTCCATGATGGAACGCATGCGCTTGGCCGACGACTCGGCGGCAAACAGCTCGGACATCAGCATCAGCGCCTGATCAAAGGGCGCATAGATGCGGCTCACCATAAGCAGGAAGGCAAACATCATCAAAAAGTCGACCTGGCCGGAGGCGACCATCGCAGCGCCCGTGACCAACGTGATGGCAATCCCCAGGCGCAGGATGGCAAAGGCGGAGTTGACCAAAAGCCCATTGGCGAGCTCGCCTCTGGTGGTCTCGCGCTCCTCGGCATCGATCACGGCGTTGAGCCCCTCAAGATAATGAGCCTCCTGGTTGGTGGCGCGGATCTCGCGCACGCAGTCGAGCGTCTCCTGGATCGCCTCGGTAACCTTGACCTTCTCGGCGCGCACATGGTCGAACACCGGGGTCATGGGGCCGCGTGTCAGATACAGCACGGCAAAGGCCACGGGCACGCTCCAAAACGCCGCGATCGCCAGCTGCCAGCAAAAGAACAGCGACGCCACGAACACAATGGCGCTTGCGATGATGGCACCCCAAAGCTCTCCCAGCACGTGGCTGTAGGCGTGCTCCATGGCCTGGACGTCGCCCATGATGGTCTCGGTTAAATCGGCCAGATCACGACGGCCAAAAAACGACAGCGGCAGCTTGCGCAAGCGCTCGGCAATCTCCATACGCTGCTTGCCGCACTCCTCGTAAAAGATGCAGTAGGTGTAGTAATACTGCTGCCAGTTAGAGGCAAAGAGCAACACGAAAAAGACCAGGAGGCCGCCCACAATCGGCAGGGCATCCGGCAGGTCGGCACCGGTGGCGAGATGTTCGACAAAACCGGCCATGACCAGGAACAATAAGCCCATGCCGGCCATGGTAATGAGATTGGTGAGCGCGGTCCAGAAAATGCCGCGTTTTACGCCGGCGACGCCTTTATCGGATAGGAAATACTTCTTTTGGAATGAGGCGAACATTTAGGCCTCGCCTCCCTTCGTGACGGCGGCATCCGCGGTCGCTGCAGTGATTTTCCAGCTCGCGGCCTGTTCGTATTCAGCCCACATCTTGGCGTACAGGCCGTTTTGGGACAGCAGCTCGGCATGGGTGCCAGTCTCCTGCACGCTACCTTGGTTGAGCACCACGATCTTGTCGGCCCCCACTACAGTCGAGAGTCGGTGCGCAATCATAATGACCGTGCGACCCGCCGCCAGCTTGCTAAAGGCGCGCTGGATGAGTGCCTCGTTCTCGGGATCCGCAAACGCCGTGGCCTCATCGAGCACCACGATAGGCGCGTCTTTAAGGATCGCGCGGGCAAGTGCCACGCGCTGGACCTCGCCGCCCGAAAGGTACGCCCCGCCGGCGCCGAGCATGGTGTCGATGCCCTGCGGGAGCTTGGCCACGATATCGTCGCACTGGGCCGCGGAGAGGGCCGCGCGCACTTCGTCGTCAGTGGCTCCAGGCTTGGAGGCGCGCACGTTATCGGCAAGTGTTTGGCGGAACAGCTGGTTGGTCTGGAACACGAAGGCGACCTGGTCCATGAGCTCGTGCGGGTCCATGTCGCGAACGTCTACGCCGCCCACGAGCACACGACCCAAGGAAACATCCCAAAAACGCGGGATCAGGCTTGCGCAGGTTGACTTGCCGCCGCCCGAAGGACCCACAAGCGCAAGGGTGCTACCTGCGGGAACGCTAAAGCTCACATGATCGACGGCAGGCGCCTCAGCACCCTCGTAGGTAAAGCTCACGTCCTCAAAGCGCACATCACTGCCAGCGGGGTGCTTGGGTTGAGCGGGCACGGAGAGCTGCTTGGAATCCATAACGCTTCGGATGCGAGCCAGCGAATCAGCACTCATCTGAGACGCCTCGCCCACAAACATAAGCTTGGTCATGGCCGTCGGCACCACGGCCGAAAAGATCGCGTAAAACGTAAAATTGACCATAAAGTGCGCGAAGTCCGTCTCGCCCGGCGCCAGCAGCAGCGCCACAGGCAAAAGAAATGCCACAAGGCCGTTGAGCGCAGTAAGGTTGAGCACCTGCGGACCCCGGCAAAACGTACCCGCATAGTTTTGCGCCATATCGGCGTATTCGGCGATCGCATCGTGGAACGCCTTAAAGGAGTAGACCGTCTGCTGGAATACCTTGACCACGGGGATGCCGCGTACGTATTCGGTGCCGGTCTTGTTCATCTTGACCAGCGCGCCCATGTAAGCCTTCATAAACTCGGCGCCCTTGCCGCTCATCATGGTGGCCATGGCGCAAAACGAAACGACGACCGAGATTAAGCATGCCGCGCCCAAACGCCAATCGAGGGCAAATAGCAGCACAAGCAGGCCCACGACCATGGCGGTGGCACCGGCGATATCGGGCAGCATGTGCGCGAGCAGCGTCTCGGTGGAGGCGGCACAGCCGTCTACGATACGGCGCAGCTCACCGGTGGCGTGCGTGTCAAAGTAGCCGAGCGGCAGCTTAAGCAGATGCTCGCTCGTAGCCTTGCGGATATTGGATGCGCAGCGAAACGCGGACAGGTGCGTGCACATGAGCCCCACGAAATAGACCACGATGCTTGCCAGGGCAAAACCAACAGCCCACCAACCATACATCGCGATGTCGGCGGCCTCGCTCCAGTTGGGCGCCACGGCAATCAGGTCTCGCGCAACAAGCCAGATGCACACGTACGGGCCAAAGCTCAACAGCTGCGAGAACGCCGAGAGGGCCATGCCCAAATACGTTAGGAATTTACGGTCACCGGCATATGCAAGTAGCTCGCCGATGCCGCCGCCTTCCTTTTTTGATCCCTTTGCCATGAGATTCCTTTCTAACGGCTTGAGAGTTAACCGTAAGAAACTTATCATGGGCGTGTTAGCCAAGGCACACAATTGGGCCAGGCGTGGACGTTTTCGCAAATGAAGGGGACGCTTTTGAAAATGCGGCGGGCGGCAACCGATATAACCGAGCTCTACGCACCGCAGTTTGAGCAGTTTGGCCTGCAGCTTTCCGGCAAGGGCGCCGTCTTTACCGGTGAGGTGGCAAACGATCGGGCGCACGGACGCGCATGGATCATGCCCCTTTCCCCCACCTGCATCGTCATGGAGCATTTCATTACCCCGATGCACAACATGCACCTAGCCGAGTACACACCCGAACCGTACGCGTGCGTGAGCGAGGTCAGCGCGCCCACGCTCATGTGCATGCCCGAGGCTGGCATAACGCCTGCAAACCTTAAACTCTTGCATGGACCGTGGCCAAACAATGCCGTGTGCAGCTTTATCCAAGATAACTGTGGCGAGGAGTTAAGCCCGCTGTTTGCAGGGCAGCTCTATCACTCGCGCTCGGTGCTCTTTTTGCCTGGATATTTTGACGAACTGGAGCACCGCTATCCCACCGAGTTCGCAGGGGTCTTTGAGGCGTTTGCCGAGCCATGGCACGAGGAAGCGACGTCTGCCATCTGCCACACGTTGCGCAGGATTAACGAGGAACGCGCCCGCACCGTAGGCGGACACGTCTATATGCAGGGCATCGTGGAGACCATGGTCGCGGAGCTCGCCTGTTCGCGCGCGGCCCACAAGCAGGCGCGGCAGGCGGCAGACACACGCGCCAACATAACCATTGCCGAAGAAGCGACGGCAATGATTGAGCGCGCGCTCGACAAAGGCAGACGTGTGGGTATCAACGAGGTGGCCGAGAGGCTCTACACAAGCCGCTCCAAGCTATGCGCCACCTTTAAAGCCCAAACCGGCGAGTCCCTGGGCGTCTACATTCGCAGACGCCGCATGGAGCGAGCACAGGACCTTTTGGCCGATAGCGCGCTCACGATAGCGCAGGTGGCAGAGCGTCTAGGCTACCCTCAGCAGGCCGCCTTCGCCCAAGCCTTCAAGCAACACACCGGCACCACCCCCACCGCCTGGCGTTCCCAACATATATAAAGAATGAAGGCGCCAACGGCGCCCTCATTCACCAAATTCAATTCAGCCCCACCTGACCCGAACGGCCGAGTCGTAGCAGAACCCGGGAACCCCGGCAGGGCGGGTGCTTGCTCAAAATGAGTTCCCTCCAAAACA
>CABPXT010000034.1:0-14419 GCA_902461405.1 uncultured Collinsella sp.
GCCGGGCCTCCCCCCCCCCTGTGTGGGGAGCGCCTGCGGAGCCGCTAAAGAACGGCAGGCCCGCGCCGGGACGCCCGGCACCGGCACCGGCGAGCGGACGCTTCTTGTCCTGGTCCTTGGCGGTGAGTTTCTCGATAGCCTTTTTGATGGAGGCGGACGACACGCCCAGGCGCATGAGGATGTCCATGGCCATGCCGTTGCCCTCTTCGACGATGCCGATCAGCAAGTGCTCAGTCGACACGTAGGTCTGGTTGTTCTCACGCGCCACGCGGAATGAACGCTCCATCACGCTAATGACGAGCGGCGTAAAGGCGAGCTTGGCCGCCTCGGTCTCCTCACTGGGCTCGGGAACCGTGGTCTGGACCTCTTTGAGAGTATCCATGATGTCATCGTAGGAGATATCGAGCGAACGCAGCGCCTCGGCGGCAATGCCCTCGTCCTCCTTGGCGAGCGCGAGCAGCAGGTGCTCGGTGCCCACCTTATTTGAGTGAAGATCGAGCGCCTCTTGCTTGGCCATGGACATGACCTTGCGCGCACGATCGGTAAAACGGTCTAACATGCTAGTTCCTCTTAGACGAGCTAGTTTTTTCAAACGCAAAGCGCCGCCCCGCGGCAGCGCTTTGGTCTCTTTACCCATATGGAGTATATGTTAACCGTTGGGACCTTTCCCGCCCGCAGCCGCACGACAACGTCTACAAAAAAGGAATTGCCAGGTGCGTCTGCATCGGCCCAACGAGCGTGGATTTTCGGACACCCATTCCACGAGCGTGGATAATCTCCCGTTTTGAGCCCGTAAACAGGCCAAAAACGGGAGATTATCCACGTTCATGTTTTGCGGATCAGTTTCATTTGCACCAATTAGCTGGTGTGGCGCCAGCGAGAGTCGGTGAGGGTTCTCGCCACGCCCAGGCCAACGGGCAAAAACGCCACGATGAGCACCGCGCGCACAAACCAGCCGAGCATATTGACCGTGTCGAAGGTGCACATGTAATACATCGAGCGATACAGATACAAGCCCGGCACCATAATGACAATCGATGGCACCGTGAGGGCGATACGTGGGTAGGTGAGCTTGATTTCGGCCAAGCTCGCGAGCAGCCCCGATACCAGCGCGCCGGTAAACGCAGCCGCCTCGGGAGGCATGCCTGCACTCAGGCCCAAGAAGGGAAACAGCGTCGGCGCATCGACGAGCGTAAGGCGCAAGGTATTAGACACGGCGCCGATGAGCCCTGCCGCCGCGGCCATCTTTATCGGACTGTTGAACATAACCGAGAAGCCAAATACTCCGACAAAGCTCATCACCACACGCAAGAGTGTAAGAGCCAACGGTGAGAGCCCGAGCGGAGCAAAGTCGTCCGGCGCCAGCCCCACACACTCGGCAACCATCCAGCCTACGAGGGTCGCCATCACAATAATCGATACGGCATACGAAAGACGCTCGATACCGCTTCGCCTGTCGCGCTTAGCGCTGTCGAGGCCTGCCGTAATGAGGGGAAAGCCGGGAATCACAAAGAGCATGGCGCCGATATAGCCTTCTTGGTGCGACATTGCCCCCGGAATGACCTGGCCAAGGCCGAGCAACGCCAGCAAATACGAGACACAGGCCAGCGCGACGCCAATCGTCAGCGCGCTAAACTGGCCAAGACCCTGCTTGAGAATATGGGAGCGAGCAAAGTTGCCGACACCAGCGCCCACGAACGCGCAAGCCATCTCGATAGGGCCGCCGCCAAGCAAAAAGACGAAGGCGCCGCAAGCACAGGCCGCCGCAAGGCCCTGTTGCCAGGGAGAGTAATCGGGCTTTGAACTCTCAACGGTCTTGAGCATCTCGTGGTACTCGTGCACGGTAAACCGGCGCCCGTAAATCTCGATTTCCTTTAAGAAGCTCTCCATCATCCAAATGCGATGAGTATTGACCCCCGTTGTGGGTAGGCTGACGACCTCGTTAAAGCAGTGGCCATCTTCGATGCAGGTGCACTCGAACGACAGGAGACTCAGGTCAACGTGGATGGTGACACCGAGTACGGCGGCGACGCGATTCATGGTATCGCGCACGCGCCAGGCACCTGTTCCGCTTGCCAGCATAAGCATGCCGGTGCGGCAGATAATGGACGACTTATCGGTGAGCGGCGCATCGACGGCAAGTTCATCGCCCGCCGTCACGATCTGGTGCCAGTCAGTTTTCATATGAAGCGCGCCGGCACGAACGCCGTGGTGCATGGGGGCTCTCGAAAGCAGCGAGTCAAGGCGCGAAGGCTGTGGGGGTTCCGTCGATTCGCCCTCAACCTCATCAGCCTCTTCATCGACCAGATCAAAGGAATCAAGCGGCGCTGGCTCGCGACGGTCGATCAGCTCCTCGTCCTCATCATCAAAGTAGTTGAACTGATCGAGCATGTCCTCTTCGATCGCGCGCTCGCTCGCATCGTCCATATAAACGCTCCCTTCCTGCCGACTAACCCCCATCCTAGGCAGCAACGGCTAAAGGAAACATAAAAGAGACGGCTGTCATGCGAGCCATGTGCTCAATAGCCGATGCATCGGTGAACCCTCATCGAAACTAGAGTGGATAATCTCCCGTTTTGAGCCCGCATGCAAACCAAAAGTGGGAGATTATCCACTCTCATTCCGCGGCTAGTCATTTAAGAACGTCCCCAACGACTACATCGATGTGTTGGAAACGCCAGCGAGCGGGCCGCATTTGAGACAAGGTGACATGAAACGAAAGGGCGCTGACCTTCTGGTCGCGCCCTCAGATTGTCCAAATGCGGCCCGCGCAGCGTCGAGCCGTTACGCGGTTCGTAGAACCGCGTAACTAGTTAGTACATCTTTGCGCCGGCAGGGATGGAAGCGTCGAGCTGGATCAGGTTGAGGCGCTCCTCGCCCTCCTCCTCGTGGATGGCGCTGATGAGCATGCCGCAGCTGGGGATGCCCATCATCTTGCGCGGAGGCAGGTTGGTGATGGCGAGCAGGGTCTTGCCGACCAGGTCCTCGGGCTCGTAATAATCGTGAATACCGGAGAGGATGGTGCGATCGGTGCCGGTGCCGTCGTCGAGCGTGAAGTTCAGCAGCTTCTTGGACTTCTTGACGGCCTCGCATGCCTTGACCTTCACGGCGCGGAAGTCGCTCTTGGAGAAGGTATCAAAGTCGACGAACTCCTCAAACAGCGGCTCAACGGCAATCTTGGAGTAGTCGAGCGTGGGCTTGAGCGGCTTGACGAAGGGGCTCGCGGTGTTGCCGGCCTCGGCAGCCTTGGCAGCGGCGGCACCGGACTGGAAACCCTTCTCGGGCTTCATGTGCGGGAACAGTAGCACGTCACGGATGGAAGCCTGGTTGGTGAGCAGCATGACCACGCGGTCGATACCGATGCCGATGCCGCCCGCAGGAGGCATACCGTACTCGAGGGCGCGCACGTAATCCTCGTCGTACTCCATGGCCTCGTCGTCGCCGCCGGCCTTCTCGGCCATCTGGGCAGCGAAGCGCTCGGCCTGGTCGACCGGGTCGTTGAGCTCGGAGAACGCGTTCGCGTACTCGTGGCCGGCGATGACCAGCTCAAAGCGATGGGTCAGGCGCGGGTCATCCTCAAAGCGCTTGGCAAGCGGGCTAACCTCGATGGGGTAATCGCACACGAAGGTGGGGTTGACGATGGTGTCCTCGCCCAGCTCGTCATAGATCTCGGCGATGATCTTGCCGGCGGTCCACTCGGGCTTGATCTCCAGGCCCTTCTCGCGTGCGGCGGCAGCAAGCTCCTCAACCGGCGTGTCGATGGTGACCTGCTTGCCGAGCACGTCAGAGACGATATCGGTCATGGGACGGCTGGCCCACTCACCAGAAAGGTCGATGGTCTGGCCCTGGTACTCGATGACCTCGGGGTTGCCGATGGCCTTGTTAGCCGCCTTAATGACACCCTGGGCGAGCGCCTTCATGCCCTCGAGGTCGGAGAAGGCACGGTAGGCCTCCATCGTGGTGAACTCGGGGTTGTGGGTAAGGTCCATGCCCTCGTTACGGAAGATGCGGCCGATCTCGAACACGCGCTCAAAACCACCGACGATGCAGCGCTTGAGGTGCAGCTCGGTGGCGATACGCAGGTAGCACTCCTGATCGAGCGCGTTGAAGTGCGTGATGAACGGCTTGGCAGTTGCTCCGCCCTGGATGGTCTGCAGGATAGGGGTCTCGACCTCCATGTAGCCGTCGGACTCCATAAAGCGGCGGAACGTGGAGAGGATCTGCGAGCGTTTGCGGAAGGTCTCGCGAACGTCGTCGTTGGCGATCAGGTCGACATAGCGCTGACGATAGCGGGTCTCCTTGTCGGAGAGACCGTGGAACTTCTCGGGCAGCGGGCGAACAGCCTTGGAGAGCAGCGTCGCGCTCTTGGGGGCAACGGAAAGCTGGCCACGCTTGGTGCGCACGACTACGCCGGTCACGCCCAGGATATCGCCCAGGTCGAGTGCCTTGAGCGTGTTCCAAGCGGCCTCGTCCATATCGTTGATGCGGCAGAACAGCTGGATCTCGCCGGTCGCGTCGCGCACGACGATGAACATAATCTTGCCCTGACCGCGCTTGGCGACCACACGGCCGCCGATCTTCACGATGTCCTCGGTGTCCTCGCCATCGGCGAGCTCGGCGTACTTAGTCTCGATGTCGACGACGTAGTCCTCAATCTCGGAGTGCTCGGGGTACGGGTTCTGGCCCGCCTCGAACAGAGAGGCACGCTTGGCCAGGCGGGTGGCGCGCTCGTCGTTGAGCGTCGATGCCTGATCGGCTGCGTTCTGGTTTTCTGCCATAGTTAGCTCCTCAAACTAAAACGCTCCCCAGGATTCGGTCCCAGGGAGCGAAAACATACCTTTACGCGGGACCGTGGTCTAGCGTGCGATCTTGGCGATGGTGTAGATGCGGGTCTTGCCGGAAGGCGTAACGACCTCGACGGAGTCGCCCTCGCCGTGACCAATGATGGCGTGGCCGACCGGAGACTCGTTGGAAATCTTGTGCTCGAGCGAGTTGGTCTCGGTGGTACCGACGAGCGTGACTTCCATGACCTCACCGTTGGGATCGATCAGAGAAACGGTGGAACCGATGGAGACGGTCAGATCGCCCGTGGTGGCGGCAACCTGAGCGTTGGCGAGGATGGCCTGAATCTCGGCAATGCGAGCAGCATTCTGGGCCTGCTTGTCCTTGGCGGCGTCGTACTCGGAGTTCTCCGAAAGGTCGCCGAACGCGCGGGCTTCCTTGATGTCCTCGACGATCTCCTTGGCGTAATCGCCCTCACGCCAAGCGAGCTCCTCGACGAGCTTCTGGCGGCCCTCAGCGGTCAGTACGATCTGGCTTGCGTCCATACGGATATCTCCCCAACTATGATGTAACGATCAACTGTCAACAAAACGAAAAAGACCGGCTAGCCTGCGGGCAAGCCGGTCAGGGGCTCACCCCAAAGGGATGGGACTACTCTGCGTCCGCGTCGCTGTCCTCTGCCTTCTTTTGCTTGGCAGCAGCGAGCTTGGCCTCGAGCTCTGCGATCTCCTTGTCCTCCTTGGACTCCTCGACCACAACGTCCTCGGCCTGCTTGGTTTCGCCCTTATCGTCGCCCTCCATACCCTCGCGGATATTCTTGACGGTAGAGCCGAGGGACTTGCCGAGCTTCGGCAGGTTCTTGGGCCCGAAGATAATCAGGACAACAACGAGAATAATGATGAGCTCAGGAGCCCTCAGTCCAAACATGTAGACCTCCACAATACAGCGAGACAAGCTCGAATGAGTATACCGCGGGTGTCGCGGTATCACAACAATAGCTAAAAAAAGGGACCGCAAGAAGCGGTCCCTCCTCATGCTCTGGTCGGGTTGACTGGATTTGAACCAGCGACCCCTGCGTCCCGAACGCAGTGCTCTACCAAACTGAGCCACAACCCGTTAGCTCGACTATAGTAACAAAGATTTTCGCCGCGTGCTAGAGAAATTTTTATTTCTTTGGCGCTTCGATGCGAACCGTGTTGGGAATGAGCTCCGTTGCATAAGCCCACCAGCCGGTTTGTTGAGCGGCTGCCGCAAGATTGACTGCCGTGGCGGCAGTATCGCAAATGGCAAACGAGCAGGCACCCGAACCGCACACGTTTGCGGCAATGGTACCGTCCCGTGAACGAAGCCAGTCGAGCACCGTTTGAATCCGCGGCTCCATCTGCGCGGAAATGGCACCCAGGTTGTTGTGGACGAGCGCGTAGGCCGCCTCTGCGTCTCCCGAACGAAGGGCAGATGCGATCGCTCCGGGCTTGTCCGCAGGCGCTGGAGTCTCGTCAAAACGTCGATAGGCTTCAATTGTCGAAACACTTGCCTCGCGCGGCTTGACCAGCACGACGGGTGTCGCGGGCAGTGCGGGGTACTCGGTTGCCAGCACGTCTCCCCCACCTACGTAGAACGCAGGGCTCGCGTGCAAAAAGAACGGGACGTCAGCACCAATGCCCCGCGCAATGTCGTCGAGCGCGGGGTCGGTGCGATCAATTCCCCAGAGCTCCGCCAAGGCGACAATGACCGCGGCCGCATCCGTCGAGGGACCGCCCAAGCCGGCGCACAATGGAATGCGCTTCTCAATCGTCACGCAGATGTTTGCCTCGCGACCATAATGCTCGGCCATAGCAACCGCAGCCCGATACGCCGTATTCTTTTGCATGGGAAAATCTGATGCCGGAACCGTCTGGACGGTCAGCGCCTGCGCCGGCGTGACCGTCACGGTATCGGAAAGACCGACAGCTGCCATCAGGGAATCGACCCTGTGGTAGCCGCGGTCATCGCGCTCGGTATGAACCCCCAGGTAGAGGTTAATCTTTGCCGGCGCGGAAAGGGTCAGGGACCAATCGGTCACCGCTAGTGCTCCTCGAGCTGATTGCCGAGCGGGGTAAAAATGTGCTCGCCGCTCTCGGGGTCGAACAGCTCGACCTGGCCGGTGAGAACATCGATATACTGGTAGGACTGACGCGACTTGCGGCCACGGCGCTCGTCGACCTCGACGATAAAGACTGCCGGATGGACGCTCTTGATGGTGCCCATGCGCTCGACGACGCGGGTGCGGCCCATGTTGGCCTTCACCTTAACGCGATCGCCCACCATATCGGTCAGCTTCTCGTGGATGTCGTCGACGTGATTGACTTCCATCTCTTCCATGAACAGGGCCTCCAGAAGGTGCAATTCAAAAAGGGGATAATACCCCTAAGATAGACAAAACTCTAATACTATAGCACCCCGCTGCCGCCATACGCAAGTAGTTAAATAAGCCCCGTCCCAAATTGACTACTTACAGATTGTCTGTGTCCAGGACGATGGTGAATGGACCGTCGTTGACCAGGTCGACCTTCATGTCAGCGCCGAAGATGCCATGCGCTACGTGTTCGACGTCCTCGCGCACAAGCGTCAGGAAGTACTCGTAGAGCTCGTTGGCGACATCGGGGGCGCCGGCATCCGTAAACGATGGACGGCGGCCGTGACGGCAATCGGCGAACAGCGTGAACTGCGACACCACGAGAACCTCGCCGTCGACATCGGCAAGTGCCAGGTTGGTCTTGCCGTTATCGTCCTCGTTAATGCGCAAGCCCCGGAGCTTGCCCCACAGCTTATCGGCCTCGGCGCGCGTGTCGCCATGGCCCACGCCCAGCAGCACCAGATAGCCGCGCCCAATTTTGCCCACGCACTCGCCGTCGACCGTCACGCCGGCGTTGAGCACGCGCTGCACCACCGCACGCACGGCCTACTCCTCGCCCGTCAGTTTGGCAGATAGGTGCTCGAGCGCATGGAATCGATGACTGATGGCGTTCTTCTCGTCCGCCGTAAGCTCGGCCATGGTCTTGCCCGGCGTGTCGACCGGCAGGAACAGCGGGTCGTAGCCAAAGCCGTGATCACCGCGGCCCTCGTGCGCGATAACGCCCTCGCAGGCGCCCTCACCATAGGTGACCAAACCGTCCGTGTCGATGAGCGCGACGACGCTCATAAAGCGCGCAGTGCGGTCCTCGTCGGCCACGCCCTCCAGATTCACGAGCAGCTTGGCATTGTTGGCGGCATCGTCACCGTGAACGCCCGCATAGCGTGCGCTATACACGCCCGGCTCGCCGTCCAGAGCATCGACGACCAGGCCCGAATCGTCGGCAATGGCCATGAGCCCCGTCTCTTCGACGGCAGCCTGCGCCTTGATGATGGCGTTCTCCAAAAACGTCGTGCCGTTTTCCTCGGGGTCCTCAAAATCACCTAGCTGGCCGAGCGCCACAAAGCGAACCTCGGGCATAACCTTGCCCAAAATGGCCTCAATCTCGGTGAGCTTATGGGCGTTGCCCGTTGCCACGACGATGGTCGCCGCCGGGTCGAGGGTGTCGATGTCGATCTTCTCAAGTGCCATAGCTGGCCTCCTTGTCTCTATAGCAATGCCGTGTTGAGGACGACGAGGACTTCGGCCTCTCTCCCCTCTCAATCAACGGCAGTCTTATACTTCGACGTTTTCCCAGATAAAACCTGCCAAAATAAACCTATCCCTTTTTGGCAGGTTAGGCGAGGGTTTGGCGCTGGAGCTCGATGAGCTCGGCAATGCCCTTGTCGCCCAAATCGAGCAGGGCATTGAGGCGCTTGCGGTCGAAGGGCGCCTGCTCGCCGGTGCCCTGAAGCTCGATCATCTCACCGGTATCGGTGGCGACAAGGTTCATGTCGACCTCGGCGTGACTGTCCTCGGAATAATCCAGGTCGAGCAGGGTGTTGCCGTCGACAACGCCCATGGAAATCGCGGCGACCTGGCCTGTGAGCGGGATGCGCTCGAGCTTACCCGCCTCGACCCACATGGCAAGGGCGTCGTGCAGTGCCACCCAGGCGCCGGTAATGCTCGCCGTTCGCGTGCCGCCGTCTGCCTGAATCACGTCGCAGTCGACGGTGACGGTATACTCGCCGAGCGCCTTCATGTTGACGACGGTGCGCAGGCTACGGCCAATCAGACGCTCAATCTCCATGGAGCGACCCTTGCGGTTGGCGTGCTCGCGCTTGCAGCGCTTGCCAGTCGATGCCGGCAGCATGGCGTACTCCGCCGTTACCCAACCGGCCTTGGCGCCCTTGCGCCAGCCCGGCACGCCCTCCTCGATGGTGGCAGCGCACAGCACGCGCGTATCGCCAAACTCGGCCAGGCACGAACCGTGGGCGTGCTTCATAACACCACGGGTGAGCTTGACGGGGCGCAGCTCATTGGCGGCACGGCTGTTGGCGCGGTTGACCTGCATATACTCCATAGAAAAATCCTTTCGGCAAAAGGTGAACGTGAGCCTTTGGTCGGTGACCTTATATCTATTTCAGTTCATCGATATCGATATGCTCAATGCTCTTGAGCGGCTGGCCAAAGATAAAGCTGCCCGCCACCGCAAACTCGGCAATGTTATCGGCCGTCGTTGCAAAACGATGCTGCGGCTCGGCTGCGTCGCCCGCCAGCTGCTCGCGGCGCGTGAGAATATCGGTCAGCTCGCGCGTGGTCTCCTCGGCGGAGCTCACCACGCGCACTCCGGGACCCAGCGCATGGCGAATAGGCCCCACGAGCAGTGGGAAATGCGTGCAGCCGAGTACCACGGTATCGATGCCGTGGTCGCGCAGCGGTTCAACTGTGGCACCGACCAGCGCGCGTACGGCAGGCGTATCAAAGATGTCCTCGTTCTCGAGCCATTGCTCTTGAAGATGCGCGCCCGAGGCGAGCTCGTGCTCAACTACCTCGACAAAGCTCGAGGCAGGGCAGCCGTATACGTCGACGCCGGCATCCAGGTCCTGGATGGCGCGGGTGTAAGCGCCTGAGCGAATGGTGAGGTTGGTGGCGAGCACGCCCACCCGGCGCGTGCGGGTGCTGTTGATTGCTGCGCGTGCGCCCGGTGCGATCACACCGATGACGGGGACGTCGAGCACCTGCTGGGCCAAACGCAAGGCCGCAGCGGTCGCCGTATTGCAGGCGATGACCATGATCTTGACGTCGTGCTTCGACAGCCAACGGCCCGCCTGCAGTGCAAACGTGCGCACCTCGTCCTCGGTGCGGGTGCCGTAGGGGCAGCGCTTGGTGTCGCCAAAGTAGTAGACGGACTCGTGGGGCAACGCCATCGCAATCGCGCGCGCAACCGTCAGACCGCCCAGACCCGAGTCGAATACGCCAATGGGGCGCGTGTCACCAGCCGGATTCTCAATATCGGACATGACCTCACCAAATTCTCTCTCGAAAAGATATGGCTCAGCGCGATAGGACCGCGCTACGAACGAGCCGCGACCAGCAGCTCGGCCGTTGCCACCCAGCCATCGACAATCTTGCCGCGCGTGACGTAGGCGTTATCGCAGGTATCCAGGAACTCGGGCGCGCCGGCGCTGGTCAAACCGTTCTCGACCAGGCAGAATGTGCCAACGTGGTCGGCCATGTAGAAATCGGACTCGGAATCGCCAAGCGCCAGCGTCTCCTCGCGCTCGATACACAGGTGCTCGCAGAAACGTGCGATGGCAACGCCCTTGTTGAGGCCGGCGGGATTGATGTTAAACGCGCGGCCATCCTCGACGCGTTCGAGCTCGAGCGTCGTCGGCTTGGACAGATGCGTCAGGTGACCGTTGCAAGCCCAGACCAGGCCGCAGCCGGCCTCGTCAAGAATGGCCTGGACCTCGTCGTCGGGCACATCGCCGCGCATGCCGACGGTGACCTCGCGATACTTGTAGCCAGTCGACATGTCGTTGTGGTACTCGATCTTATGCGGCCAGCGGGCGAGAATCTTCTCGCACACGCCGGTCTGCTCGATCACCTGATGCGGCGTGAGGCCGCAGGCGGGGTCGTAGGGCATATCGCCGGTCAGATACTCCCAATCGTTGGCCTTGAGATCGTACATGACCAGGCCACCCATCTCGCCGATGTAGGAGTTGAGGCCAAGCACGCGCGCATCCTCGTGGATCATGGTGCGGTTGCGGCCCGAGGTGGGGACCACCTGGATGCCGGCGCGGGCAAGTGCCACGACAGCCTCGACGAGCTTGATCGAGGGGTTGCCGTCGTTGTCGCGCAGCACGCACGAGCCGGGCGCGAGCATGGTGGCGTCCAGGTCGGTAAAGACGTACTTAACCTTGGCAAGACGCTCGCGCATCTCGCCCGAAAGCTCAGCGACGATCGGCAGGGTATTGTGGGACATGGTCACTCCATTACGTAGAAGGGGCTTCTGGTCTTAGGCGGCGCGCCTCACTTGAGGGAAAACGCGCTTGCAACGGCAGCGCGCTCAGGACGCCGCCCTCATCGCAGTTCTATTAGTCAAACTGGGTAACATCGATTAAACGATTGGCAAGCGAAAGATCGCTCTCGATGGGTACGAACTCATCACCCACGTGCATGAGCTCCTCGTCGCCCTTTGCCAACAGCAAGACGATGGTGGGCGCATCGGGGCTGACGTATTCCTCGCGCGCCGCCTTAAATGCCGCGTGCACAGCAGCCTCGCGATCGAGGATGATCTTGTTCGGGGTATCGTCGGGAACATGCTCGGCAAGCTCGCGACAGACCTTCATCGGGTCCTCGTGAGCCGGATCCTCGTTGGTAAAGATCAGCAAATCAGAATATGGTGCGGCCTCGCGCGGAAGCTGCTCACGGCGCTCCTGCGCCTTGCCTCCAGCAGCACCAAACAGCGCAATGACCGGGCTAGCGGGAAACGCGCGCTTGACCGACGAAAAGAGCGAGCGGAACGAAAGTTGGTTGTGAGCGTAGTCAACGACGCAAACCACGCGTCCATCCTTCGACTCCACGACCTCCATGCGGCCCGGCACACGCAGCTTGGAGAGGCCCTTCTTGATGGCATCGATTCCGATGCCAATCTCGCGCGCGGCGGCGATAGCGACCAGCGCGTTCTCCACGTTAAAGTCTCCCGCGATACCCAGCAGGACCTTCTCCCCCGCCTCGGGCTTGTCGGCGCTCATGCCGTGCAGGTTAAACTCGATGTTAAAGCCGACCATGCGGACATCGCTTGCCCACAGGCTCGCCTCGGGATGCTCGACGCCAACGGTCACCAAGCGCTCGGCCGTCGACGCGGCCTCCAGCACGCGTTCGACTTCATCGGTGCCCAGATTCACTACGGCGGTCTTAGCCTGATCAAAGATCCTGAGCTTGCTCTCAAAATAATCCTCAAACGTGGGGTGTTCGATCGGCGAGATGTGGTCACGGCCGATGTTGAGGAAGCACGCCACGTCAAACGGCAGATTCTCGACGCGTTGGTACTTGAGCGCCTGGCTCGAGACCTCCATGACCATGGACTGGCGACCGGACTCACGGCAGTTGGCGATATGGCGCCAGACCTCGGGGGCCTCGGGCGTGGTATTGGTGCTCTCGTAGCACTCGATGCCATCGTCGGTACTCACCGAGCCGATCATGCCGCAGGACTCGCCCGCCGCTTTGATAATCGACTGGAGCATAAAAGCGGCCGTGGTCTTTCCCTTGGTACCGGTGATGCCCACGATCTTGACGTCGTGGTCGGGACGGTCGTAGACCTCCGGCGGCAACAGGGCCATGGCCGTGCGAACGCTGTCCACGACCAGCATCGCCGCGCCGTTCTCCTTCCCCAGCGGCTCCAGAGACTCGACCAGCGACTCTTCGCACACAAATGCGACGGCGCCCGCATCGAGCGCCATGCTCAAAAACGCGGGCTTAAAGGCAGCGCCTTTGCAAAAGAACACGTCACCTGCCGAGACCGCGCGCGAATCAAACGAGCAGCCGGTCACGGCACGCTCGTCAACCTGCTCTGATGCGCGCAGCTCGCCGCACACATCGAGAAGCTTGGCAAGCGTATCGACCGTGGTCACGGTCGCGGAATCCGAATGGTGCATCTTTCACCTTTCTCAGCCATTTGGCAGGAACGGTTTTTATAGTAACTGAAACGCACCCACGCAAAAACGGCTCCCGGAGGAGCCGTTACGCGCAGGCGTTCGTAAGCCGAGGCTAGGCAGCCTGAACAGCGGGCTGGTCCTCGTCGATAAAGAAGCGCTTGTACCACACCAGGAACACGAGCGGCGTATAGATCTTGCGCTGGAAATCGCCCTTGCCCGCAAAGTGCAGATCGAGCAGGTGCATGAGCTCGTCGGTATCGAAGAACTCGCTTGCCCACGGCGCGGTGAAGTACTCCTTGACATAGTCGTACCACTTTTGCTCGCGCAGCCAGTAGACAATCGGCACCGGGAAGCCCACCTTGGGACGGGTGGCCCACTCATCGGGCAGCGACTTGTTGGCAGCGTGGCGGAGTACCTGTTTGTTGCCGTTCTCGTTGATGCGGTAGCGGTCGGGAATGTGCTCGGCGAACTCCATGACTTTGCGGTCCAGGAAGGGCACGCGCAGCTCCAGCGAGTGCGCCATGCACATCTTGTCGGCCTTGAGCAGAATGTCGCCTGGGAGCCACATGTTCATGTCCAGGTACTGCTTCTTGACCAGCTCGGGCTGACCCTTCACGCGCGCATAGATGGGAGCGGCAAGCTCGAAGGCGCCATCGCCGGTGTTGTACTCGGGCTTGAGCACGCCGTCGACCTCGCGCTCCGGCCATACCAGAGCCTGTCCCAGGAACGACTTCTCAGGGATCTCGGCACCCTTGACCAGGAAGTTATGTCCCTTGAAGTACGGCATATGCAACGCCAGGTTACCGAGCGCGCGACGGATGGGCAGCGGCACCATCTTTTTGTACTTGCGGACCGGGACCGTGTCCTCGTAGTAGGCGTAGCCGCCAAAGAGCTCGTCGGCACCTTCGCCCGAAAGCACGACGGTGACGTCCTTGCGGGCCATCTCGGCCAAGAACCACAGCGGCACGGAAGACAAGTTGGACTGCGGCTCGTCCATGTGATACTGGATGTCCTCGAGCGCACCGAAGAACTCGTCGGCGGTAATCATCTTGCGGACATTCTCGACGCCGAGCTTGTCAGAAAGTTCCTTGGCGTAGTTAGTCTCGTTGAAATTCTTGTAATCGAAGCCCACCGAGAAGGTCTTGTCGGGCATGAGGCAAGCGGCGATGTAGCTGGAGTCGACGCCGCCGGAGAGGAACGACGCGACCTTGACGTCGGCGATGCGATGGGCCTCGACGCTCTCGTGCACGACCTCATCCAGCTCGTCGACGTACTCCTCGAACGGCTTCTCGACGGCAGAGTAATCGCAATCCCAATAGCGCTCGATGTTCATCTTGCCGGTCGGGATGTCTACGGTAAAGTAATGCGCCGGCGGCAGCTTGTAGACACCCTCGAAGAAGGTCTCCTCGGTTGCCGAATACTGCAGCGTCATGTACGGACGCAGGGCCTTTTTGTTGACCGCCTTGTGGAAGTGCGGGTAGTCTAGGAAGCTCTTGATCTCGGAACCAAAGAGCACGCCCGGAGCGCCGTCGCCCGCATCGGCCATGGGATAGTAGTAGAGCGGCTTGATGCCCAAGATATCGCGGGCGCCAAGTCGATCCTC
>CABPXT010000035.1:0-14301 GCA_902461405.1 uncultured Collinsella sp.
ATTATTTTCCGGTTCGACGAACAGCCGATCGTGTCAAATTTGGTCTAACAGAGCCAACAGATTTGCGACTGTTTTCTCAACGCCCCGCTACTTAAGCGTTGCGTACATCACCGCCTTAATCGTATGCATGCGATTCTCCGCTTCTTGGAAAACACGAGACTTATCGGACTCAAAAACCTCGTCCGTGACTTCCATTTCGGTGACTCCAAACTTCTCAGCAATTTCGGCACCAACAGTAGTATTAGTATCGTGAAAGCTCGGAAGGCAGTGGAGGAAAATTGCCTCGGGCTTTGCCATAGACATCACCTCAGCGGTCACACGATACGGCGACATGAGCTTAATGCGGCTTTCCCACAGCTCTGCGGGCTGACCCATGCCAACCCAAACATCCGTGTAAATTACATCGGCATCACGAGCGCCTTCCTCAATATCCTCTGTAATGGTAATCGTCGATCCATGCTCGGCCGCAATACGACTACATTCTGCAAGGAGTTCAGGATCATAGGATGTAGCCCCCTCCGAATTTCCCCCGATTGGGCCGCAAGAACAGTAGTTAATGCCGAGCTTAGCGCAAATGACCATGAGCGAATCGGCGACGTTTCCGGCCGCCTTACCAAAAAATGTAAGTTTCCTGCCCTTAATCTCTCCAAACTCTTCACGCATGGTCAGAATATCGGCAAGCACTTGAGTCGGGTGGAATTCAGTAGTCAGCCCATTCCAAACGGGAACCCCAGCTTTTGCAGCAAGCTCCTCAACCTTCGCCTGTTCAAAGCCGCGGTATTCAATTCCGTCATACATGCGGCCAAGGACGCGAGCCGTGTCCTCAATCGACTCCTTTTTGCCCATCTGGGACGAGCCCGGATCCAAATAAGTTACACCCATGCCAAGGTCAAGTGCACCAACTTCGAAGGCGCAGCGAGTACGCGTGGAAGTCTTCTCAAATAGCAAAACAATATTCTTGCCTTCAAGGTATTTATGCGGAACACCGGCACGCTTCATGCTTTTGAAGTTAGCAGAAAGCTCAAGCAGATACTCAATCTCTTCCGTCGTGTAATCAAGCAGCTTCAGAAAACTGCGACCAGCGATATTAACACCCATATTCGCCATCTCCTATCACAGTGGATTTGCAACTAAATATCTTCGCGCCAGAAGGGCATGCTCATGCAGCGCGGGCCGCCACGACCGCGGGACAGTTCCTCGGAGGGAACGACCAAAAGTTCCAAACCGTTCTTGTAGAGCTCATCATTTGTGACAACATTGCGCTCGTAAACACAGACTTTACCAGGAGCAACGGCAAGAGTGTTCGACCCGTCGTTCCACTGCTCGCGAGACGCCTCAACCATATCGCCGGCACCGCACTCAATAAGCTGCACCTTCTCCACGCCAGTAGCCATTTCAAGAATATGCTCAAGCGTGTCATCAATCTCTTGAACAGCGACCATTCCCTCAGAGTCACCACGAGTCAGACGATAAACACGAAGGGTCTCAAAAATACCGGGATAAACTGTAAACTTATCGAAATCCACCATGGTGCAAACGGTGTCAAGATGCATGTAAGCATAGCCGTTGGGGATTTTAATAGCGTAAACGGTATCGATCTCAGAATTCCCAGATCCCCAGAACAAATTCTTTGCAAGCTCCTCAATCGCAGCCGCCTCAGTTCGCTGGCTAATTCCAATAGCCAAGGTATGAGCGTTAATGTTAAGCACATCACCGCCCTCGATATGCCAGGGATTCTTATGGTCGTACCAAATCGGAGTCCCTGCATAATCGGGATGGTATTTGAAAATCGCTTCATAGAAGGGCACTTCACGATCTCGCTGTTTCCAATACATATGGTGAAGCAGAACGCCTTTGCCCACAGAAGCAAGAGGATCGCGAGAGAAATATGAACTCGGAAGAGGCTTCAACACCAAATCATCGGGCTTCGCATCCTCATTATCCATCATGCTAAGCGTAGTCGAGACGCGAGGCAGCTCAAGGTCACGATAACGATACCCCCCCCCATAGCCTCAAGTACAAACTGATACGAATCTGAAATAGCGTCGAGCTTTTCACGAACAGCCTGCTCAAGCATAGGATTGACAATTCCGCTCTCAGCCATAAATGTATCGGTAAACTCAGCGCGAGCCGAGGGGCATGCATCCAGCGCTTCAGCAACGAGTTTCTCCATATAGAGAACTTCAACACCTTCGCTCCTCAGAAGATCCGCAAAGGCATCATGCTCCTTTTGAGCCACATCAAGATAGAAACAGTCGTGAATCCAGACATCCTCGAACTCTTCTGCCTTTACGTTCACAAGGTCACGACCGGGGCGGTGAAGCACAACTTTCTTGAGCTTACCAATCTCGCTGTGTACATTCAGTCCTTTAGGCATTCCTGTTACTCCATTTCAGCCATGAAACCTACAGGGCAATAAGTCCCGAGATTGCTACGAATACGATATTGATGAGCGACACGACCAAGAAGAATTTCCAAACGGTCTTCCACCACTGGCCAAGCTTGATCTTGCACACGCCCAAACCCGCTACAAGAATGGCGCTAGTAGGACAGATCAAAGACATCGTCGCGCTACCCATGGAGAGAGCCCACACGGCAGCCTCGGGATTAAGGCCCATGAGTTCGGTCAAAGGTCCAAAAATGGGAGCGGTCAGTGCTGCAAGGCCAGATGAGCTGGGAACCAGGATCGCCAGGAGGTTCTCAACCGCATAAAGAAGCGTAGTAAAGAGAACCGCCGGGATGCCGCCCAGACCAGTGGCGAGCGCATTGAGGATGGTATCGATGATCATGCCGTCAGAGGCAATGACAAGGATGCCACGCGCAAGTCCAACGACAATTGCCGAGAAAGCAAAGTCAGCGATACCCGCAACAAATTCCTGAGCGATGACGTCCTGACTAAAGCCCGCAATAACACCAGCCAACAAGCCCATGGCCAAAAAGACCGCAGAAATCTCGTTCATATACCAGCCCTGGGTCACAAGTCCCCAGATGATAAGGCACATTCCAGCGATAAATACCGCAAGCACGCCTTTTTGACGACCCGTAAATTCCGCATCAAGGGCAGATTCATCGGCAGCGAACTCGACTTTCTTGGCGATATCATCCTCAAATGTGATCGATGACTCAGGATTCTTCTTTACCCTTCGTGCATAGAGGACAACCCAAGTAATTGCAACGGCGGTCAAAACAACCCAGGCAATCATACGCAGCCACAGCTGGGGGTTGCCCTGAATACCAAGAATACCTTGCGCAATGAGAACATTAAACGGATTAATCGTTGAGGCGATGTAACCCGTGCGCGCTCCACCGAACACGACCATGAACGCCGTCATCGAGTCGAAGCCCATAGCCATCATAATTGGCATGAAGATCGCAAAGAACGGGAGAGTTTCTTCCGCCATGCCAAAGCTCGTTCCGCCCAATGCAAAGAGAACCATCGCAATAGGAATAATTAGAATGTCTTTGTTCTTAAAGCGGCGAACGACACGACCCATTCCGCTCGTGATAGCGCCCGTTTTAGTAATAACCTGAAACGAACCGCCCACAATCAAGATGAATGCAACGACCTCAATTGCCTCTTGTATACCGCGCGTTGGAGCCTGAAGAACATCGAAGACACCTTGTCTGAGATCTACTTCATCCCCGGTTTCCTCGTCAATATATGTCTTTTCACTCTGCTCATACGTACCTGCGACAGTGACTTCACGACCGTTCACCTCCTGACGCTGATAGGACCCAGAGGGAACAATCCACGTGAGAACAGCGAAGATGACCATAAGTGCAAAGATGATCGCATATACGTGCGGGACCTTGAACTGCTTGATGCCTTTCGAACTTTCCGCTGCCATATCTCCTCCTTCATTCCTTTTCCCATCTATCCAGCTGGCACCATAAATGTATGAGGTTGCTCAGCGGTGGTCGGGCAACCATCGCTATCGTGTCGCTTTTCACCTATGAACGGCAGCTAAAGTGACGTTATTAATCAATCTGATATTTTAAATTGATGTTATTTGTCAATTACATACGTCTTTTAACTTTTCCGCAACACAACAAGGAACCTGCCTTAGCCTTATATAAAAACCAGCAGGACAGGAGACAGGCATGCAAGGCATACACATAACAAATGAAATCGGTCATTTAAAAGCCGTACTTGTCCATCGACCAGGAGCTGAAACACAAAACTACCCTGATGCCGACTTCAGCCAAGTTTTCTCCCTGCGAAAATGGAGCGGTCGTTTTGACCTCGACAAAGCAATGTATGAGCACGATTCCATGGTTCAATTGCTTGAGAAGCATGGCGTAGAAACCATTGAAATTAGGGACCTTCTCGAAGACTCACTTGAAACTGAGCCCCAATCACTTAAATATTTTATTGATGACTACCTCCGTTGCAGCGGGGCAACAGGCAGAGAGTTCCTCGAGGCAATAACCCAGCTGTTTGAGAACGCTAAGAACACCCAGGAATTGGTGAATATAGTACTTAACGGCATTCGCTTTGGAGACACTGAGCTATGTTCAAACCAGTCGGAAACACTACGGGCGCTCGTGCACGAGCAATTTGATCCCGCCTCGCTCTTGGTCAATCCCCTCAACACGCTTTTTTTCACTCGTGATCCTGCTGTGGTAGTCGGAGACGGCATCATCCTAAATCATATGTATTGGCCTGAGCGTGATCGTGAGGTCGCCTTATACCGGCAGATATTCACCCACCACAAGATCATGGGAGAAACTCCAATATGTGATTTGAACAGGAGTAGCTACCATATAGAAGGCGGAGACATTATTGTTATCAGTGCTAAGACAATATTAGTTGGAATCTCTGACCGAACTGAACCCGCCGCCGTCGAGTCACTTGCCAAAGAGCTCCTGACCTCAAATAAATTCCAGACCACCGAGCTAATTGCGATTCGAGTCCCCTCTGACGGGCTGCGTATCAACCTCGATACGTTCATAAGTAGAATTGATCACGACGCGTTCCTCATCGATCGTGAGATATGCAATGCCGTTGATGCATACAGCATTCAACTAAAACGATCCGGAAGGGGCCTTACGATCACTCCTATCGATCGCACGATTCCGGAAATACTCTCTGCAGCCTGTTGCGAACCAATAAAAGTGATTGACTGCGGAGGCGGGAATCAAACCGCCTACGAAAGAGAACGCCGGAACAACGCAACGTCTATCCTTGCGCTCTCGCCAGGAAAACTATGCGTATATGAAGAAAACGTTTGGACCAACGAAGCGCTTGAGAAAGCAGGAATGGAATTATTCCCGCTATCCATTGACGAGCTCACCAAAGGCTATGGTGGCACAAACTGTCTATGCCTCCCTCTGTGGCGAGAGGATCTATAGCCATGGGCTTCGGGGCAAATATTCGTAAACTCCGCACCATGGAGCATCTTGGTCAGGCGCAACTTGCAGAGATGTTGGGGGTATCTAAAGAGACCGTTTGTCGTTGGGAAAAAAGTCGGTATGCCCCCCGTGAGCGCTATATTGAAAAGTTACAAGCGCTCTTCGGTTGCACCCGCGATGAACTTGTTGGCGAGGAAAACGGTTTGGCTGTAAAGCTCGCAAATAAAAGAATCGTCACCGACGAAGACCCTGCTATCCACGAAATGGAGGGCACATTTCCCGTCATCGATATCGAATCGCAAAAGCGCCGCATCACGCACGGCCAACAAAATGCTTGCGCGCCTGTAGACGTAGCCAAACGTCACCCACATAGCGTTTTCGTTAAAATCAAAGGCGACGAAATGTCCCGCATTTACCCTCCCGGCAGCTTACTACTTGTCGATACCACCGCAAAGCCTTGGAACGGCTGTGCTGTATTGGCGCTCGCAGACGGTAAAACACCGGTAATTAGGCGATTTGCAGAAGGAAACGACATGATTGTGCTGTCGTCCCATTCATATGCAACAGCAAGTCCGGATCTGATGTTTAACAAACGGAGGATTAGAATCATAGGAGTCGTCGTTTGGTATCAAGCGAGCCACGATCACACGCTTAATTAAATCGACTTTCCCAAAAACGACCGTACCGCACAGACAGCTCAAAGTCCCAGCCCAAATGAACTACTTTTTGGCGGCTTTGCGCTCGTCGCGGATGCGGGCGCGGTCCATGGCCGCCTCGACAGCAGAAAAGCGGCAGGCGCCGGCGTTCTGGCGGTACGCAGGTGAGAACCGGCGGCAGCCGCAGTAGTTCTGTCGATACATGCCCAGTTCGCGCGAACGGCGCGTAGCCTCGGGATAATACGGGCGAAAATCGCGAATCACCGGGGTGAGCCCATGGGCGGCCGCCAAACGCTCAAGCACGTCATTGCAGGTGTCGAACAGCTGATACGGCGAGACGGCGAGCGTCGTACCCACATATTCAAACCTGCGCTCCTGGGCAACGCGGCATGCCTCGGCCAAGCGCAAGGCATAGCACGAGCGACAGCGACGGGGCCGATCGGCACCCAGCGGGGCCACGCCGGCCTCCCAGCGCTCGCGGTCCTCCCCCGCCTCGATGAGCTCGATGTCGCCATCGGCACACCACCGGCGCAGCTCGTCCAGACGCCGCCGCCATTCATCGCGCGGTTGAATATTGGGATTGGTCCAGCAAATCGTGGGCTCAAACCCCTCCTCGCGCAGCAGGCGAACCGGCTCAAGCGAGCATGGTGCACAGCACGCATGCAGCAACAACGACTTCATCGACATCCCCGTCCCAGAAAACTCACCCCGACATCATGGCAGCTAAAATAGCCCCGTCCCAAAAAGACTACCTTGCGAAAAAGCGCACGCCAAAGGACGTGTCCTCGCAGGCGGCAATGCGGCGGTCGCGCAGGATCGTCCGCACGTAATACCAGTCGCCCGTGCATCCCGAAAGGTGCAAACCAGCCGCCAGGTAGCACAGCAGCGGATACCCAGAAAACGCAAATCCCAGGGCAAACGCCGCCGTCACAACAACCGTCGGCGCCAGGCAAACCGCCATATACCGCCGGCGCGAATACACAATCCCCTCGGCGCAGGCATAGATCATGCACGTCTCACGGTTCGCTCCAAAAGTCACGTGCGCACTCGCGGGCGCCAGCAGCTTAAAAAACACACCGTGCACCAGCTCGTGCACGGCAAACGACGCCATTGAGACCGCAGCCAAGCCGACTATCCAGCCCAAGACCGCCGTCCAGCCGCCCGCGTCAGCCGCCTCCAAGTCTGCAGGCCCGCCCAGCAGCATAAACACCGGCACCAGGCACACGGCAAACACGCCGACTACGACCATCCCCCACACAAAGCAGGCGTGCAGAAAATCCTCGTCCTCAAACGCATGTATGTTGGAAATCTCATTCATAGCATCTTAGGATAGCGCCCCTGCCACGCACCCGCCCGCATGTGCGATAATATCGAACGATATGCACGAATTGACCACCGCGCCGCCGAACCCCGTGCCCGGCCGCGCTCTTACCTATATGCGAAGGAGTCCCATGGCATCCAAATACTCCATGAACGACCGTCCCAGCTGGCCGCGCCGCGCCATCGTTACCGCCGGCGAGCCCTACGGCAACAAGGGTCTGCACTTTGGCCACGTCGGCGGCGTCTTTGTCCCGGCCGACTTCTTCGCCCGCTTCCTGCGCGACCGCCTGGGCCGCGAAAACGTCATCTTCACCTCGGGCACCGACTGCTACGGTTCGCCCATCATGGAGAGCTACCGCAAGCTCAAGGAGAACGAGGGCTACGACAAGTCCATCGGCGAGTATGTCGAGTCCAATCACTCCCGCCAGGCCGCGACCCTCAACAACTACAACATCAGCTGCGACATCTACGGCGGCTCGGGCCTTGAGCCGGCGGCCCAGATCCACAACGAGGTGACTGCCGAGATTATCGAGCGCCTGCACGAGCAGGGCACCATCTCCAAGCGCTCCACGCTGCAGTTCTACGATGCCAAGGCCGGCACGTTCCTCAACGGCCGCCAGGCCATCGGCCGCTGCCCCATCCAGGGCTGCAAGTCCGAGAAGGCTTATGCCGACGAGTGCGATCTGGGCCACCAGTTTGAGCCCGAGGAGCTCATCGCGCCCAAGAGCCAGCTCACCGGCGAGGTGCCCGAGCTGCGCCCGGTCGACAATCTCTACTTTGACCTGCCGGCCTACCTCGACTTTATGAAGACCTACACCGCCAAGCTCGCCCAGAACCCGCAGGTTCGCTCCGTGGTCTCCAAGACCATGGAGGAGTGGCTGCTGCCGGCTCAGCTCTACATCCAGAACAAGTTCCGCGAGGCCTTCGATGCCGTCGAGGACCAGCTCCCCGAGCACACCGTGCTGGAGCCCGAGGGCAACAAGAGCAGCTTTACCGTCACCTTCCCCAGCTGGAAGGAGCGCGACGACGCCCACGCGGTGCTCGCCAACGGTGGCGTGCGCTTCCGCAGCGGCAAGGCACTCGTGCCCTTCCGCATCACCGGCAACATCGACTGGGGCGTTCCGGTGCCCGAGGTCGATGGCGTCTCCGACGTCACCTGCTGGTGCTGGCCCGAGAGCCTGTGGGCGCCCATCAGCTATACGCGTACCGTGCTCGCGCGCGATGCCAAGGCCGCCGGCGTGACCGAGGGCGTCGCCGCCCAGGATGCCGCCCTCATGGGCGAGCCCGCCGCCGACTCCACGCAGGTGCCCGCACCCACCTACCAGCACAGCTCGCTCGACTGGCGCGACTGGTGGTGCTCTGACGACGCTCAGATTTACCAGTTCATCGGTCAGGACAACATCTATTTCTACTGCATCGCGCAGACCGCCATGTGGGAGGCCCTGGGCTGGGACCTCACGCAGAGCACCGTCAGCGCCTGCTACCACCTGCTCTACATGGGCAAAAAGGCCAGCTCGTCCTCGCAGACGCCTCCCCCGCCGGCAGACGACCTGCTCAACCACTACACCTGCGAGCAGATGCGCGCGCACTGGCTGTCGCTCGGCCTATCCGAAAAGCCGGTGAGCTTTAGCCCCAAGGCATACGACACGCGTGTGACCGGCAAGGACAAGGACGGCAACGAGGTACGCGCCTGCGACGACAAGCGCGTTATCGACCCGGCCCTTAAGGAGAGCGCGCTGCTGACCGGCGTGTTCAACCGTCTGGCCCGCAGCTGCTTCTACGGCGTCGCCGTCAAGGAAGGCGACGAGAGCCCCTACCGCAACGGCTGCATCCCCGCCGGTGCCGCTTCTGACACCGTGGTCGAAGCCGCCCAGCAGGCAGCCCTCGCCTTTGAGCAGGCCATGTACAAGTTCGAGACGCACCGCGCGCTTGCCGTGTGCGACGACTACCTGCGCGCCGCCAACAAGCGCTGGAGCGACGCCTCCAAGGCCGCCAACAAGCTCGAGGGCGAGCCGGCCAATGCCGCGATGACGCAGGCCCTTGTCGACGCCTTTACCGAGCTGCGCGTGGCGACCGTCCTGATGCACGGTATTGTGCCGGCCGGCTGCGAGCTCATCTGCGAGTACTTCGACGTCGACCCGGTCGCTTTCTTTAGCTGGGATAACATCTTTGCCTCCACGGACGAGTTCGTGGAGATCCTGGGCGAGAAGCCCGGCGAGCACCGCGTGAAGCCGCTGCCCCCGCGCTTCGACTTCTTTAGCAAGCACGAGAGCCAGTACTAAAGCACGCCAGCAGCGGCGTGCCCGGAAAGTAGTCAATTTGGGATGGGAAGGAAAGACGGATGTCCAAGCCGCGTCGTCGTAAGCAAAAAAAGCAGGTCAAGGCCGAGCTCAAGCTTAGGCAGTTTGCTGCTACCGAGCTTTCCGACCAGCTTGCCGCCCTTCCCTGCGCTGCCGACCTGCCACGCTTTATGGTCGACACGGTCGCCGGCGCCTATGCGCCCGCCGATGCCGAGCTCATGATCGAGGGCTTCGGCGCCGCGGCCACACGCCCGGTCACGCTGCGCGCCAACACGCTCAGGGCGACCGCCGAGGACATCGCTGCGGCGCTCGATGCCGCCGGCATCGCCCACAACCCCGTCGCCTGGTACCCAGACGCCTTTATCCTGCCCGAGGCCCAGGTTTCCGATCTGTGGGATCTCGACATCTACCGCGACGGCAAGATCTACCTACAGAGCCTGTCGTCCATGATGCCGCCTTTGGTGTTGGGCGCCCAGGCAGGCGAGGACATCCTGGACATGTGCGCAGCCCCTGGCGGCAAGACGACGCAGATCGCCGCCCTCACCCAGGGCCAGGCACACCTCACCGCCTGCGAGATGAGCATTCCCCGCGCCGAGAAGCTCGAAGCCAACCTCCACCGCCAAGGCGCAAAAAACGTGCCCGTCATGCGCATCGACGCACGCGAGCTCGACGAGTTCTTCCGCTTTGACCGCATCCTGCTCGACGCTCCCTGCACCGGCACGGGCACCGTCATCAGCGGCAACGAGAAGAGTCTGCGCGGCCTCACCGAGCAGTTGCTGAGCAAGTGCGCCCGCTCGCAGCGAGCACTTCTGGACCGCGCCATGGGAGCCCTCAAACCGGGCGGCACGCTCGTCTATTCGACTTGTTCGATCTTGCCGCAGGAAAACGAGGACGCCCTGCAAGAGGCCCTCGACAAGCATATGGACTGCGAGCTCATCCCCCTCGACGGCACGCCAAGCGAAAGTGAGGCACGCCGCGCCCAGGAAGCTGGCGAGGAGCCGCGCATCGAGTCCAACGCCCTGACCGAGGCAATCGCCGCGGGTCAGGTATCGGCCATCACCAACGGCATGCCCGGCACGCTCCCCATTCCGCCCAGCCGCGAATTTGAGGGCTTCTACATTGCCCTGATCCGAAAACGCAGCTAGCGCACGGATCCAAAGCTCAACAATCTATCTCCGTGCGCGTTTGCCCTGCTGGTCGCGATGCTGTTTAAGCATCGCGCGCTCCTTGCGTTCGGCCCTTTTGCCCTTAATGGCCGTGACCACAAAGTAGATAACCGCGGCGGCAACGATTGCGCCTACACACAGGCCAATCGAGCCAAACATTGCTGTCAATTCCATACCGCGTCACCTCTCTTTTAAACGGGACTTTCAAGATAGCACCTCGATCCCCGCCACCACAGCTCCTTCACGTTCGCCGGTCCTTCGGTCTAACGGATGGCGCGGCGGGGAAAAATCAACTCGTCAAACGATTTAGCATTCGCAATTCCGGCTGCATCGCGCCGGCCGTCATCACATAGAATCGAGCTTCCATGGATACCCTCAACGATCTAAATGAGCGCGTCGACGCCTTCGTCGGCACCAGCTCTTTCGACACGCCTGCCGCGGCAAACGACCAAGCCCCCATCGATGTGCCCGCCGAGGTTCACGAGGACATTGTCGCCTCGGTCGATTTCTCCGAGGTCGAGCTCGCAGACGAGTTCACCGAACCCCAGGTAGCCGTGACCCCCAACGGACTGCTTCCCATGGAGCCGCTGCCCATCGACGGGCGCCTGCGCAAGGCGGCCCTTCGCATGCCTGACGAGATCGAGGAGGCCAGCGGCTTCACGCTCTTCGGCCGTCGTATCAAATCGCTCATCTACACCACCGACGTCGCGGTCATCCGCAACTCCAACGCCGATGCCGTCTTTGCCGTTTACCCCTTCACGCCGCAGCCCGCCATTACGCAGGCGCTGCTGACCGTCGCCGAGTGCCCGGTCTTCGTAGGCGTGGGCGGTGGCACTACCACCGGCAAGCGCTCCGTTCAGATGGCAGCCGTCTCCGAGATGCAGGGCGCGGCGGGCTGTGTGGTCAACTCCCCCGCCACCGCCGAAATGGTCGAGCACATCACTAACATTGCCGACATCCCCGTCATCGCTACGGTCGTTCGCTGCGACGACGATGCCCACGCCAAGGTGCGCGCTGGAGCCAAGATTCTCAACATCGCCGCCGGCAAGAACACGCCCCAGGTCCTACGCGAGCTGCGCAAGCACTATCCCAACCTGCCGCTCATCGCGCCGGGCGGCAAGACGCCCGAGAGCATCCGTGAAACCATCGCCGCCGGCGCCAACGCCATTATCTGGACGCCGCCTTCGGCCCAGCAGCTACAGACCGACATGATGCAGCGTTATCGCAAGATGAAGGAAGACGCCACACCTGTCATCTCGCACGACGATGTGCCCATTATCGACCAGGTCTCCGCCGCCGAGGTCAGCCAGGTCGAGAACATGAATCCCGACGTGCCGATTCCCGACGAAGTCATCGAGCGCGTCGCTTCGATCCACGAGCGCGTCGAGGAGCATCGCGCCAACCGCGGCCTCAAGCCGTCACTGCACGGCTTCTTCTTCCGCGGAAAGAAACGCTAACCCCAACAGCAAGGCCCGCCCCACAAACGTGAGGCGGGCCGTTTTCGTTTGAGCAATCATGCAGCGATGTGATGGGGCAAATTAATCCACGCGTTTGTCGCCCATAAAGAAGAGCGCCACCGTGCCAGGTCCGGTATGCGAGCCAATCAGAGTACCGATGTTATTGATCTCAATCTTGCCTTTAAGCTGCGGAATCTGTTCCTCGATCAGCGCCGCAACTGCCTCGGCATCCTCGCGGCACGCCGAGTGCGACATGACGCACTTACCCGAATAATCCGCACCGTCCTGCACGTGTGCCATCATGGTCTTAGCCATCTCGGAAATCGCGCGCTTCTTAGTGCGAATCTTCTCACGTGGCGACAGCCCACCTTCGCAATCGACCGTCATAAGCGGGCAAATCTTAAGCGCCGTGCCGATGATCGCGCTCGCAGCCGAAATGCGACCGCCGCGCAGGTAGCTCGACAGATCGGTCGAGAAGAACCAGTGGTGCAGGTTGAGCTTGTGCTCCTCGATCCAGGCAGCCGTCTCGTCGAGTGAAGCCCCGCTATCGCGCACGTCGGCGGCACATTCCGCCAGCAGGCCAAAGCCCGAAGACGCCGCCAGCGAATCGATGACGCGCACCTTGCCGCCCTGGGGATAGCGATCCGCGAGCATCTGCGCCGCAACGCAAGCCGAGCCATACGTACCCGAAATACCCGACGACAACGTCAGGTGCAGCACGTCTTTACCCTCGGCAACAAGCGGCTCCCAAAACTCCTCGTACTCACCCACGCTCACCTGAGACGTCTTGGGCATGGCGCCTGCGGCAATCTGGGCAAAAAACTCGTCCGGCGTAATCGACTGATACAGATCGTCCGTATAGACAACATCGTCGATCTCGTAATGAAAACACACGACGGGGATATTGCGCGATTCAAAGAACTCACGGGTTCGATCGGCGGCAGATTCACAGGTCAGGACAAAATCACTCATATGAGGCTCCTTAAGTATTGCTGCGCAAATTATCGCACAGCAAGCCTAAATACGATACAAATGTCCGCTATTTACCAATGCGAACCATTTGCATCCAATATCTTTATCATGAACATCCCCATCCCCCGCCATGGGCCAACGTGGGCAAAATCACCCGCTTCGTCTCCACTCAACCGCCATATCTACCTCCACTAAATCGATTTACCAAACCGTTCGGCTAACAATTCGGCCGCCCATCCCCAATCGAAACAAAAGCGGCGCATACTGATAAACGTTTTACGCTGTTTATCAGTTTTACCAGCCCTATCGGAAGGTGTTTCATGGTCGCATTCGATCGCAATCCGCAAGACTTCAAGTATCTGCGCCTGCTGTCGAGACAGTTTCCCACCGAGCAATCCGCGTTTACCGAGATCATCAACCTCTCGGCCATCCTCAACCTGCCCAAAGGCACTGAGCATTTTATGAGCGACGTGCATGGCGAGTACGAAGCCTTTATGCACATCCTCAACAACTGCTCGGGCGTCGTGCGCGAGCATGTCGACGAGATTTTTGGCGAAACGCTCTCCTTTGACGAGAAGGGCGAGCTGTGCACGCTCATCTACTACCCGCGCGAGAAGATCGAGCTGGTCCGCAGCCAGCGCGAGGACTCGCCCACCTGGTACAAGACGATGCTTGACCAACTCATTATGGTTGCCCGCTCGCTTTCGAGCCGTTATACACGCTCCAAGGTGCGTAAGGCCATCCCACGCGATTACGCCTATATCATCGACGAGTTGTTGCACACGCACCCGGACGAGAACAACTATCGCGTGCGCTATCACGAGCGCATCGTGGAGTCCATCCTGGAGACCGCAAGCGCCGACGACTTTATCGAGTCGCTTGCCTCGCTCATCAAGCGCCTGGCCGTCGACCACCTGCACCTGGTGGGCGACATCTTCGACCGCGGTGGCGGCGCGGCCAAGATTATGGACCGCCTGCTCACCTACCATTCACTCGACATCCAGTGGGGCAACCACGACCTGCTGTGGATGGGGGGGGGGGGGGGGGGGGCGGGCCCGCCCGCGCCCGCCGTCGGCGA
>CABPXT010000036.1:0-14029 GCA_902461405.1 uncultured Collinsella sp.
CGATTTGCCCCGAAAGAGGAGGGCATTGACCTTAGGGTCATGCCCGACGAATGAGCGACAAATCGGCCATCTCGGCGGGCCGAACTACTCCAGCTCAAACGCTCCGGTATAGAGCTGGTAGTAGTATCCGCGCTTGGCGATCAGTTCGTCGTGGTTACCGCGCTCGATGATGCGGCCGTGGTCCAGACAAATGATCGCGTCAGAGTTGCGCACGGTGGACAGACGGTGCGCGATGACAAACGTCGTGCGGCCCTCCATGAGCTTATCCATGCCTGCCTGCACGATGGCCTCGGTGCGGGTGTCGATGGAGCTCGTGGCCTCATCCAGAATCATTGCCGGCGGATCGGCGACGGCGGCGCGGGCAATCGAAATCAGCTGGCGCTGGCCCTGCGACAGCTGTGCGCCGTTGCCGGTGAGCATGGTGTCGTAGCCGTCGGGCAGGCGGGTGATAAAGTCGTCGGCGCCCGCGAGCTTGGCCGCCGCGATGCACTCCTCGTCGGTGGCGTCCAGGTTGCCGTAGCGGATGTTATCCATCACGGTGCCGGTGAACAGGTTCACGTCCTGCAGCACGACGCCCAGCGAGCGGCGCAGATCTGCCTTGCGGATCTTGTTGACGTTGATGCCGTCGTAGCGGATCTTGCCATCGGCGATGTCATAGAAACGGTTGATGAGGTTGGTGATGGTCGTCTTGCCGGCACCGGTGGCACCGACAAACGCGACCTTCTGGCCCGGCTTGGCAAACACGGACACGCCGTGCAGCACCTCGTGGTCAGGCGTGTAGCCAAAGTCGACGTTGTCCATGACCAGGTCGCCGCGCAGCGGTACGTACTCGATCTCGCCGGTCGCGCGGTGCGGATGCTTCCACGCCCACATGCCGGTGTGGTGGTCGGCCTCCTCGAGCTGCCAGGTATCGGGGTTCACCTGCGCGTTGACGAGCGTCACGTAGCCTTCGTCGGTCTCGGGCTTCTCGTCGATGAGCTCAAAGATGCGGTCGGCGCCGGCGAGGCCCATGACCACGGCGTTGATCTGCTGCGAGATCTGACCGATCTGTCCGCAGAACTGTTTGGTCATGTTGAGGAACGGCACCACGACGGCGATGGACAGCGCCATGCCCGAGATGCTCAGGTTGGGCACGCCCAGCGCCAGGAAAATGCCGCCTGCCAGTGCGACCAGCACGTAGAGCAGGTTGCCTAGGTTCATAAGGATGGGCATGAGGATGTTGGCGTACATGTTGGCCTTCTGCGAGACCTCGAAGAGCTTTTCGTTGCGCTCGTCAAAATCGGCCTCGGCGGCAGACTCGTGGCAGAACGCCTTGACGACCTTCTGGCCGTTCATGACTTCCTCGATATGGCCCTCGACCACGCCGAGCTCGGTCTGCTGTGCAATGAAGAAGCGCGCGGAGTTGGAGCCGAGCAGCTTGGTCATAAAGGTCATAAAGGCGACGCCGGCCACAATGACCAGGCACATCCACACGCTGTAGTACAGCATGATAAAGAACACCGTGACGATGACGATGGTCGTCATGAGCAGGTTGGGCAGCGACTGGCTGATCATCTGGCGCAGCGTGTCGATGTCGTTGGTGTAGTGGCTCATGATGTCGCCGCGCTGGTGCGTGTCGAAGTAGCGAATCGGCAGGTCCTGCATACGGTTGAACATCTTCTCGCGCAGCTTCTCGAGCGAGCCCTGCGTGACGATGGCCATGGCGCGGTTCCAGAAGAGCGAAGACAGGATGCCGATGCCGTAGATGCAGGCGAGGGTGGTCACGAGCTGTGCGATCTTGGGCTGTGCGGTCGTCCAATCGCCCGACTGCCACGATTCGCTAATAATCTGCAGGGCGCTCTGAAGGAAGGTCGCGCCGATGGAGTTGATGATGGCGCAGAGCACCACGCCGGCGACGACGAGGGGCAAAAGCACGGGGTAGAAGCCAAAGAGCGTCTTGATGAGGCGCGACATGGTGCCGCCCTTGCGGTTGAGCGCGCGCTCAGCGGTCGTTGCCTTACTCATGTGCCTCGCCTCCTTCCTGGGTCTGAGCTTGCGTTGCGGATGCCTCGGTGTCGGCCTCGACGGCCCCTTCGCCCTCGGCAGACATCTTGTTTTGCGAGGTAAAGGTCTCGCGGTAGATCTCGCTCGTCTTGAGCAGCTCGTCATGGTTGCCGATCTGCGCGATACGGCCACCCTCCATGACGATGATGCGGTCTGCGTCCTGCACGGAGCTGATGCGCTGGGCGATGATGAGCTTGGTCGTGTTGGGCAGATAGCTTGCCAATCCTGCGCGGATCTTGGCGTCGGTCTTGGTGTCGACGGCGCTGGTGGAGTCGTCCAGGATCAAGATCTTGGGGCGACGCAGCAGAGCGCGCGCAATGCACAGGCGCTGCTTCTGACCGCCCGAGACATTGGAGCCGCCCTGCTCGATCCAGGTGTCGTAACCCTTGGGGAAGCCGTCGACAAACTCATCGGCGCAGGCCAGATGTGCCGCCTCGCGGACTTCCTCGTCGGTGGCGTTCGGGTCGCCCCAGCGCAGATTCTCGGCGATGGTGCCGCTAAACAGCACGTTTTTCTGCAGCACCATGGCGACCTGGTGGCGCAGCGCGTCCAGGTCGTAGTCGCGCACGTCCATGCCGCCCACGCGCACGGTGCCTTCGGTGGCGTCGTACAGGCGGGCGATGAGGTTTACAAGCGTGGACTTGGCCGAGCCGGTACCGCCGATGATGCCGATGGTCTCGCCGCTCTTAATGTGCAGGTCGATATCGTCGAGCGCCTGGCGCTTCGCATGCGCGGAATACTTAAAGCTCACGTGGTCAAAGTCGATGGAACCGTCGGCAACCTCGAGCACGGGCTCGGCGGGATCGGCGATCGTGGGCTCGGCGGCTAGCACCTCGGTAATGCGGTGCGCCGATTCGTCGGCCATGGTCACCATGACAAAGATCATCGACAGCTGCATCAGGCTCATAAGGACCTGGAAGCCATAGGTAAAGATCGAGGAGAGCTGGCCCACGTCGAACAGCGTACCCTGGCTCGTGATAATGAGCTTGGAGCCCAGGTAGATGATGACGACAAACGCGCCGTTGACGCAGATGTTCATCATGGGGTTGTTAAAGGCCAGCAGCTTCTCGGCGCGGGTGAAGTCCATCTGGACGTCGCGTGCGGCGGTCGCGAACTTCTCCTTCTCAAAGTCTTCGCGCACATAGCTCTTGACCACGCGCATGCCGGTGACGTTTTCCTCGACGGACTCGTTAAGGGCGTCGTACTTGTGGAACACGCGCGAGAAGATGGGGCGCACCTTAAAGATGATAAAGAACAGTCCAAAGCCCAGCAGCGGAATGATGACCAGGTAGACCATGGCGACGCTGCCGCCCATGATGAATGCCATGGTAAAGGCGAAGATCAATACCAACGGCGCGCGCACGGCGATGCGGATGATCATCATAAAGGCCTGCTGCACGTTGTTGATGTCGGTGGTCAGACGCGTGACGAGCGAGGAACTCGAGAACTCATCGATGTTGGCAAAGCTGAACGTCTGGATCTTGTAGAACAGGTCGTGACGCAGGTTCTTGGCGAAGCCGCAACTCGCGTGGCTGCAGGTGACGCCGGCAGCGGCGCCAAAAGCCAGCGATGTCAGCGCGATGAGCACCAAAAAGCCCGCGGTGGGAAGCATCTCGGCTACGGTGGCGCCGTCTTTGATGGCGTCGATCAGGTTGGCGGTGATAAATGGAATCAGCATCTCGCAGAGCACCTCGCCAAGCACGAGCAATGGCGTGGCAACAGCGACTTTCATATAGTCGCGGATGCTGCCCATGAGGGTTTTAATCATCCAGTTCCTCCCAGGTTACACGGATTTTCTCGAGCATTTCGGCGAGCTGCTCGCGCTCGTCGTGAGTGAGGGCACTAAAGGCCCGTTCTCTAAAGCGGATGCGGGCCGCCTGGTCGATGCGGGCGTTTTCCCGGCCGGTTTCGGTCAGGCGAATGGTGAGTTGCCGTCGATCCTTGGGGTTACGGCTGCGCTCGATGAGGCCGTTGACCTCGAGCTTGGACAGGATCTCGGAAAGCGACCCCGGCTTGAGGTCAAAGTGCATGCCGAGTTCCTGCTGCGACATCTCGCCGCCGGGCTGCTTGGCCAGCAGGCAGATGATGGGCGCCTTGCCGGACACGCCTCCGCCATGAAAATGCATGTAATGGCCGCAAAAGCCCAGGCCGCTCAGGATGCGCTTGGCGAGTTTGTCTTCAGCGCTGACCGCTTCGGGTATGTCTACCGGTTGCGACGGGTCACCGCCGGGCTCATGCGGAAGGACGAGTGGTTCAACACACATATCTAAGCTTCGCTCCTTTCTTTAGTTAGGTAGTTGAATTGTTTTGTGCCTAACCAATTTAGGAGCACGGTAAATAAATGTCAAGGTACCAAACTTATTATGTTCGAGCGGCACTTAGGGACGTTCCTTATGTGCCGGCATTTGGGGACACTCCTTGTGTCGACTAGTCATTTAAGAACGTCCCCAACGACTAACTTCCTCCTTCCCGTAACCTTTCCGCAACAATTCGTCCTCTGCGGTGCCAGCGCCCGTTCACAACGTCCCCTGCGCTACACTTAGTCGCACTGTGGCGCTGCCGCGCCGCGCCCGAAACAAGGGAGACCCTCATGAAGAATACTCAGCTGCTGCTGATTAACGATATGTGCGGCTACGGCAAGGTCGCGCTTTCCGCCATGCTGCCGGTGCTGTCGCACATGGGTTACCGTATCCACAATCTGCCGACGGCACTTGTGTCCGACACGCTCAACTACCCCAAGTTCTACATCCACGACACCACCGAGTACGTGCGTCAAAGCCTCGCTATCTGGGAGGAGCTCGGCTTTGAGTTCGACGCCATCTCGACCGGCTTTATCGTGACCGAGGAAGAGACGCGCATCATCTCGGACTTTTGCCACCGCCGTGCGCAAAAGGGCACCAAGGTGTTCGTCGATCCCATCATGGGTGACAACGGCAAGCTCTATGCCGGCGTGCCCGAGTCAACGATTGGCCTCATGCGGCACCTGCTGGAGTGCGCAGACTACGCGGTGCCCAACTACACCGAGGCCTGTCTGCTCGCCGATACGCCTATTGCAGAGCAGATCACGCACGATGAGGCCCGCGCCCTTGTGGACGCCGTGCGCGAGTTGGGTGCCAAGTCGGTGGTCATTACGAGCGCCGTGGTCAATGGCACGAACGCGGTTATCGGTTACGACCATGTAGCGGGGGAGTACTTCACGATTCCCTTTGAGCTCATTCCGGTCTATTTCCCGGGTACGGGCGACACGTTCTCGGCAGTGCTCGTCGGCCGCGTTATGGCAGGTTGGAGTCTGCAGCGCGCGACGTCCGATGCCATGCGCGTGGTGGCTGAGCTTATCGAGCGCAATGCCGATCAAGAGGACAAGTCGGCCGGCCTGCCCATCGAGGCCTGCTTGGACGTGATCGACCATGAGTAATGCTGGCGAGGGCGGCGTCAAGCCTGCGGGCGAGAACAAGCCGCTCGGCGCGCCGCGTGGCAAGCGTCCGCGTATCCGCGTGAGCTGCGTGGACCAGCTGGGTGCGTGCCGCTGCCACCATGGTCACAAGCCGGGAGACGTCTTCGACTTCGACCGAGACCGCGGCAAGATGTGCGCCATGGCCTGCCACGTGGGCTTTCCCTATATCGATATCCTGCGCTATGGCGGAACCGTGCCTGGCAACGAGCCTGGTACGGCAAAGTTCTGCTGCCCCGAAGTCGATACGCTGAACGTCTGGCTTGCCGAGATCGTCGACGAGTAGTCGAGCGTGGATTTTCTCCCACCGAGATAATGAGCGTGGATTTTCTCCCGTTTAGGGCGCACTTGAACGCTCAAAGCGGGAGATTTTCCACGCTCGTTTTTCATGTGGGAGATTATCCACGCTCGTTTCGCGCCGAAGGCGTGGCCCGCGGCCTCGCTTGCCTACAGCTGCTCGAGCATGGACGTGCAGCCGGCGAGTACATCGCGGTAGGTGGCGTCGAAATTGCCGGTGTACCAGGGGTCGGCCACGTCGCCGGGGCGATCGGTCCAATCGAGCAGGCGCGAGATCTTGCCATCGGGGTCCTTCCCAAAAATTCGGTACAGGGCGCGGGCGTTCTCGTCGTCCATATAGACAATGTGGTCCCAGTCGCCATACTCCGCGCGACGCACCTGACGTGCGCGATGTGCGACGACGGGAATCCCGACCTCGCGTAGCTTGGCAACGGTACCGTGGTGTGGCGGGTTGCCGATCTCCTCGGTCGAGGTCGCAGCGGAGTCAATGACAAACTCGCCCGCGCGCCCGGCGCGCCGCACCAGCTCGGTAAACACCGACTCAGCCATCGTCGAGCGGCAGATGTTGCCGTGGCAGATAAACAGTACACGTTGCATATGCGGTTTCCTTTCGATCGCCATCATCGAGCTCGAGTATCGCATCTACGCCTGCGCCAGCGCCCTCTTGCGTTCCCAGCGAGCCAACTTAATCGTCACCAGCGTAAGCACCCAGGCCACAAGCGAGAACGCGGCACCCACTGCGCCTACATATGCAATGCCAGCTCCGCTTACCACGGCACCGCCCACCGCGGTGCCAAACGAAATGCCGACATTAAACGCCATGGGTTCTACCGAGCTCGCGAGCACCATCGATTTGGGATGGCGGCTGCGAGCCACGTCCATAAAGTGCGTGATGCACGACACCGAGAACAGGTACATGAGCATCGCCAGGCTAAAGACAAAGACAAGTGCGAGCGGCATGGCAGCGCCCACGGCAAACAACCCAAACAATGCCGCTGCCTGCAGCACAAACGTAACCAGCAGTGCCTTCATGCCAAAGCGCGCATCGATCCATCCGCCCAGGATGTTCGAGATCAGGCAGAACACGCCGTAGGCCATGAGCGTGGTACTGGCTTCGACCGTGCCCATGCCCAGCACCTGCTCAAGATAAGGCGTCACGTAGCCGTAGAAAACGTAGACCGACCCCACGCCAAACAAAAAGATGAGCATGCCGGTGATGATGCTCGGCTCGCGTAGCAGACCCGCCTGCTCGCGAAAAGTGGCGGGCTCGTCGGTTTGCCCAGCGCGCGGCATAAACGCCACGAGCGCTCCGCAGATCAGAACGGCAAAGGCCAGCGTGCCGTACATGGCCACGTGCCAATCGAGCGTGTCGGCCACAAACTTGCCGATCGAAGTGACAAAGACCATTGCCACGGAAAACGCACCATATACCACCGAGATGGCAAGCGAAGTTTGCTGCGGAGACAGAAGCTCGGGGATGTACGTCACGCCCACGGCGAGCAGTGCGCCCGAGACGGAGCCCAGGATGATGCGCGAGATGAACAGCACCTGGAAGTTGGGCGCCAACGCCATGACCAGGTTGCCGAGCACAAAGACGATGCTGTAGCACACGAGCAGCTGGTAGCGGCGAAAACGCCCCGTGCTGAGCGCGAGCACCGGCGTCGAGATAGCGTAGATCAGTGCGAACACGCTAATAAGTTGGCCTGCGGTGGCAAGCGATACGCCGAGTTCCGTCGCCAAGTCACTTTCGATGCCGATGACCACGAACTCGGAGCAGCCGAGCGAAAAGCCTAACAACACGAGCAGCGCCAGGCAGAGCTTGGTGCGCGCGGGGGAGAGCGCGGCGGCGGTTGACTTACTTTTTGGCGTGGTTGCGGCGGTCAAGGTTGTCACTCCAATGTCGCGTGAATAAGCGGGATTCAATCCCTGCAACTCTAACAGAATGTGTCAGGTGCCTGCCCCCCTTTGTCGCAGGCTGCGCTTGCCTGTATAGTCGCAATACAGGCGAAGATGGTCTCAGGCACATCGCGGGTGACAGGAGATCCCATGGGTATGCACACGATAAAGATTGCGGTGGGCGAGGGCAAGTTTGCGCTCGAGGCCCAGCTGACGGTGACGCCGCGGGGCATGGCGGTGTACGCTTGCTCGCCCGAGTTCGCGCACCTGGGCGCCACGGCGCAGGCCATTCCGCGCCCTGAGCCCGGTCGCACGGCGACCGTGAGCATCCTGGCCGTTCCGTGCCATCGAGACGAGATCCCGGCGCACGATATCGCGGCGGCGCTGGCCACGCGCTTTGGCGTGCCGGTAGTTGCAAGCACGGGTTTTCATGTTGAACAGGCGAGCGGGGACGACCTGCAGCGCGTGCTCGACACCACCAAAGAGCTCATCGCCGCGCTCGAGGAGGCCGCAGCCCGCATTCTGCGCGCCGGCTGGGATGAGGGCGGTGCAGGTGCCGAGGTCGTGGCGGTCGATGCCGCGACCGGCGAGGTGCTCGGCCACGTCGACCGCATCGAGGCCCATACCGGCGAGGGCATCCTGCATCAGGCATTTCTGACGCTTTTAGTCGAGGGCCGGGGCGAAGACGCGCGTCTGCTGCTCTGTCGCCGTAGTCCGCTCAAGCGCCTGTGGGGCGGGGTGCTGGCCGATAGCTGCGCCGGCCATCCGCTCCCCGGGGAAGACGTCGCGGCCGCCACGGCGCGCCGCATCAACGAAGAGCTTGGCATTACGCGCGATCCCGATCAGCTCAAGCACCTCGGACACGTGGTGTACCGTGAGGACCACGGCGACGGCCGCTGCGAGTGCGAATGGTGCGAGGTGTTCGCAGCCCATGTTGAGCCGGGCGAGCTATGCATCAACCAAGAGGAGATCTCGGAGGTGCGCCGCGTGGCCCCGTCCGAGCTCGACGGCTACCTGCAGGGTCGCCCCGAGCAGCTGGCCCCCTGGCTTCGCGAGGCCCTCAGCGACCCATCCATCCGTACGGCCCTCGCTATGTAACAAAGGTACAGCCCCTTTGCCATATCCAAACCGTCACAACATTCGATGAAAATCTCGAAAACGAGGAAAAGCGTCGAATGATGTGATGGTTTTTGTCCAGGGGATCGCTTCTCATCCAAAAAATCCCGCTTGACTGTATTGCAACAACACAGCGCAACGTAGGGAGTGTCCAATAACGGGCACTCCCTTTTGCTGTAGCGGCACACGCCGCGGCGCCGGGTGCCCCCAACAAGAAAGGTGGGGAGATGGAAGCGGAAAAGAAGGCGTTTAAGATCACCAAGCGCGAAATTGGCTTTGTGCTGGGTATCATTGTCTTTTTGCTGGTGAAGTTTCTTCCTTTGGCGGAGCTGAGCTCGACGGTCGAGCTTACGGTCGGCGGTCAGACCTGTCTGGCGTTGACGCTCGCCACGGTGGTGTTCTGGGCGTGTGGCGTGGCACAGCCGGGCTTTGTGGGCCTGCTCTACTGCGCGCTGCTCGTTCTGTTCAAGGTGTGCGTGGACGACACGGGCGCCGCGAGCATCTCGGCGACGGTCGCCTCCACGTTTAGCTCGTGGACCAAAGCTACCATGTGGCTCGTCATCGGCGCCTACCTCATCGCCAGCGCGGTCAAGGAGTCGGGGCTGGGCGAGCGCATCGCCTATGCGTTTATGCTCAAGTTCGTGCGCGACGCCAAGTCGCTCATCATCTCGATCTTCGCGCTCACCTTTGTGCTGTCGCTGCTGATCCCGCACCCGTTTCCCCGCGCCTTCCTCATCCTCGCCGTCGTCTCGGTCATCGCCGAGTCCGCCGGCTACGGGGACGACGACAAGGGTAAGCTCGGCTTCCTCGTGTTTGCCGCTGCCGCCCCGGGTTCCATGTTCTTCCTGACGGGCGACTCCACGCTCAACCCGCTCGTTGCGCAGTACAGCGTCGAGGCCGGCGGCATGAGCCCGTCCTTTATCGACTGGTTCCTGTACATGAGCGTGCCCATGCTGGTCGCGCTGCTGTGCACCCTGTTCTTGGGCCTCTTCCTCTTTAAGCCCAGCAAGGAGCTCGTCTACGATCGCGAGCAGATCGTGGCCAAGCAGGCCGCACTCGGCAAGCTCTCCGTCAAGGAGATCCGCACCATCGTGTGGCTTGTCATCGCCATCGCGCTGTGGCTCACCGTCTCGGGCGATTACATCGGCTGGGTGACGCTTGCCATCGGCGTCGCGCTCGCCATGCCCATCATCGGCGAGGTCCTTACCCCCGCCAGCTGGAACGCTGTCGACATCAAGTCCCTCATGTTCCTGACGGCCGCCATGGCCGTGGGTTCCGTGGGCGGTGCCACCGGCATGAACGCTTGGATCGCCGATGTCGTGCTTCCCAGCTCCGTGCCCGAGAACATCTTCCTGTTCGCCCTGCTTGTCGCCGCACTCTCCATGATCATCCACATGTTCATGGGTTCGGTCATGGCCGTGCTCGGCGTGTGCGTGCCGGCGTTCATCAGCTTCGCGGCCGGCTCCAGCGTGAGCCCGCTCGCCGTGGCGCTCATCGTCTTCACGTCCATCAACATCCACTACATCCTGCCGTTCCATAACCTGCCGATCCTTATCGGCGAGGGCAAGGACGCCGGCGGCTACACCTCCAAAGAGGCCATGCGCATGGGCATTCCCCTCACCGCGGTCGTCTTTATCGTCGTGCTGGTCGAGGCCGCCTGGTTCCATCTCTTTGGCCTGATGTAAGCGGCCGAGCGCTTGGGCTGTAAACAGCCGAGTGCTTGAACCGCGAGTTGCCAAGCGCTCCATCTATAAGCGCTGCGGCCCCACTACGTTACCCAGCCCGGCGGCATCCCCGCCGCCGGGCACTCTCCCGAAAGGAGCATGCTATGTCCACTACCGATGCTTCCCAGATTCACGACCTGCGCTCCGCGCTCGACTTTTTGCGCGAGATGCCGGGCCAGCTGCTCGAGACCGACACCCAGGTCGACCCGGACGCCGAGGTCTCGGGCGTCTATCGTCACGTCGGCGCCGGCGGCACCGTTATGCGTCCGACCAAAGAGGGTCCGGCGATGGTCTTCAACAACGTCAAGGGCTTTGACGATGCCAAGGTCTGCATCGGCATGCTTGCCAGCCGCAAGCGCGTTGCCGCCCTGCTCGACCTGGACGAGGAGCACCTGGGCCTCGAGATCGGCAAGCGCTTCGAGAACCTGATCGCGCCCGAGCAGATCGCCGAGGGTGCGCACGTCGACTGCCAGGAGGTCGTGTACAAGGCGACCGACGAGGGCTTTGACCTGCGCAAGATCGTTCCCGCCCCCACCAACACGCCCGTCGACGGCGGCCCCTACATCACCATGGGTCTCGCCTATGGTACGAGCCCCGACGGCTCCCAGTCCGACGTGACCATCCACCGCTTCTCCTGCGTCGACAAGGACAAGCTCGCCATGTGGATTACCCCCGGCAGCCGTCACCTGGGCGCGTTCTTTGACGAGTACTGCCAGCGCGGCGAGGACATGCCCATCTCCATCTCTATCGGCCTGGACCCCGCCGTGTACATGTGCTGCGGCTTCGAGGCTCCCACCACGCCGCTCGGCTTCAACGAGCTTCAGATCGCCGGCGCCCTGCGCGGCCACGCCGTCGAGCTTGCCGACTGCGTCACCGTTCCGCAGAAGTGCATCGCCAATGCCGAGTACGTGCTCGAGGGCTACCTCATGCACGACGAGACCATCAACGAGGACGTCAACGGCCACGGCTACGCCATGCCCGAGTTCCCCGGCTACACCGGCGGCGCCAAGGTCTGCCCGGTGATCAAGATCACCGCCGTCACCACGCGCGTCAATCCCATCATGGAGAGCTGCATCGGTCCTTCGCACGAGCACGTTTCCATGGCGGGCATCCCCACCGAGGCTTCCATCTACAAGATGGTCGAGACCGCTATCCCGGGCCGCCTGCTCAACGTTCACGCCGCCCCCTGCGGCGGCGGCAAGTTCGTTGCCATCATGCAGTTCAAGAAGTCGAGCAAAAATGACGAGGGCCGTCAGCGCAACGCCGCCATGCTCGCCTTCTCGGCATTCTCCGAGCTCAAGCACGTCATCCTTGTTGACGAGGATGTCGATATCTTCGATATGAGCGACGTGATGTGGGCCATGACCACGCGCTTCCAGGCCGACGTCGACCTCATCACCATCCCCGGCTGCCACTGCCACGTGCTCGACCCGTCCAACGATCCCGCGTTCGACCCCACGATCCGCGAGCATGGCATCGCCTGCAAGGCCATCTTCGACTGCACGGTCCCGTTCAACCTCAAGAAGAACTTCATCCGCTCGCAGTTCATGGAGATCGACAAGGACAAGTGGGCCAAGGAGATTGCTTTCTAGTAAGTAGCCCTACCAAGTAGTCAAGGAGTTGTCATGCCTGAGTCTTCTGTCCGTCCCCGTCGCATCGTCGTTGGCGTTTCGGGCGCCAGCGGTGCCGCGCTGGGCCTTGAGTGCCTCAAATGCCTGCGCCAGGCCGGCGCCGAGTCGGCGCTTGTCGTCACGCGCGGGGGAGAGATCACCATCGAGCAGGAGCTCGGCATGACGCTCGACGAGTTTGCGTGCTATGCCGATGTGGTCTACGACAACAAGAACATCGGCGCCGCCATCGCAAGCGGCACCTATCCGGTCGACGGTATGATCGTGGCTCCCTGCTCCATGAAGACGCTCGCCGGCATTGCGAGCGGCTACAGCGAAAACCTGTTGTTGCGCGCGGCCGACGTGCAGATGAAAGAGCAGCGCCGCCTGGTGCTCATGGTGCGCGAGACGCCCTTCAGCGCCATTCATGTCGACAACATGGCGCGCCTGGCGCGCGTACCGGGCGTCATGCTCATGCCGCCCATGCTCACGTTTTACAACGGCCCCGCCACGCTCGATGATGCGGTGCATCACATCGCCGCCAAGGCGCTCGAGGCCGTTGGCGTGTCATGTGCAAACTATAAGCGCTGGTCATAGGCGTCTTTAGGGTAGGATACGAGGAGTGTTTGAGCCCGCTGCCCCTGTGGGCGGCGGGCTTTTCGCGTCAAAGGATGTGTCGGGAGGATCTATGCAGACGGGCATGTATGCGATTAGCGAGATGGCGAGTTTGTTTAACGTTTCGCGCCAAACGCTCATCTACTACGACAAGATCGGCCTGTTTAAGCCCGCCGTGGTTAACGAAAAAGGCTACCGTTTCTATTCGCCCACGCAGATCCCGCTCATGCGTCTGATCTGCATGCTGCGCGACCTAGGGCTCGAACTCGATGAGATCGACCGCCTAGCCTCGACGTTCGACATTAGCGAGATGACCGACCACCTGCGCTCGCGGGTGCAGGCGCTCGACGAGCAGATTGCCGGGCTCAAAGCCGAGCGTGCGAGCGTGCAGGAGCGTCTGAGCTTTTACGACGAGGCAGTTTACTGGCGCGAGCGCGAGGGCAAGCCGGAGCTCAAGCAGTTCGAGCGCCGCTTCGTGGTCTTTGAGGAGTTTCCAGGCGATATCGAGCGCGGCCGCTCGATGCTTCACCCCACGCTCATGCGGGCCATCCTGCGCATGCGTGCGTTGACGGGCACGCGTCCCATGCGCGGCTGGGGTGCCATGCTGCGTCGCGAGGCGCTGCATTCCGACGACCCTATCGCCGGCGCGGGCTCCTTTGCCGTGCTGCCGCGCGGTGCCGAGGAAACGCTGCCGAGCGATCCTGCCGAGCTGACAGAGATTGGCGTCGAGGTGCTGCCCGAGGGCACGTATCTATGCATGAGCCGCTGGGGCATGCCGTACGAGCCCGAGGGTATCCGCGCCATCGTCGCCTGCATGGACAAACATGCGCTCCAGCCCATCGGCAACGCTTTCGATTTTTGCTACTTGGACACCACGAGCTACGACGAGTCCCACCAAGAGGACTTCTGCTGCATCCAAATCCCCGTCGCCCTCTAGATGTGACAAGGGGACTGCTGCCTAAACCGTCACAACATTCGGCGAAAATCTCGAAAACGAGGAAAAGCGTCGAATGTTGTGACGGTTTTCCTGTCTGTGCCGGCGAGCTCCAGCGCCGTCTGGGGGTATAAGGCTAGCAAGTGTTTATTTGCGAGGCCAAGGGGGCGCCCCGTATGGATATCGATAACTTTGAATGGTGGTATAGCGAGGGTGAGGCTCCGGACGAGGAGTGGGACGAGCCTACGCCGCGTGACGTGTCGAGCGACGAGGACGAGACCGGCAACGTCGTCGCCGCCGACTCGGACGCCGCCCTCGACCCCGTCGAGCCCCTGACCTTCGAACA
>CABPXT010000037.1:0-13877 GCA_902461405.1 uncultured Collinsella sp.
TTCGAGGGTGTGGGCCTCGCCACTTCCTTCGGCACCTTCCCCGGCAGCCGCTGTCGCGGCCTTCTGCGCCGCGCCCATCACGGTGGGCGCGGCCTCGCGTGCGGCAGCGACCATGCGGTCCTTAATGCCCTCGACGAGTTTGCTCATTGTCTCTCCTCTTAGTTGTTGGACTCGACGGTTGCGGCGGTGTCGGCCGCATCCTCGAGCTGCAAGTTCAATAGCTTCATGCCGTATTCCGGCACGTTGATATCGATGGGTTGGCCATACAGGTCACCAGGGCGCACAAAAGCGAGCACCGTCATAATGCGCGCCATGGCCTCGGGCGATTCGGTGAGCCCACGCTCAAACCAGCGCTGAATCATGCCGACCTCGGCACTCACGACGTAGGTGACGTAGTAGTCAAAGAACGTGCCCAGCGCCAGGCCCAAAATGCCCGTCTGCGCACGCGGCACCACAGCCTCACGCGCGGTGTCGATAATCCTTTTAATGAAGGCCTGGTCGCCGCCCGGACCCAGCAGTGCACCGATTAGGTCGCGGTTGGCCGCAAGATAACGCAGCAGCTCAACCGAACCGGGCGCCGGCTCGAGCTCATCGATGTTGTGATAGAGATCAGGCAGCTGAGCTGCGGTGATGAGCTCAATGCGCTCACGGATCTCGGCCAGCAAGCCGTCCTCGATTTGATTGATAAAGTCGGGGATATCGCGGTAGTGCGAATAGAACGTGCGGCGCGTAAGACCAGCACGCTCGGTGAGTGACGCGACATTAATGCGCGAAAGGTCGCCGCTTTCGGCAAGCTCGCTGGCAAGTGCCTGGCGAAGGGCACGCTGCGAGCGAAGGGATCGGCGGTCGCATTTCTCGAGCTGGGACAAGCGTCCTCCTTGTTACTCAGCCTGTGCGCTATTGCACAGTGCGAGTATTATTGCACACCGTGTGTATCAACACGTAAAGGCAATATTTGGGATGTGATAAAGGGACAGCCCCTTTGTCACATTATTCGATGACGGTGCGGGAGTTCTGCTTGCGCATGGTGGCGAGCATGTGCTTGGGGACGGCGTGGACCATGCAGCTGCCGATAGTTGCGCTCGCGGCAGCCTTAGCTGCATCGCTAGCGTTTTTGGTCGCGTAGCTGCGGTGGAAACGCTTGAGCATGGCGATGTCGTTGCCGCCGTCGCCGTAGACCGCGACCTCGTCCTCGGCAATACCGTAGTAGCCCGCCAGCCAGGCCACACTCTCGCCCTTGTTGCACGCCACGTCCGTGATCTCGAACATCACCGGATCGAACGGCGCGTTGACCACGCGGTCCGATCGCTCGGCAAGATAGGCCTTAAGGTCGCGCTCCAGCTCGGGCGAGGTTACGCGGCAGTTGATCTTGCACACATCGTGGCGAAGGATGTCACCGATCGACTGGTCGAAATACTGCTCCTCGTGATAGCCGCCACGCGCACGCATGCCGCGCATCACAATACGCTTGATAGGACTGTCTTTTTTAAAACCCGCCTGGTGCATCTCGAACGAACCGCTCGAAAACATGCCATCGGGCGTGGAGCAGTCAAAGCAAATGTCCGGGAACGCCTTGAGCAGCTCCTCGGTAACCTGCGGGTCGATGGTCCAGGTCTTGAGCACCTCGCCATGGCTGTCGCGCACGATGGACCCATTGGAGCAGCAGGCGTCAAGCGCCAGGCCCGTAAAGCCATGCTCGCCGATCGGCAACGTCGAGCGTCCAGTCGCGGGAACCACATGCAGGCCAGCCTCAGTCAGCTCGCGAATGGCGCGGCGGATAGTCCTATCTGCCTCGTGCAGGGCGTTCAGCAGCGTTCCGTCTAAGTCACTCGCGAACATCTTGATCATGGGCATGCCTCTCTTTCGTCTGCACGATATTGTAGACGAAGGAGAGGCACGCCCAAACAATGCCGTCCCGGCGCGGCGGGCCACTGCCTCCGCAAATTCACGGTGCCCCAGCGCGTCAAGACAATCGCCGCAAGCGATTTTTCAGACGATAAAACAGCGCCGTCGTCAACGTCAGCACCGCCAACATGGCTGCGAATACAATCGCCGGTGCCCATCGATCATATGCAACCCCGTACGTCAATTGGCCGATAGGTGTTGCGCAGGAAAGGACCATGTAAACGACCGAAAGCACTTTTCCGCAGAGCTCAGTCGGCGCTACCCGCTGAACAAACGCGATGATTTCAACCGACGTAATGCTCGCCCACACCATGACCCATGCCGAACCAACCGCAAACACGGTGAACACGCATACATCTACGCCGAACAGCAGCGTAACAATAATCGGCGCGACTCCAAAACAGATCATCGCAACATATCGACATATGCCATTGAGAGAAAAGCGATGCGGCCAAATGCCGACCAAGCCGCTGCCAGTAAGACCACCCAAGCCCAGAGCAACCTCAACTATCCCAACGCAGGACGATTGCATGCCGAGATGCTTTGTAACAATAATGGGAGCGCCAATCGTTAGCCCAACCAACGCAAGGTTCAAAATGGCCGCAAGCAAAATCACAGCGGCCAATGATGCATTTTGCAACAGATACCGAATCGACTCCCGAAAATCGTTTCGGCATGTCGTACGAGTCGCGCCGTCTCCCATCGTTTCAAATGAGGCATTTTGCTTGAGCGCGCCCCCAAACAAGAGAGCTGAAATCGCAAACGCCACCGACGCGGTTGTGCAAAGAGCATCGATGCCAAAGTACCCATAGACTGCCGTCCCGACCACAGGGCCCAAGATATTGCTCACCATGGTCATCTGCGAAACCAATGCAGTGGCCCGCTCAACCTTCTCTTCACCCGCCATGCGCACCGTCTCAATTTGGAGCATTGGCTTCAGCAGCGATTGAACACCATATTGAACACAAAGTATCGCTACTACGACGACCGCAAGAGGCAACGAGCGCTTCATGGGGATAGACAGCAGTGATGCAGTCATCAGAGCAATGCCGAGGGCCACGAGGACCTCGCGATGTCTTCCCCTATCCGCCAAGATTCCGCCAGCCGGAGTTGCGAGTACGCCGGGTATGAACGCTATCGCCACGGCGGCGCCATATAACGTTGACGATCCGCTGCAATCGAACAAGTAAAGCGGATACGCAAAGCACAGCGCCGACAGCATCGAATACGTGCACAGCTGCGCAACCAGAAGTTCCGCGAGCCTGATTGACCGCACTGTTTTTGATTTCAACGAGACGCCGACGTCTCTCAGCCCAGCCATAAGCCCACCCCCTATACATACCACTAGTATGTATTTAATGACTTGAAAAGGGCAGCCGTAGCTACCCTCACAAATCAATTACATACCGTTGGTATCTATATTACCACCCGGCGCGGTCCCATACGTCCCAAATCTGCGCCGTTGTCTGAAGCACTTCATTACCCAAATCGAGCCCCACCGCGGCAGCCATCTGCGCCAAACATTGTGCGCGAGCGAGCATTCGCTCCTTGGGCTCGAGCGGACGGAACAATGGCAGCAGCCAAAGATTCGCCAACAACGATACGGCCTCCGCCGCTTCGCGCGGGCATTCGCACGCAATGGAGCCGTCGGCGATGCCCTCCTCGATCACTGGCAAGAGACAGCCATCGGCCGACTCGTCAAATGAGCCCTGGTACTGCATCGCCAGTAGGCGCGAGCTTTTTACCGGATCTGCTGCAGGACGCATACGTGCCCATAGCTCAATTTGTGGAACAACGGACTCGGGAGCGTACAGTCGCTTGAGCTTTTGGGCTCCGGTCATATTACCGACGCCAAGCATCGAGCGGCGGTGCTCAACAATCGGAGTCATCGCCCGATCAAACGCGGCGTTGAAAATCTCTTCTTTGCTCTTGAAGTGATGATAGACAGCGCCCTTGGTCATGCCGTCGAGACGGTCAACGATATCTTGAATACTCGTCCCCTCATAACCCTGTGCGCAGAATAGCTCCAGTGCCGCGTCGAGAATCTTCGCGACCGTCTCCTCGGGATATTTATTGCGACCCATAATCCGCCCATCCGCAACGCAAGTCTTGTGCCTCGTTGCAGCATTTTAACGTTGCGGATGGCAGACGGTCGATTCTACACCGCGGCCGGGCCGTGTTCGCCGGTGCGAATGCGGATGACTTCTTCGACCGGCTCGACCCAAATCTTGCCGTCTCCAACGGCACCGGTGCGGGCGGCATTGCAGATGATGTCGACAATTCCGTCAACGTGCTCATCAGCGCAGATGAGGGTGAACTGCACCTTGGGGATGGTATTGACGAGCAGTTCGTTGCCGCGCACGTATTCCTTCCAGCCATGCTGTGCGCCACAGCCCTGCACCTGGTTGATAGTCATGCCGCGAACATCAGCAGCAAACAGCGCATCTTTGAGAACCTCAAGCTTCTCCTGGCGCACGATAGCCGTAATTTTCTTCATAGTGAATTCCTCTCTTCAATAAAAGAAATGAATTGTTCTTCACATGGCACGGGTTTTCCAGGTGCCCGAAATTGCCCCGAAAGAGGAGCGCCGCGTACTTCGGTACGCAAGCGACGGTTTGAGGGGCAAGGTCGGGTGCCTGGGAAAGCCGTGCTGCTAATCGAGTCCGGAGAACGAGGGATACGCGCTCTCGCCGTGCTGACTCGCATCCAAGCCCAGCGCCTCATCGGCCTCGTCCACGCGCAGGCTGCCGCGGAACAGCGCCTTGACCACCGCGGCAATCACCAAGTCGAGCACCAGCACAATAGCGACCGTCACCACAATGCCCAGGATTTGCGAGATGAGCAGCGACATGTCACCCGTGTAGAACAGGCCGCCCTTACCGGTCCACGAAAGCTCCGGCACGCAGAACAGGCCCGTGAGCACGCCGCCCAAGATGCCGCCGATACCATGGCAGCCAAACGCGTCGAGCGCATCGTCGTAGCCGAACTTGGTCTTGAGATGGCTGATGGCCAGGTAACAGACGGGAGAGACGATCAGGCCCATGACCAGCGCCGCCCACGGCTCGACAAAGCCCGCGCCCGGCGTGACCACCACAAGGCCCGCAACCAGACCGGTGCTGGCGCCCACCAGCGTGGGACGACCGGTGTGCACGCGCTCGACGGCAAGCCACGAGATCATGCCCGCCGCGCTGGCCGTCACGGTGTTGAGGATGGCGAGCGCCGCCACGGCGTCGGCCTTAAACTCGCTGCCGCCGTTAAATCCAAACCAGCCAAACCAAAGCAGGCCGGCGCCCAGCGCCACAAACGGCACGTTATGCGGACGGTAGCTCATCATGCCAAAGCCGCGACGACGGCCGAGCATTAAGCAGAGAATCAGGCCCGTGAGACCGGACGAAATGTGTACCACGTCGCCGCCGGCAAAGTCGAGCGCGCCGATGATGTCGCCGATAAAGGAACCATCGCCGCCCCAAACCATGTGGGCGAGCGGCGCATAGACCACGAGCAGCCAAATGCCCAGGAAGGCCGTCATGGCACCAAACTTAACGCGGCCTGCCAGACTACCCGTAACGATAGCGGCGGTGATCATGGCAAACGCCATCTGGAAGGCGATGTTGATGATCTGAGGGTAGACGGCACCATCCGCAGCATTGCCCTCGGCCGCCTGCAGCACCTGGTTGAGCACCGGCAGGCACAGCAGCTGGTCAAAGCCGCCAATAAACGGGTTAGAACCGTCGCCACCGTAGGCCAGCGACCAGCCGGCAACAATCCACAGCACACCAACCAGGCCAATGGCGCCAAAGCACATAAGCATGGTGTTGATGACATTTTTGCGCCTGGACAGGCCGCCATAGAAAAACGCCAGACCCGGTGTCATTAAAAACACGAGCATGGTGCAGATGAGCATAAACGTTGTCGATCCCGTATCGTACATTCGCTCCCCCTTGGTCGCATGAACGTTGTCGGCGCTCATGATGCGGCCGAGGGCCAACTGGTGTAGACCAGATACGGCGTTGTTAAACGCTGCGTTGTCGAATGGAAACGGTGCCGCAATCTTGGAAACGGCACGGCAACGGGCGCGAAACGAACGGGAAACGTGCGAACGAGAAGGGCGCGCTTGGCTCCGCTCTGGCTAGCGCCGGAACAGCTCGCGGGCTCGGTCGCGGAGGTCGGTAGCTCGGATGACGCCCTCGTAGCGATTGATGCGCAGACGCGGGAAGGCGTTAAAGAAGCGCAGGTCACGACGGCTGAGCGACACACTCGGCACCGGACGGCTCATGCGCTTGCCGGCAAGGCGACGACTGAGCGACGGACGCGGCATGCTCGGCGCGACATCGGCAACGCGGCGGGCAGCGAGCGCCAGGCCGCGAGCACCATCCGAGATAAACGTCGGCATCGAAGCCTTCTCGCGCAGGGCGTCGAGCGCCGCGTCACCCAGCTCGGCCAGCCAAGCGTTAACGGCGCGACCGCGGATATGCGTCTGCGCCACCGAGTCGATCGCCGAATCGGGAATACGTTCGAGCATAGAGTCGGAGGCGTCGGCAAGCGACTCATTGATGCGGTCGGCAAGGTCGGCACGCACACGCTCAAGCTGATCGGACAGGCGGCGCCAGCTGGCCAACGAGCACACCGCATCGACCATCATCGCGACCGCGACGATAAAGGCGGACAGCCGCACAATCAGCACCGGCAGATGGCCAAGCAGCCCCAGCAATGCCGGCTCCACTAAACGGCAAATACACAACGCACCCAAGCCAAACGCGCAGGCCCAGTACAGGCAGATGCGCCCGTGCAGGTTAAACGGCAGATGCGAGTAATCCCAAAACCGGGCACCCGTCGTTTTTTCCAACAGCACGCCCACACTATATTCGATCACGCTGCATACGAGCGCGGCAGCGACAAACTGGCTCGAGGCGTCTGGGATTCCACGCAGCAGCAACCAGCACGCGATGCCGCCCGCACCGTAGATGGGACAACACGGCCCTAGCAAAAAGCCGCTGTTGGCAAAGCGTCCGTGGTTGAGCATGGCGCAGACTGTCGACTCCCATACCCAGCCGCAAAAACCGTAGAAGGCAAACGAGAGTACCAGCGCCGAGAGCGGACAAGCGGCAAGCGTCGCGCCGTCAAATGCCATGCCGATCGCGGTTCCCACCGTCTACCCACTCCTCTTTTCGTTCGATTCTTTGCTCGAGCCGTCGCTCGAGCCCTCGTTCAAATCGTTCGCGCCGCCTTTGCGCGGCAGACGGCCGGCAATCGTCTCGCGCAGCGCGCACCATTTATCTGCCAGGCACACAATCCATGCCTCACGACACGTCGGCGGCACCGGCACCAGCGGAAACATATGACGCACGATGATATTCCGCTCGCGCGACGTCAGCTCAAAATCTTCCTCCGCACGCGCCAGGGCAAAAAACGGATGCCGAAATCCGTGCAGTCGATGGCTCGGGTCGGGGTCATGCCAATCGTAGAGAAAGTAATCGTGTAACAGGGCCCCGCGCAGCAGCGAGGCACGGTCGACCGAAATGCCAACACGGCCCAGGCGCTCGGCAAAGGACAGACTTGCCCGCGCTACCGAGGTCACATGTGTATAGACCGTCACATCGCCATGTTGGATAAACTCATGCATCAGGTCCAAGCGGCCCGCCTGGGCAAGCTGACGGGCGGCATCGTCGACCTCGCGCGCGATTTTCTCGGCACGAACGGTATCGGACATGCGGCCTCCTTCCGGCGGCGCTCGGCGGGAAGCCCCCGCCCCCACCCAATCGCCGCAGAGCAAGCCGCAGCCTGCACGCAATGAATAAAATCATCATCGAATTTACCAGTATGGCATCGGACAAAACGTTTTGCCCCACCAGTTGGCGAATTACCGCGCCGCCGTCACATATCAAACGCCAAAATGTGCGAGACTGTCTTGTGCAATTGTGCCGGCCGAGGGAGTGCCGGCGCACGATTCGCATGGAGTAACCCACAACGATGCTGCTTACGCAAACGACAACGCCCGAGGACGTCAAGGCTCTCGATCGCGCCGAGCTTCCGCTGCTCTGCGGCGAGATCCGCCACGCCATCCTCGAAAGCTCCGCCGCCGTCGGCGGGCACGTTGCCCCCAACCTGGGCGTCGTTGAGCTTACGGTTGCGCTCCATCGCGTGTTTAACTCCCCCACCGACAAAATTGTCTTTGACGTGTCGCACCAGACCTATGCCCACAAGGCGCTGACTGGGCGCGCGTACACTTATATCGACCCGGCACGCTACGGCGAGGCCTCTGGCTTTGCCAATCCCGACGAGTCCGAACACGACCTGTTCGCCATGGGCCACACCTCCACATCGGTGAGCCTGGGCTGCGGCTTGGCACACGCCCGCGATCTGGCGGGCGACAGCTACAACGTCATTACCATCATTGGCGACGGTTCGCTTTCGGGCGGTCTGGCGTTTGAGGGCTTTAACAATGCCGCCGAGCTCGACAGCAACCTGATCATCATCGTCAATGACAACGACCAGTCCATCGCCGAAAACCACGGTGGCCTGTATCGCAATCTGGCCGAGCTGCGCGCCAGCAACGGCACCTGCGAGCGCAACGTTTTCCGCGCGATGGGGCTCGACTACCGCTATCTGGACGCCGGTAACGATGTGTTGGCCCTGGTCGACGCGCTGCAGGAACTGCGCAATATCGATCATCCCATCGTGCTGCACGTCTCCACCGCCAAGGGCAAGGGCTTTGAGCCGGCCCAGAGCGACCCCGAGCGCTGGCACCACGTGGGTCCGTTTGACATGGCGACTGGGCGCAAGCTCTGCCCGGGCCATCCGAGCGAGCCTGCGCCGCGCACCTATGCCGACATTACGGGCGAGGCGCTCAGCGCCGCCATCGAGCACGATCCGCAGGTCGTGGGCATCACGGCCGCCACGCCCTACATCATGGGCTTTACACCCGAGCTTCGCGCCGCGGCAGGCAAGCAGTTTGTCGACGTGGGCATTGCCGAGGAGCACGCCGTGACCTTTGCCACCGCGCTTGCGCGCTCGGGCGCTAAGCCGGTCTTTGGCGTGTACGGTACGTTTTTGCAGCGCGCCTACGACGAGCTGTGGCACGACCTGTGCCTCAACGATGTCCCCGCAACCATCTTGGTGTTTGGCGCGTCGATCTTTGGCACCACATCCGAGACGCATCTTTCGTTCTTTGATATTTCTATGCTGGGCGCTCTCCCCAATATGCGTTACCTGGCGCCTTCCTGCATGGAGGAATACCTATCCATGCTGAGCTGGTCGCTCGACCACCGCGAGCATCCCGTAGCGATCCGTGTGCCGGGCATTGGCCTGGTAAGCCGCCCCGACTTGGCGCCTGCCGAGGGCGACGATTACGGCGTCGCGCGCTACAACGTCGTGCGCCAGGGCCGCGACGTTGCCGTGCTCGCGCTCGGCGATTTCTTTGAGCTGGGCGAGTGCGTGGCAAACCGTCTGACTGCCGAGTACGGCATCGAGGCCACGCTCGTCAACCCGCGCTTTGCAACCGAGCTCGACCGCGAGTTCCTCGACAGCCTTGCCGTCGAGCATCGCGTTGTCGTCACCCTCGAGGACGGTATCTTGGACGGCGGCTGGGGCGAGCGCGTGGCATGTTATCTGGCATGCACGCCGTTGCGCACGCGCACCTTCGGCATCGCCAAGGGCTTCCCCGACCGCTACGACCCCAACGAGCTGCTCGCTCAGAACGGCATGACGGCCGAAAACATGGCCACCGAAGCCGTAAGGCTACTCAACGAGTAAGAAAACCTCCGCAAGGGAAGCATCCCTGCGGAGGTTTTTATTTTCGCGGCGCGATTATCTCAATCTGTAACATCTAGGGCCCGAATTCCCGTCCAACTGTTACAAATCTAGACAAAACGTCTTAGTCCCCGATCCTTGTCTCAATCAGTAACAGATAGAGACCTTCTGGCCGTCTACCTGTTACAGATCGAGACATTCGAATTCCCCTGAAGAGAAAATCTCAATCTGTAACAGTTACTCGGCAAAAATGGCTGCAGATGTTACAGATCGAGACAAAACAGCAAGGCATGCCGCTGCATCTGCAAGAACCACCACAAAGGTGCCTGTCCCTTTTTGGTAGGTACAATAACCCATAAGGTAAGTATGTTTCTGAGTTATTTCGTGTTGACCCATTTGAGCGCGATAGGGTATAACTCTACTCAACCGCTAGGGATTTTATTGAGAAAGGTGTTCTACCATGAGCAAAAACCTCTCCCAGCAGGTCGTTCTCGACCGCCGCGGCTTTGTCGCCGCCACCTTCGCAACCGTCGCCGGCCTTGGTCTTGCCGGCTGCTCCGACACTAGCGCCGAGGCCGACAAGGGTTCCGCCGCCGGCTCCTCCAAGAGCCCCAATGATACCGAGGCTTCCACCACGCTCGACGCCAAGGCGTTCGACAAGCTCGTCGACAACGGCCCCAAGGCCGATAACGACGCCATCGCCGCCAGCACCTGGGCCACGGCCGTCAAGGACGCCGGCGTTTTTAAGATCGGTGGCGTTCAGACCTCCACGCTCTTCTCCCTCCTCAACGAGAAAGACGGTCAGACCCGTGGCTTCGATGCCGGCGTCGCGCAGCTTCTGTCCAACTACATCCTGGGCGAGAACAAGGTCGAGATCACCCAGGTGACCTCGGACACGCGCGAGTCCGTCCTGCAGAACGGCCAGGTCGACGCCGTCTTTGCCACCTACACCATCACTGACGAGCGCAAGAAGCTCGTCTCCTTCGCCGGTCCCTACTACTACACCCAGCAGGCTATCCTAGTGCTCGCCGACAACGACGACATCAAGAGCGTCGACGACCTGGCCGACAAGAACGTCGCCGTCCAGTCCGGCTCCAACGGCCCCGCCATCCTGGAGGAGTTCGCTCCCAAGGCCAGCCAGCAGGAGTTCAAGACCGACGAGGAGGCCCGCCAGGCACTCCAGCAGGGCCGCGTTGACGCCTACGTCATCGATAACAACATGCAGCAGAGCGCCCTGGTCCGCGAGCCCGGTAAGTACAAGATCGCCGGCAAGCCCTTCGGCAGCAAGGAGCCCTATGGCATCGGCCTGCCGCTCGATTCCGACGGTGTCGCCTTTGTCAACGACTTCCTCAAGAAGATCGAGGACGACGGCACCTGGACCGAGCTGTGGCAGATCTGCATCGGCGACCGCACGGGCGACACCAACGTTCCCGAGCTGCCCGAGGTCGGCGCCTAGGTAATACGCCTAGTAACGGCCGCTACGAAACCATATGGAAACGCATGATGCGCTTTATTGCGGTAAACTGTTTCCTCACTGAGTTGTCAGGGCTTCCGTACACACGGGAGCCCCTTTCCTTATCGGCGGGAGGTCCGCATGAGTCTCTCCGAGCTCTGGTCGCTCTATGGCCAGAACTATATCGACGCCCTGCTAGCAACCTGGGGCATGACGCTTGAGTCGTTTGCCATCGCCATGGTGCTGGCCGTCGCTGTCACCGTGATGCGCGTGTCGCCGCTCAAGCCACTGCGCGTCTTTGGCGACCTGTATGTCCAGGTCTTCCGTAACATCCCCGGCATCGCGCTACTCATCATCGTCGTCTATGCGCTGCCGCCGCTCAAGGTCGTCCTGCCCTACCGCACCTGCGTCATCGTCGCCACAGTGCTCTTGGGTTCTGCCTTTGGCTCCGAGAACTTTATGAGCGGCATCAACACCGTCGGTGTCGGCCAAGTGGAAGCCGCCCGCTCGCTGGGCATGAGCTTCAGCCGTATCCTCGCCAAGATCGTGATTCCGCAGGCGCTGCGCTCGAGCGTGCTGCCCATGACCAACCTCTTTATCGCCGTCATGCTCACCACCGCGCTCGGCAGTCAGGTACCGCTTAAACCGCAGGAGCTCACCGGCGTGGTGAGCTACATCAACACGCGCTCGCTCGGCGGCGTCGCCGCGTTCTTTATCTCGGCGCTCGGCTACCTGGGCACGGCCTTTGTGGTGAGCCACATTGGCAACTATATCGATAAGAAGGTGAGGATCCTCCGATGAGCAAGCACTCCACCTCCGCGCTCACCATGCGCGATGCGCTCTACGAGGCTCCCGGCCCCAAGATGCGCGCCAAGATTCGCGTCGGCACCGCCATCTCACTTGTTGCCGTGGCCGCGCTCATCGCTCTGGTACTGCAGCGCTTTTATGTGACCGGCCAGCTTTCGGTCCATTACTGGTACTTCTTTACGCACCTCACCACCTGGAAGTTTTTGCTTGCCGGCTTTGAGGGCACCGTTAAGGTCGCGCTCACCGCCGGCGCCATCGCACTGGTGCTGGGCTTGGCCCTTATGCTCGGCCGCACGAGCGACATCAAGCCACTGCAGCTGGTCTGCCGCGTGCTCACCGATTTCTTCCGCGGCGTGCCGAGCCTGCTGTTCATCTACTTCTTCTTTTTGGTGCTGCCCCAGTACAAGATCGCGCTGCCGTCGTTTTGGATGCTTACGCTTCCCGTCGCGCTCGCTGCAGCCGGCGTGCTTGCCGAGATCTTCCGCGCCGGCGTAAACGCCGTGCCGCGCGGCCAGGTCGAGGCCGCCCAGGCGCTCGGTCTCTCCAAGGCTAAAATCACCTTTAAAATCGTGCTGCCGCAGGCTATTCGATTTATCATTCCGTCGTTGATTTCGCAGCTCGTGGTCGTAGTCAAAGACACCACCGTCGCCTACGTGGTGAGTTACCCCGACCTCATGCAAAATGCTCGCGTGCTCATTACCAACTACGATGCCCTCGTGTCGGTCTACCTGGTGATCGCGGTCATCTATATCCTCATCAACGTCGCAATCAACAAGGCCGCTGTCTACGTTTCGCACAAGACCGGCGCGACCATCATTCGCTAACGATTTACCATTTCGAGTCATAAGGAGCCGAGCACCATGGCACAGAGCACTTCTTCTACCGGTAATCAGCCGCTGATCGAGCTCAAGCACGTCGATAAGCACTATGGCGATCTGCACGTCCTCAACGACATCAATCTCTCGGTCGACCGCGGCGAAGTCGTCGTCGTGATCGGCCCCTCGGGCTCGGGCAAGTCGACCATGTGCCGAACCATCAACCGCCTGGAAACCATCGACTCGGGCGAGATCCTCATCGAGGGCGAGCCTCTGCCGCAGGAAGGCAAGGATCTTGCCCGCATGCGCGCCGAGCTGGGCATGGTGTTTCAGCAGTTCAACCTGTTCGCGCATATGACGGTGCTGCAGAACGTCATGCTGGGGCCGGTCGACGTGCTGGGCGTGTCCAAGGAGGAAGCTCGTGAGCGCGCCATGGACCTGCTGAGCCGCGTGGGCGTTGCCGAACAGGCCGACAAGGTGCCCGCTCAGCTCTCGGGCGGCCAGCAGCAGCGCGTGGCCATTGCCCGCTCGCTCGCCATGCAGCCCAAGGCCATGCTCTTCGACGAGCCCACGAGTGCCCTTGACCCCGAGATGATCAACGAGGTGCTCGAGGTCATGGTCCGCCTGGCCCAGCAGGGCATGACGATGATCGTCATTACGCACGAGATGAACTTCGCCCGCCGCGTTGCCGACCGCGTCGTGTTTATGGCCGACGGCCAGATCGTGGAAACCGGCACGCCCGACGAGTTCTTCGACCATCCCCAGACCAAGCGCGCCCAGGACTTCCTCAACTCCATCAAGGGGCACTAACCCCATTGCCACGCGGAACACATTCATCAGGAGCGCCTGTCCCGCGCCGCATCTGTCCCGCGCCGCCCCCTGCGCCATGTCCACCCGGATTCGAAAGCCACGCCCATGATCGGAACCCGTACCTCATCGTCCTACACCCCGCACGTCGACGTCGATCCCGCCGACCGCCCGCTTATCCTGGTGGCACCGCGCTGGGAAGAAGCGAAGCCGTTTTTGAGCGAGACGCTCTCCCCCAACGAGGAAATCGCAAGCGTCTTTGTCGATGCCATTCTTGCCGCCGGCGGCCTGCCGCTGCAGATGTCCATCACCGAAGACGTTGATGTCATCCGGCATTACGT
>CABPXT010000038.1:0-13773 GCA_902461405.1 uncultured Collinsella sp.
GCCATCGCGCGGGGCCAGGGCGGTGATCTTCTTCTGCATCTTGTACTCGTGCAGCTCGTCCTCGAGCTGGCGCACGCGGGCACGGAGTTTTTCGTTCTCGCGCTCGCGCTCCTCGGCACGCTCCTTCATATCGAGGATGCGCACCACGCCGGCAAGGTTGATGCCCTCGTCAGTCAGCTGGTTGATGAGCTCCAGGCGCTCGATATCGGCACGCGAATACAGACGCGTGTTGCCGCCCGAGCGCTGGGGGTTCACCAGGCCCTTGGACTCGTAGACGCGCAGAGTCTGCGGATGCATGCCGGTCAACTCGGCCGCCACGCTGATCATGTACAGCGGTTTATTCCTATTGTCCTCGGCCATGCTACCTGACCCCTTTCCGTCTCGTTATCGTCCATCATAAGCCCGCGGGCGCGGGTGTGCGCCACGACCGCCCTAGTACGTCGCCTTGTAACGGTTGACCTTCTCGCGATAATCGCGCGTGTCGACCTCGCGCAGCTTGGTCATGGCATCGCGCTCGTCATCGGATAGGTTCGTGGGGACCTGCACCTTGATCTCGACGAGCAGCGCGCCCGTACGGCCACGGTGCTTAACGTCGGGCGCCCCCATTTCCTTAAAGCGGAACTTCTTGCCCGTCTGGGTACCCGCGGGCACCTTCAGACGAACCGTCGCACCGCCGGGCGTCGGCACGTCCACCGTGCAGCCGAGCGCCGCCTCGTAGACCGAGATCGGCACCTCCATGGTCACGTCGGCACCTTTACGCTTAAACAGCGGATGCTCCTCCACGTGCGTGGTCACGACCAGGTCGCCGCGCTCGCCGCCGGCAACGCCATACTCGCCGCGACGCTTGTAGCGCAGCTTGCCGCCATCCACGGCGCCTGCAGGCACCGAGACCGTAATGGTCTGCTGCTCGCCTGTCGAGGGAATGCGGTAGGTGACCTTGTGCGTCACGCCGCGAAACGCGTCCTCGGCCGTCACATCGACGGTCAGCGACAGGTCGCCGCCCTTGCGAGCGCGGCTGCGGCCAGCGCCGGCACCGGCAGCGCCCGCAGCCCCGGCAAAGCCCGAGCCCCAATCGCTGCCCCAGGCGCCGTTGCCGCTAAAGATGCTGTCGAAGATGTCGCCCCAGCCGCTGGCACCAGCGCCGGCACCGTAGCCGCCGCCATACGCGCCGCCCGCGCCCGGCATGCCGCCAAACATGAGCATCTGGTCGTACTCTTTGCGCTTCTTCTCGTCCGAAAGCGTCTCGTAGGCCTCGCTAATCTCCTTGAACTTGGCCTCGTCGCCGCCGGCATCGGGGTGATATTTTTGCGCGAGCTTGCGAAACGCGCTCTTGATCTCTTTGTCGGAGGCGCTCTTGGATACGCCCAGGATGTCATAGAAGGTTTTGCCTGCAGCCATCGTAGCTCCTCTCCTGTTTCATCCGCCGCCCAGCGGGCGGCGGCTCATGCTTTCATATGGCACTAGGCCAGAAAGGGCCCCGGGTGTTGCCCCGGGGCCCTTCTCAATTACTCCTCGGTGCTCTCGGCCGTATCGGCCGCAGCATCCTCGGGCGCCGCTTCGGGCTCCGGTGCGGGGCGCTTCTCGCCACCGTAGGTCACCGTCACCATCGCGGAACGCAGGATGCGATCCGCCATGCGGTAGCCCTTCTGGTACACGTCGTTGACAGTCTCGTCGTACTGCGATGCGTCCTCGACGCGACCCACAGCCTGATGCTCGAGCGGATCGAACGCCTCGCCCTTGGGGTCGATGGACTCAACGCCCTCATGCGCAAACACGTCGAGCAGCTTGGCATGTACCGCGTCAACGCCATCGACGAACTGCTTAAAGTCGTCGGAAAGCTCTTGACTGCGGGCATGGTCGATCGCGCGCTCGATATCGTCAATCACCGGCAACAGCGCGGTGACAAGCTTCTCGGTCGCGCGCTCGCGCTCGGCGATACGCTCATTGGCGGTGCGGCGACGGAAGTTCTCCCAGTCGGCCTGCAGACGGGCGGTACGCTCGGTGGCGTCCTTTGCCTTGTCCTCGGCGGCCTTCTGAGCCTCTGCCGCAGCATCGAGCTCATTGCGCACGTCGGCAAGCTCTTTCTGAGCCTGCTCGAACTTGAGCTTAAAGTCGTTGTCGGCGGCTTCCTCACCGGCGCGGATAGCGGCTTCCACCATCTCGTCCTCGGTCATCGTCGCCTCCTTGTTGGAATCCTCTACCTGGTTCTCGGCAGCCTCGGCGGCCGGGGCCTCGTTGGCCTCGGTATCGTCAACGGCCTCTACGGGAATCTTCACGTCCTTCTCCTCAGAGTCAACGGGGGCGGCGCCAGCGGCGGCCGCCTCCGTGCGAGCTTTACGGGCGGACATGATTATTTGTCCTCGTCGTCCACAACCTCGTAGTCGGCGTCGACAACGTCATCGTCGGCAGGCTGGGCGCCAGCGGCACCGTCGGTCTGCTGCTGAGCGTCGGCGTAGACAACCTGGGCCAGCTCGTAGGCCACGGACTGCAGGGACTCGCCGGCGGCCTTGATAGCCTCGACATCAGAGCCCTCGAGCGCCTTCTTGGCGTCGGCGATAGCGGCCTCGGCCTTGGACTTCACGTCGGCGGAAACCTTGTCACCGAGCTCGTTGAGGGTCTGCTCGGTGGAGTAGCACAGGCTGTCGGTCTGGTTGCGGACCTCGACCTCTTCCTTCTGTTTCTTGTCCTCCTCGGCATGAGCCTCGGCGTCCTTGACCATACGATCGACTTCGTCGTCGGACAGAGCGGTGGAGCCGGAAATGGTGATCTGCTGCTCCTTGCCGGTGCCCTTGTCCTTAGCGGAGACCTTGACGATGCCGTTGGCGTCGATGTCGAAGGTGACCTCGATCTGCGGCACACCGCGGCGGGCAGCCGGGATACCGGTCAGCTGGAACTTACCGAGCGACTTGTTGTCGCGGGCAAGCTCGCGCTCGCCCTGGAGCACGTTGATCTCGACGCTGGTCTGGTTGTCGGCAGCGGTGGAGTAGACCTCGGTCTTGGAGGTCGGGATCGTGGTGTTGCGGTCGATCATCTTGGTCATGATGCCGCCCATAGTCTCGACGCCCAGCGACAGCGGGGTAACGTCGAGCAGCAGGATGCCCTCGACGTCGCCGGTGAGCACGCCGCCCTGGACGGCAGCGCCGTCGGCAACGACCTCGTCGGGGTTCACGGACATGTTGGGCTGCTTGCCGGTCATGGTCTTGACGAGCTCCTGGACGGCGGGCATACGGGTGGAGCCGCCGACGAGGATGACCTCGGTCAGATCGGAGAGCTTGAGCTTAGCGTCGCGCAGGGCGTTGGTGACAGGCTGCTTGCAGCGCTCGAGCAGGTCGCGGGTGATCTTCTCGAACTCGGCGCGGGTCAGCGTGTAGTTGAGGTGCAGCGGGCCGGACTGGTTCATGGTAATGAACGGCAGGTTGATGGTGGTCTGCTGGGCGGCGGAGAGCTCCTTCTTGGCGTTCTCGGCGGCCTCCTTCAGACGCTGCAGGGCCATGGGGTCCTGACGCAGGTCGACACCGTTCTCCTGCTGGAACTTATCGGCCATCCAATCGATGACGCGCTGATCCCAGTCGTCGCCGCCCAGGTGGTTGTCGCCCGAGGTGGACAGAACCTCAAACACGCCGTCGGCGAGGTCGAGGATGGAGACGTCGAAGGTGCCGCCGCCCAGGTCGAAGACCAGGATGCGCTGGTCGGTGCCCTGCTTGTCCAGGCCATAGGCAAGAGCAGCAGCAGTCGGCTCGTTGACGATACGCTTGACGTTGAGGCCGGCGATCTTACCGGCGTCCTTGGTGGCCTGACGCTGGGCGTCGTTGAAGTAGGCCGGGACGGTGATGACGGCGTCGGTGACGGGCTCGCCCAGATACTTCTCGGCGTCGGCCTTCATCTTTGCGAGCGTCATGGCGCTCACCTGCTCGGCGGTGTAATCCTTGCCCTCGATGTCGACGACGGCACGGCCGCCCTGGCCCTCCTTGACCTCATACGGCACGGTCTTGATCTCGGAGGTGCACTCGGAGTACTTGCGGCCCATGAAGCGCTTGATGGAGAACACGGTGTTCTTGGGGTTGGTGACCGCCTGGTTCTTAGCGGCCTTGCCCACGACGCGGTCGCCGTCGGCACGGAAGCCCACGACGGACGGGGTGGTGCGGTCGCCCTCGGCGTTCACGATAATGGTCGGAGAACCGCCCTCGAGAACGGCCATTGCGGAGTTAGTAGTACCAAGGTCGATACCAAGAATCTTACTCATTAGAAATTCCCTCTCTCTTTTGCGTTCGCGTCGCCTCGACGGTCTGTCGCGCGGCGCTTCGGCTTGTCTTTCAGGATGTAGTGTATCCCCTTATGGGCTGGAATATACAAAATCTAAGTCAATTCATATAAGATTTCTTATCTCTGAGAGTTTAGGTTCTCAAATGTGCAGGTAGATGCACTGTTTGAGTTCTCGGCAGATCTATTGAGATCTATGTAGAGTTGACTGAGGTTTGGGTCCGAAGGTGCCTAGGGCTGCCTTGCGGAAAGGGTATCCCGGTCTGAGCGCGAATTCTGGGACACAGTTTCCGCTGGGCGGTCCAACCGGAAACTGTATCCCGTTTTTCGGCCAAATAACGGGATGCCCTTTCCGCAGGCGCGCTCAATAGCTCAATATTTCAAGTCACCTTTAGCTAACATTTGCGCAGCTCAGCGGCCCCACCTGCGCGTTTTTTAGTAAACCTTGGCATACTCGGCGAACGGTATGAAGATGCCGGCCAGAGGGTATTGCAAACGGTCGCTCCCGTGGTATGTTTTTGCCCGAATCAAACCGACGCGCATCGCCTGTAGCGTCGGTCAACAGAGAGGAAACTACCATGGCTCATCCCGTAATTGATGCCGACGAGTGCATCGCTTGTGGCGTTTGCGTCGACTCCTGCCCCGCTGGCGTTCTGGAGCTCCAGGACGTCGCCACCGTCGCTGACGAGGACTCCTGCGTCGCCTGTGGCGCTTGCCAGGACGCTTGCCCCGCTGGAGCGATCACCGAGATCGTCGAGGAGTAACAACTCCCGCACTTGCACACTCAAAAGTACACCGTGCACAAAAAAGGAGGCCTCCGCATCGCCGCGGAGGCCTCCTTTTTTGTGCGGATAACCAATTAGGCACCATCGCAGGTTGAGCTCACGTCAGCGAAAACGTCCCTAAGCGAGCAAGGTGACGTGAAAGAGGAGGGAAGCGTACTTTGGTACGCGACCGACGATTGAACGTCAGATTGCCGCTTAGGGACGTTTGCAGCATCGGCTACGATAGATCGTCCTCGTAGGGCATTAAATCGGCAAGGTAGCCCTTCTCCTTGAGTATGGCCTCGATCTCGTCGAGGGTCTGCTCGTCTTCCGCGGCGATGCGATGGAAGTGGTAGCCGCTCGTCACCGTTAGTAGTGGAAAGCTCTTGCCGCTCTCGATATCGTGCAGGTAGCGCTCAACATCGCGACGATTGCGGATGTCCAGGTCGGCCGTGATTTTGCCGTACACACGATGGTTGACGATCACGTTGAGCACGGCGCCACCCGCGTCGACGATACTCGTAAGCTCGTCGCCCGCCTGCTCCACGCCGTGGCGCACCTTAACAAGACGCGTGGGCACGGCGGGTTTACTCGCGGCCTCCTGCAGCACGTAGCCGCGGTTGGTTGCCACGACATCGTGCCCATCGGCGCGCAACAGGGCAATATCCTGAACCACGACCTGGCGGCTCACGCCAACCTCGCGGGCAAGTGCGCTGCCCGAAACGGGCTCCCTGGCTCCCTCGAGCACGCCCATGATGGCACGACGGCGCTCGCGGGCGTTCATTATTTACCGTCCAGCAGACGCAGGTGCTTAAGCGAGAGGTCGAGGATCGGGGCGGAGTGTGTCAGCGCGCCCGAGCTAATAAAGTCGACGCCCAGATCGGCCAGGGCGCGAATATTGCTGACGTCCACATTGCCCGAACACTCAGTCTTGGCGCGACCGGCGATAAGCTCGATAGCGGCGGCCATGTCGTCATGGGTCATGTTGTCGAACATGATGATATCGGCACCGGCCTCCACGGCTTCGCGTACCATGTCCAGGTTCTCGCACTCAATCTCGACCGTCGTGGTAAACGACGCGTGGGCGCGCGCCATCTCGATCGCGCGCGTCACGCCACCGGCGGCATCGATGTGGTTGTCCTTGAGCATGACGGCCGTCGACAGGTTGTAGCGATGGTTGCTGCCGCCGCCGATCTCAACCGCCGCCTTCTCGAAAACGCGCATGCCCGGCGTGGTCTTGCGTGTGTCGACAAGCGCGGTCTTGGTACCCTCGAGCGCCGCTGCCATTCTGTGCGTATAGGTAGCGATACCGCTCATGCGCTGCAGGTAGTTGAGCGCCACGCGCTCGCCCGAAAGCAGCACGCGCGCATCGCCGCGCACCTGGCCCACGTGGTCGCCGGCGTGCACCTCGTCACCGTCGGCAACATCAAACAGCACCGAGCTCTGCGAATCCAGCAGCTCAAAGGTGCGGGCGAACACATCCAAGCCCGCGATGATGCCATCGGCCTTGGCGATGAGCTCCACCGTGGCGGGGCGCGCCGTGGGGCACACGCTCGCCGTGCTCACGTCCTCAAACGTAATGTCCTCGCGTAGAGCCTGCAGAATCAGATCATCGACGACGAGCTTCATGGTAATGGGATTCATGGTCTACTCCTCCACGGCCTGCGTGCCGGCGGCACGGGCCAAATCATCGATCGCCAGGGAGTCGGCGCTCAGGGCGCGATGACGCCCGTCGAGCGCGGGCTCGCCCGCCTGCTCCACGGCGAGCGACTCGCCGGTGCACATGCACCAGGCGGCACGGCGGCCCCAAACCAGGGACTCGAGCAGGCTGTTGGAAGCCAGGCGATTCTTGCCGTGCACGCCGTTGCAGGCTGTCTCACCGGCTGCGTAGAGCTCGGGCATCGAGGTGCGGCCGTCCTTGTCGACCCACACGCCGCCCATAAAGTAGTGCTGCGTAGGCGTAACGGGAATGGGCTCGTCCAAGATGTCGCGGCCGTCCTCCAAGCAGCGTGCGCGAATGTTGGCAAAGTGCCCGGTCACTACATCGCGCTCGACGGGGGCAAAGCTCAGCCACTCGTGCTCGGTACCGTCCTGCTTCATCTGCTCGCGAATAGCGGCGGCGACCACATCGCGCGGCTGAAGCTCGTCGGTAAAGCGCTCACCGGCGGCATTGAGCAGAATCGCGCCCTCGCCGCGGCAGCTCTCGCTGATCAGGAACGTGCGGCCTGGCTGCGGCGAGAACAGGCCCGTGGGGTGAATCTGCACGTAGTCCAGGTGCTCCATCTTAATGCCATGCTCCTGAGCGATGTAGCAGGCGTCACCGGTGAGCTGCGGGTAGTTGGTCGAATGGTCGTACACGCCGCCGATGCCGCCCGTTGCCCACAGCGTGTGACGGGCATGGATCTTAAACGGCTCGCCGGCATGCGCGCCCTCGGCGGCATTTACCAGCTCGTCGGCGGGACGAACCGAGTTGTCCTCGTCCACGGGAACGGCAACGACACCGGCACACACCGTGGCGCCGTCACGCTCGCCCGTCAGGATGTCGGTCATGGCCACGTGCTCCAAAATCTGCACGTTATCCAGTTTGCGAACGGCCTGAAGCAGCTTGGTCGTGATCTCCTTGCCCGTAATGTCGGCATGGAAGGCAATGCGGGGGCGGCTGTGCGCGCCCTCGCGGGTAAAGTCGAGGCTGCCGTCGGCCTTGCGCTCAAAATCCACGCCCATCGCCAGCAGGTCGTTGATGACCGAACGGCTCGAGCGAATCATGATGTCGACGCTCTCGCGGCGGTTCTCGTAATGGCCGGCGTGCATGGTGTCCTCAAAGAAGGCATCGTAGTCCGAGCCCTCGGGCAGCACGCAAATGCCGCCCTGCGCGAGCATCGAATCGCACTCGTCGACAGCGCCCTTGGAGAGCATGATCACGCGCATGCTCGTCGGCAGGTTGAGAGCCGCGTACAGGCCCGCTACACCGCAGCCGGCAATAACGACGTCGCACTCCATATCGGGGTATTGCTTGGTTTCCACAGGAATCCTCTCCCTTGAATGTGACATAAGGGACCGTCCCTCATGCCGCATTGTTCTAGCGCGCTGCGTACTCGAGCATGCGGTCGAGCGTGAGCTTGGCCTGATCGGCGGCCTTGTCCGACACGCCAATCTGCACCTCGCCCTCGCCCGTCTCCAGGCAGCGCACGAGCTTTTCGATCGTGATGAGATCCATGTTGACGCAGGTGGGCTGCACCGCGGGGAAGTAGAACTTCTTGCCGGTGCCCTGGCAGCGGCGCTCGAGCTCGTAGAGCACGCCGCGGACCGTCACGATGATGAACTCGCTCGCGTCGGACTCCTCGGCGTACTTGATGATACCGGCGGTGGAGCCGATGTAGTCGGCCTCGGCCAAAACGTCGGCCTTGCACTCAGGATGCGCCAGCACGAGCGCGTCGGGGTGGGTCTCCGTCGCGTCGACGATCTGCTCGACGGTGATGATGTGATGGCGCGGGCAGTAGCCGTTGTTGAGAATGACGTGCTTTTGCGGCACCTGCTCGGCTACGAAGCGGCCGAGGTTTTGGTCGGGAATGAACAAGATGTGCTGCTGCGGCAGCTCGGAGACGATCTTGACGGCGTTTGAGCTGGTAACGCACACGTCACTCCAGCTCTTGATCTCGACCGTGGAGTTGACGTAGCAGACCACGGCCAGGTCGTCGCCGTACTCGGCGCGCGCCGCATCGACCGTCTCGCGCTTGACCATGTGCGCCATGGGACAGTCCGCGCCCGGCTCGGGCAGCAGCACGGTCTTGGTGGGATTGAGCAGCTTGGCGCTCTCGCCCATAAACTCCACGCCGCACAGCACGATGGTCTGCTGCGGCAGGCTCTTGGCAAGCTTTGCCAGGTAGAAGCTGTCGCCGACGTAATCGGCCACAGCCTGGACCTCGGGCGCCACGTAATAGTGCGCCAGGATCACCGCGTCGCGCTGGGTTTTAAGTTGCTGAATGGCCTCGACGAGCTCTGCGGGCACCAATGCCGCGCGCTCCGTTGCCGTCGTTGCCGATGCCAGGCCGGCCGCGATATCGCGTGCAAGCTCCGACGCATCCATGTTCGCGCTCTGTGCCATCAAGGCCCCTCTCTTTTGGCGAATCTTGGGGCTTTAGTATGACACCTAGGTTTACAGCTGACAAGACAGCTGTAAACCTAGGTGTAAAGTTGAAATAAAGATTCAATCATGCGGCAGGTCCATTTTCGAACTGGCAAGCTGAGGATAGCCGAGCTCTCGATAGCGCAGGAGGCATCTTTCGCCACCGCAATACCGCTCGGCGCGAGTTGCGCACCGTGAGGCACGAACGGGCGCTCCCCCGCGAGTGGTCCGCGCCCAATGTGGCAAAATCGAACTACTAAGGGGGCTCAGAATGCTCAAGATTATTGCCTGCGACGATGACGTCGCTTTTCTAGATAGACTGCACCGGATGATCGACCGTTGGTCGATCGAGACGGGCACGGCGGTCGATGTTGCGCTCGTTACGCGCGGCGAGGACCTGCTGGCGCGCCATGCCGCGTCGCGCGCCGACATCATCCTGCTCGACATGATCATGCCGCTCGTCAACGGCATGGACACCGCACGCGAATTGCGCCAGGCCGACACCGCCGTGCGCCTGGTGTTCCTCACCTCGTCGCCCGAGTTTGCACTGGAGTCCTACGAGGTCCGCGCCTTCGACTATCTGCTCAAGCCCGTGACTTACGAACGCCTGGCGCAGTTACTCGACGAACTTTCGAGCATGCGCCCGGCGGCAACCGACGAGCTCGTGATCAAAACGTCCTTTGGCTACCACGCCCTGCGCCTGTCCGACATCGAATATGCCGAGGCGCGCAACAAGCACGTGGTCTTCCACCTGCGCGACGGACGCGATATCGAGGCACTCGAGTCGTTCCGCAGCGTCGAGGACCGTTTGGCGCAAAATGCCACCTTCTTTAAATGCCACCGTAGCTACCAGGTCAACTTGCGCAACATCGACCACTTCGATCGCACAGACATCGTCATGCGCTCGGGCGCGTGCATTCCGCTGTCGCGCAGCAGCAAGCAGGGGTTCCAAGACGCCTACTTTGCGGTGCGCTTTGAGGGCGGGAGGCGCTGATGATCTCCTCGGTCGAAATGGTCCTTTGGGCAATCCACCACGCCACGACGCTGCTCTTTGGCGTCTTTGCCTCGGCGGCGCTGTGCGGTATCGAAATCAATCGACGCCATGCACTCGAGTTGGTGGGGGTCGGAGCCGCAACCGGCGCTGCCTTTTCGATCGCCAATGTCGTTGGCGGAGAGCTTTTTGCCCGTCAGGTCTATCCGCTCGTCGTGCACTTGCCGCTTACCGTCTACCTATGCGCGCGCTACCACTTGAGTCCGCTACTCGCGACGTTGGGCGTCACCAGCGCCTATCTGAGCTGCCAGTTCAGCAATTGGATGGGCATCGCCGCATTTGCCGCAACCGATTCTCAGATCGCGTACTATCTGGCACGCATCGCTACCACGCTCGGCGTCTTTGCCGTCCTGCTGCATTGGGCCGGCGACATTGGACCCCGCTTGGCGATTAAAAGCCCCACCGAGCTGGGCATCCTTTTAATCCTGCCGCTCGTCTATTACATCTTTGACTATGCCACCAACGTCTACACCACGCTGTTCCACTCGGGCTCGGTGGTGACAGTTGAGTTTTTGGCATTTGCGCTCTGTGCCTTCTATCTTATGTTTCTTGCTGTTTACCTGCGCGAATACGAAGAAAAGGAAACCGCCGAGCGAGAGCGTTGGATGCTCGAAACCCGCGACAGCGCCGCCATCAAAGAGCTCGAGGCTTGGCGTCAATCTGGGCGCGAGCTGTCGATTCTTCGCCACGATATGCGCCACTTCCTACGCGGCCTGGCCACTTTAATTGAGGAGGGCCACACCGACGAGGCGCTCAAACGCATCGATGAGCTCTGCGAAGCCGGCGACCGCACCGCCGTACGCCGCTTCTGCGCCAACGAGACCGTAAACATCGCGCTTTCGTCATTCAACTCAGATATCAATAGAAACGGCATTACCGCCAACCTGCGCGCCGCCGTACCCGAAACCGTCCACGTAGGTGACGCCGACCTGTTTAGCGTGCTCTCAAATGCCTTGGAAAACGCTATCACCGCCGCAAGCGCCGCACCCCAAGGAAAGCGATTCGTCGACCTTGACCTGCGACTTGAGGACGGCCAGCTGTTGCTGTTAGTTTCCAACACGTTTGACCGCGCGCCGCGCATGGTCGACGGCATGCCCGTGACCCGGCATGCGGGCCACGGCTTTGGAACCAAGAGCATCAAACTTGCCGTGGAGCGCATGAACGGCAACTGCCAGTTCCGCATTAACGGCGATCGGTTTGAGCTGCGCGCTGTGATGTAGAAGTACGGCGCCGATCTCGCGGCGCGCCTCGCCCGCCAGGCAATCGCTCGCCGGTGCCGATCCGCTACAGTGGAGCGACCGCCGGGGTCAGCTGCTTGATGTAGGCCCACATGCGCTGCTTGGCCGCTTTGTCGGTCAGCGCCGCCTCAAAGCCCTCGAGCGCGAGCACGCGGCGGCCCTGCACATGGGCGACCAGGCCGGGCTTGAGCATGGCGGTGTCGAAGTCATCAATCGCCACGAGCATATCGGCGTAGGTCTCGCGCATGGCATCGGCCGCGCTGTTATCGAGCAGCAGCACCGCCTCGGGATCCAGAGACTCAAGCGCCTCGCGGAACAGCTCGCACGGCAGAGTCTCGCCCACCGCGACCGCTCCGTCGCCTGCGCCGGCGACGCTTGCCAGCACGCAAAAATCCTCGGGCGCGTAGCCGATGGCCCCAAGCGCCTTGCGCAGCGCAGCACCGTCCGGACCGGCAGCCAGCTCGCCGCCCGAACGCTCGGCCTCGTCCAAATCGCCTTTGACCAGCACGATCGGCGAGCACGCGTTGCCCACGATGCGCACGCCACGGACCGCAAGCGATGTGAGCTCCTGCTCGGTCGCCTGGGCGATGGCTTCTTTTTTCTGGCTTTGTGACGTGGACATGCGCTCTCCAATCGTTTGCGTGCCCACCATTATATAAAAGAGCTGCCCGCGAGTGGTTGCTTTGCGGGCGGCTGGGTATAAGCACGGTCGTACTGAGTTTTACGCGGCCGAGCCGCGTCGTATTATGGAGGTCACCATGGCTGACATTAAGCAGATTACCCCCGAGAACTTCGATTCCATCGTTAACGACAGCCTGCCCGTGCTGGTCGATTTTTGGGCGCCCTGGTGCGGGCCCTGCCGATCGCTCTCGCCCATCGTGGACGAGGTAGCCGATGAGCTGGCAGGCAAGCTTGCCGTTGCCAAATGCAACGTCGACGACAACCAGGACCTGGCCATGAAGTATGGCGTCATGAGCATCCCCACGCTGATTGTGTTTAAGAACGGCGAGGAGATTGACCGCTCGGTTGGCGCTCTGCCCAAGGCGAGGCTGCAGGCGCTGCTGGAGAAGCATCTGTAATACGCTTGTTACTTGCCCGCCGTCCATGAGCGGTTTTGCACCGCTCGCCGGACTGCCGGGTGCGGCGCGTGCGACCACGGATAGTATGGTAGTTACAAACAGCCCCCAGTGAACGGGTGCGAGTCGCACAGACTCGCACCCGTTTTCTTATGCAGCGGCGCATAGAGCGAGCGTAGTAAAATCTGAACCACTGAACTGCCCCATACAAAAGGAGATTTTCCATGCATGATGTTGGAATGAACATGAGCCAGCTTGCCATGAGCGTCAAGCAGGTCGACGACACCATCGAGCTCGCTCACGAGTGGAGCCATCAGCTGCTGCATGCGACCGAGAATTTTGACATGGAGCGCATCGGCGCCAAGCTCGAGGCAGCCATGGCCGCGCTGCACGAGGCCCACGACGCACTCGAGGGCTACGAAGAGGCCATCGAGGCCGACCACAACTCCGTCGGCTCCGTGAAGCTGGTGTAACGTGGCCGAACACGAGCACGGCTGCGGGTACGAGCACGAGCATCCGCACGGGGCGGACGGTGACGCAGGCTGCCACTGTAGTGGCTCCGGCTCCGAGCTAGTCCGCTTTTCGGTTACCGCACCGGACGACCTGCTGCGCCGTTTTGACGAACAGATCGCGCGCCGCGGCGACGTGGCCAACCGCTCCGAGGCCGTGCGCGACCTGATTCGCGCCTCGATCGCCAAGGAGCAGATGCGCACGCCCGATGAGCATGTTATCGGGTCGCTCACCATGATCTACGACCACCATACCGGTGACCTGACGCGCCGTCTGGACGAAGTGCAGCACGACTACACCGACGAGATCGTATCGACCATGCACGTGCATCTGGATCACCACAACTGCTTGGAGATTCTGGCGCTCAAGGGTCGCGGCGAGCGCGTCTACGAACTAGCCGACCGCCTGCTGGGCCTGCGCGGCGTTAAGCACGGCGAGCTCACGTGCGCCGCCACCAAGCAGAGCCTGGGGCTGTAGCGCACCTGTCCCTATTTGGTCGGTTTTGATGAGGGGTGTCGCATGCGACATGTGCATATTCATGTGACGGGCATTGTGCAGGGCGTTGGCATGCGGCCGTTTGTGTATCGCGAGGCCATGGCGCATGGCATTTGCGGATGGGTGCTCAACGCGGGCGACGGCGTGCATATCGAGGCGCACGCTCCGGCCGATGCGCTCGATGCTTTTGTTGCCGCGCTTTCTGCGCATGCGCCTGCGGCAGCCCGCGTTGAGCGAGTCGATAATTCATCGA
>CABPXT010000039.1:0-13643 GCA_902461405.1 uncultured Collinsella sp.
TGAGCCGGCAGGGGAGGACGCGCCCTCGGTCGCCGTGGTTGGTTCCGGCCCGGCTGGCCTGGTGGCAGCATGGGAGCTTGCACGTCGCGGTGCCCGCGTGACGGTGTTTGAGCGCGACGACCGCCCCGGCGGCCTACTCATGTACGGCATTCCCAACATGAAGCTCGAGAAGTCTGTGGTCGAGCGTCGTGTGGCGCTCATGCGCGAGCTGGGTATTGTGTTCGAGCTGGGCGCCGACGTGAGCGATCCCAAGGTTACCGCCAGGCTCGACGACTTTGACGCCGCCGTGGTGGCTGCCGGCGCCCGTGCTCCGCGTGGACTTTCGGCTGCGAACATTGATGCCCCGGGCGTGGTGTATGCCGTGGACTACCTGACGGCTTCGACCGTCTCGGTGCTCGATGGCGGTGAGCCTGCTATTGACGCACGCGGCCTGGACGTCGTGGTCATTGGCGGTGGCGATACCGGCAACGACTGCGTGGGTACCGCGGTGCGTCAGGGCGCGCGCAGCGTGCGCCAGTTTGAGTTCTTGCCGGCTGCGCCCGATAAGCGCGCGGCAGGCAACCCCTGGCCGCAGTGGCCCAACGTTAAGAAGACCGATTACGGCCAGCAGGAGGCTATCGCTGCGATGGGTGGCGAGATGCGTGCCTGGGCCGTGGATACACTCGAGGTGCTGCTGGACAAGAAGGGTGCGGCTGCGGGTCTGCGCGTGGTCGATCTGGACTGGTCGGCCGGCAAGCCGGAGCGCATCGCGGGCTCCGAGCACGAGGTGCCGGCGCAGCTGGTGCTTATCGCCTGTGGCTTTACGGGTCCGGAGCACAGCGTGTTCGAAGCTGTCGGCGTGCCCGTTGCCACGGCGGGCCGTCCGCTACCCGTGATGGCTTCCGAGGGCTCGCACCTTGCGGCCCGCGCGGAGGGTGTCGCCGCCGATGCCGCGCCGGTGTATGTGGCCGGCGACGCTCGCAACGGCAGCTCGCTCGTGGTGAACGCCATGGCCGATGCCCTGGCCTGCGCAGCCGAAGTCGCCGAGGCACTGGAGCTGTAAAGTAGTCATTTAAGAACGTCCCCAATGACTAGCCTTTTTTGTCTAGTCGTTGGGGACACTCTTTGCGAGCAATTTGCTCGTTTGTCGATGTGCGGGTGTTCATTTGTCGACTTCTTGGGCTGTGGTCACCTGTTGTTTCTGTGGCGGCTGCGGGCATCTGGCTCAAAAAGGCGGGTTGGCCGTCTATGTTTACCTGCGGTTTTGTTGCGGTGTGCATTTTCGGTCAAGCTTTTCGTCAAGTGTTTGGTCAGCATTTGGTTTGCAGCCGGAGGCCTATTTTGCCCGCGCTGACCGTGGCTGCCCACCTTCCTCGTAAGCTCAAATTGAGGTCCATCAGTTTGAGGAGGATGCCATGACTGACCACGCTTTAGACCGAGCGCAGCTAGCCGAAGCCGTCGGCAACGATATTGCCGACATGGCCCATTTTTGGATGCTGCGGAAGTTTCAATTCCTGGAGCCGGCGCGCGAACAGTTCGAGGTCATTGTCGACCCGTGGCTCAGCTATTGCACCGAGCCTTCGCAAAACGAAATCATGGCCTACAACATGGCATTTACCGATTGGCTGCTTTTCGAGCGCCCCTATCGCCATGGCAAAACGCTGCTCGAGCTATATGTTGACGAGCCGCCGGCATCGCTTTCGCCTGCGTCGCTCAAGCGGCTCGAGCAGGTACGCGACACGCAGTATTTCTCGCGCTTTGGCATTTTGGACAAGGATCCTGCGTCCGGCATGGTCGTGCTGAAGGACACGCGCACCGATCATCGCTTTGATGTCTACAACCCGCATATCGTGCAAAAGGAGCATTGGAGCGACGGCGCGATTGCGGTGCGCCTCGCCTGCGTCGACGATGTCTGGCTGGCGGCGGGACAGCTCTATCTGTATGACATCGCGCGCCTGAGTGACACGGCGGTCGATGGACCGGGCGCGGTGCATCCCGAGGACCTGCAGGATGGCTTTGACACCTCGTGCATCAGCTTCTTCTTGCGTCTGGTCCGCGACATCATGGGTGCCCAGGGGCGGTACGTAAAGTCGCTCAATATCTACGAGCAGGAGTGGGAGTAGGGGATGGGTAGTTGTCGCCTGCCCTGCCTTTTGCCTTTTTGTCTCGATCTGTAACGTTTGGGGACAAAAAACCGGTCTACCTGTTACAGAACGAGACGAATGCTTGGGCGCCGCTGGTTTGTCTAAATCTGTAACGTTTAGGGGCCTGAAGAACGTCTTACTGTTACGGATCGAGACATTTGGCACCTGGCTGGGGGGAATGTCTCAATCTGTAACATCTACAGTCCAAAAATCGTTCTTCTTGTTACAGATCAAGACGTTTGTCGGTGGAGGCAACGGTGACGATGGTCCATTTGTCCGATGTGGTGGTGATGGAAGTGTCTAATACCGTTTTCAAGCACAAGCATACGATTCGCAACACGTTGGCGCGGAATAGGATGCTCGCGCGACTCACGGAGGCGACCGAGCAAGGTGCGCTGCTCGCAACGCATGACAATGCCGAGCTCATGTGGCTACGGCGTCATGTGGGAACCGATGATATTGCGGAGCCCGAGCCGTATTTGTTCTGCTTTCAACATGATTGGGGTGTACTGACGCCGGCGGAGCGAGCGCTGCGTACCATCAAAGGGCTTGCAGAGTTTCATCCCGATTGGGCGTTTTGGGGTTATGACGCGGCACTTTTGTGGGGTCTGGAGGTGCCGAATGATCTGCTTGGGCCACGATATCTTGTTAAGACAGGTTGCTCGGTGCCGCTGAGTGCAGGATGTCGGCTGTTGCGTCCGCAGGCGGCGGGCGCACTTGAACAAGTCGACGGCGTGCAGGCGACGTCGTTTTGGCGCACGGTGGAGGATTGCTTGCTGCGTGCGCCGTTCTCCTACGGGTTGGCGATTGCCGATTCTGCATTGAGGGCAAGGGGCGTATCGCGCGATGACCTGTGCGAGTGTCTCCGCTCCGATTGCGAGGGCAGGCGCGGGTATCGCAGGGCGCAAGTGATTGCGTCATATGCGGACGGCTTGTCCGAAAACGGCGGCGAGTCTCGCTTTCGGGCGTTCTTTATTGCATACGGTTTTCCGGTTCCGGAGCTGCAGGTGGAGTTTCGCGACCCGCTCGATCCGAGCCAGGTGTTTCGCGTCGACTATTTTTGGCGGCTCGAGGACGGGACGTGTGTCATCGGCGAGCTCGACGGAAAGGGGAAGTATACCTTGCGGAACGGCGAGGGTCGGGAGTCGGTCGACCCATTCGTGGCAGAGCGTCAGCGGGAATCTCATCTGACAATGCTCGGGCATAAGGTGCTTCGGTTTACGTTTGATGAGCTCAAGAATCCGGGGAAGCTGATCGAGAAAATGAGGCTGGCGGGTATTCCTCGGCAGGTTGAATTGGCTGAGGAGTGGAGATGCCAGTGATATGGGCGCTGAGAGGTTTTGTCTCGATCTGTAACGTTTAGAGGCTGTTTGAGCTCGTAATTGTTACAGATCGAGACAAGCCGGTGAAACGTCGACCGAATGTCTCGATCTGTAACATCAAGGGGCCTAATAACCCTGTACCTGTTACAGATCGAGATATTTCCCTGGTGTCGCTGGGGTGGGACTGCAACGTGTTCCGTCTCCCCACATCCCCTCTTCCTTCCGTTAACCGATGCGTCTGCAGCAATCCAGCGGGACTAGGTGATAATGGACAAATGTTCAAGTTAATCGTGAGGGAGGAGCTCGATATGGCATCTGCCGATCGTCCCACATTGTTTATCAATGCGACCGTTCTGGATGGTTCGGAGCATATGGAGCCGCAGCCCGATATGGCCGTGGTCGTCGAGCGTGGCATCATCACCTGGATGGGACCGAGCGCTGTGGCCCAAGCTCCAGCGGGGGCCGAGGTCATCGATCTGGCAGGGGCGTATCTCATGCCGGGCCTCATCAATATGCACGTGCATCTGTGCGGTTCGGGCAAGCCGGTCTCGGCGGGTGATGCGGGCGCGCTGATGAAGAAGCTCGACAATCCCGTGGGCCGCGCCATCGTTCGCCACATCCTCAAAGGCAGCGCCCAGCAGCAGCTGGCAAGCGGCGTGACTACGGTGCGCGGTGCGGGTGACCCGCTGTTTGCCGACATCGCCGTGCGCGATGCTATCGATGCCGGCAAGTATCAGGGTCCGCGTCTGGTAGCGCCGGGAACGGGCGTTACAGTGCCGGGTGGCCACGGCGCGGGGCTGTTCGCGCAGGTCGCCAATACGCCCGACGAGGCGGCCGAACAGGTGCGCGACTTGTACGCGCGTGGTGCCGACGTCATCAAGTTGTTCGTGACGGGTGGCGTGTTCGACGCGACCGAAGTTGGCGAGCCGGGCGTGCTGCGCATGCCGATCGATGTTGCCGCGGCGGCGTGCAAGGCGGCGCACGAGGTGGGCCTGCCGGTTATGGCTCATGTCGAGAGCACCGAGGGCGTGAAGGCCGCGCTTGAGGCCGGGGTCGACACGATCGAGCACGGTGCCCCGATGACGCCCGAGATCCTGGAGCTGTACCGTGGCGCCGCGGGCACGCAGCTTGAGGATCGTGCGCCCAGCGTTACCTGCACGATCAGCCCGGCGCTGCCGTTTGTGTTGCTCGATCCGGAGAAGACCCATTCGACTGACACGCAAAAGAAGAACGGCGACATCGTGTGCTCGGGCATTATCGAGAGTGCTCGTGCGGCGCTGGAAGCTGGCGTTAAGGTGGGCCTTGGCACAGATTCGAGCTGCCCGTTCGTGACGCAGTACGACATGTGGCGTGAGGTGGCCTATTTTGCCAAGTATGTCGGCGTGAGCAACGCCTTCGCGCTGCATACGGCTACGCAGGTCAATGCCGAGCTCCTGGGGCTGGGCGGCGAGACCGGTACGATCGAGTGCGGCAAGGCCGCCGATATCCTGGTGACGCGCAAGAATCCGCTCGATGACCTGTGCGCTCTGCGTGAGCCGACGCATGTGATGTGTCGCGGTGATCTGGTACGCAAGCTCAAGGTGAAGCGTATTCCCGAGGTGGACGCCGAGCTCGACGCGATTATGGCCATGCCTGCCGAAGCGCTGGCCGAGGAGCTGGCCCGCGACGGTTTGGCGTAGATGTGACAAAGGTGCAGCTCCGTTGCCGCATACAAAAAGCCGAGGTCTCAACACGAGGCCTCGGCTTTTTTATCGAACAAATACTTAAGATTTGGGACAAACAAACCTGATTAATTTGTCCCGCGTGCGGGCGCTAGGAGCGGGTTTCCATCTTGGCGTGGCACTTGGGGCAGGTGACGCGGATCTTGCCTTTGCCCTTGGGGACGGAGAGCATCTGGCCGCAGTTGGGACACTTGAGGTATGCCGTGGTCTTGCGTCCCTTCCACATCTTCTTGGCCGTGCGCTTGGCGCGCTCAAAGTCTTCCTTGCTCGTTCCAGCCGCGCGCGAGGTGCTGGCCGCTGCAGCGCCGCCGCCCAAGCTGGCGACAAACTTGCCCAAGCCGGGGACGTTCGCGGTCGCGGCGACAAAGGCAGCGTTTTCCTTGCGACGCGCATCGATGTTTTTGGACAGGCCGCGCAGCACGCCAATCACGATCACGGCGATGGCAATCCAGCTGAGCCACTGGATGTGGGCTATCGATCCGATCATCGCGATGGCAATGCCGGCAAAACCCATCACGATGGTGAGTTCATCGGCACCATTGCGGCCCTTCATAAAGTCATTCATGCAAATTGCCTTTCGTTCGATATGCTGCACGCCTTTATACCCGATTTAGAGCAAGGGGGACAGGTCAATCTGCACCAAGGTGGTGCAAACATACCTGTCCCCGATGCCCCAATTACTTGGAGAGTTTATCGACGACGCGTTCGATCTCGGCGAGTTTGGCGGCTTTGAGGTCTTCGTCGCCCGATTCGATTGCCGAAGTCACGCAGCCCTCGATATGTGCCTTGAGCACGTCGGCGTTGATGCGCGCGAGGAGCGCCTGTGTGGCCATGAGCTGCGTGGAGATATCGACGCAGTAGCGGTCCTCCTCGACCATCCGCAGGATGCCGTCGATCTGACCGCGTGCCGTCTTGAGCATGCGGGTCACCGATTTATGGTCTGCCATCATGGCGGGTCCTCGTTTCTGGTCGATCTTCCGGATGCCCCCGTCAGTTGCGGTGAAATACGGACCGTTTAAAGGCCTAGGGCGGCACAACAGTCCGTATTTCACCGCAACTTCTGAGGATTGAGTGGGCGGCGTCTGCTACGCGGCGGTCACGGATAGGGCGTGGAACTTCTCGCCGGCGCCCTCGACGGCGGCGGCGAGCTGCTCGGCGGTCACGGTGTCGGCGCACTCCACCTGGACAGTCTGAGTCTCGTGATCGGCGTCGGCGTCGGTCACGCCGGCCACGCTGAGCAACGCCGTCTCGACGGTGGCGTCGCAGTGGCCGCACATGAGGCCGGAAGTCTTGATTGTGTATCGCATCGGTATTCCTCTCTGTTGTGTCGGCTTTCCCAGGCACCCGACCTTGACCTTCAAGCCGTCGCTCGCGTACCAAAGTACGCGTCGCTCCTCTTTCAGGTCTTTCAGGTCAATCTCTGGCACCTGGAAAACCCGTTCTAAATGGACGTAATAGTGAGCCTATTTTGCCACTTTAGGCTTAAAGGTTCGCAGGCGCAGCGCATTGCTTACGACGCACACGCTCGACAGGCTCATGGCCGCGGCGCCAAACATCGGCGAGAGCTGCCATCCGGTGAGCGGGAAGAACACGCCCGCCGCCAGCGGAATGCCGATGCCGTTGTAGAACAGCGCCCAGAACAGGTCCTGCTTGATGTTGCGGATCGTGGCGCGCGAAAGCTCGATGGCGCGCGCAACATCCATGAGGTCGCTGCGCATGAGCACCACATCTGCCCCTTCTTTGGCGATGTCGGCGCCGGTGCCGATAGCAAGGCCCACGTCGGCGCGCGCCAGGGCGGGGGAGTCGTTGATGCCGTCGCCCACCATGGCGACCTTGCCGCCCGCATCCTGCAGTTCGCGCACGTGGCGTTCCTTGTCGGCGGGGAGGACGTCGGCGATGACCTGCTCGCTGCTCAGTCCCACGCGGCGGGCGATGGCCTCGGCCGTCACGCGGTTGTCGCCGGTGAGCATGCGCACATCGACGCCGAGCTTGCGGAGCGCGGCGATGGCCTCGGCGCTCGTCTCCTTGACCTCATCAGCCACGGCGATGGTGCCGACAAGCTCGCCGTTCTTGGCAAAGAACAGCGGCGTCTTGCCCTCGGCGGCAAATTGCTCGGCAAGGCCGGCGGGCACCTTCGCGCCCAGCTCGACCATCAGGCGCACGTTGCCGGCAGCGATGACGTTTTGTCCCTCGCGCGCCGTAACGCCTCGTCCAGGCACGGCGGCAAAGTCCTCGACCGTGCGCGCCACGATTCCGCGCGACTCGCACTCGGCCATGATCGCCTCGGCCAGCGGGTGCTCGCTCGAGCGCTCCAGCGCGGCAGCGAGCTTCAGTAACGCCTTTTCACTCATAGCGGGCGAGCCGTCGGCGCGCGCGACAACCACAATGTCGGTCACGGCCGGCTTGCCGCGGGTGACCGTGCCCGTCTTATCGAGCACCACGGTGCCCACGCTGCGCAGGTTCTCCAGCGCCTCAGCGCTCTTAAACAGAATGCCCATCTCGGCGCCCTTGCCGGTGCCCACCATAATGGCGACGGGCGTGGCCAGACCCAGTGCGCACGGGCAGCTGATCACCAGCACGGCCACGGCGGAGGTGAGCGCCTCGTTCATGCTGCCGGTCAGTGCCATCCACACTACAAAGGTCACGACCGAGATTACAAACACCACGGGCACGAACACGCCGGCGACTTTGTCGGCCATGCGGGCGATGGGCGCCTTGGTGGTGTTGGCGTCCTCGACGAGCTGGATAATCTTGGCGAGCGACGTGTCGGCGCCCACACGCGTGGCGCGGAAGGTAAACGAGCCCGTGCGGTTGACCGTGGCGGCGTTGACGGTGGCACCGGCGGTCTTTTCCACGGGGATGGACTCGCCGGTGAGCGCACTCTCGTCCACGGCCGAGCTGCCCTCGAGCACCACGCCATCGACGGGGATGGACTCTCCGGGGCGTACGCGCAGGACCTGGCCGGGAAGGATGCTGTCGACGTCGACGGTGGTCTCGGTGCCGTCCTCTGCCACGACGGTCGCGCTCTTGGGCGCCAGGTCGATGAGCGCCTCGATGGCGCCGCCGGTCTTGGATTTGCTGCGTGTCTCGAGGTATTTGCCCACGGTGACGAGCGACAGGATCGTGCCCGCACTCTCAAAATACAGGTTGTCCATGCCCGTCATCATGGCCTCGTGGATTTGCCCGGCGGCCAGCTGGTCGGCCATGATAAACATGGCATAGAACGACCAGGCGACGGAAGCGGTGGCGCCCACGGCAATAAGGGCGTCCATGGTGGGCGCGCCGTGCGCGAGCGATTTAAACCCGTTGATAAAGTACGCGTCGTTGACATAGACGATGGGGATAAGCAGGACGAGCTCGGTGAGGGCGAGCGTCATGCTGTGGGTATGGTCGGTGAAGACGCCGGGCAGCGGCCAGCCAAGCATGTGCCCCATGCCTATGTAGAACAGTGGGATGAGGAATACGATCGAGACGATGAGACGAGTGCGCATGGCAGAGGCGGCGGCCTCCAGTTTTTTGGTGGGCGACTCCATATGGGCGGCGCCGGACCTGGCTTGCGTACTGCCGCTTTGGGCGGCGTCGGTGCCCGTGCTGACGGGTGAGGCCGAGTAGCCAGCGCGATCGACGGCGGTGCAGATGTCGTCGGGGGTGACCTGCGCGGGGGCGTAGTCCACCAGCATAGAGCCGGCGAGCAGATTGACCGCGACGCTCTCGACGCCGTCGAGCTTGCTCACGGCACGATCCACGTGCGCCTGGCAGGCGGCGCATGTCATGCCACCCACGTCGAACTTATCTTGAGCCATGGCTTCTCCTTTCTGTGGTTCGCTGTTGGAATTGTTAACCTGCTGATACTATACACCCATACCCCCTGGGGGTGTCCAGTAATGGTTGGAATGTATGACTTTTCATTACAGATGAGGGTGGCTGCTCAATCGGTGGCCGTCCCAACCAATCATCTCAATCTGTAACATCTGGTCCAGTCGTTGAGCCGTAACTGTTACAGATTTAGACAAACATTTCAGCCGAAAACTAACGTCTCGATCTGTAACATCTAGACCCCGTTTTACCGAGTATTTGTTACAGATCAAGACAAACAGTTGGCAGGAAACTCAAATGTCTTGATCTGTAACATCTAGAGAGGTTTTTAACCCCTTACTGTTACAGATTGAGATGTTGTCTCGCGGGGCGGGGGTTTGTCTCGTTCTGTAACATCTAGACCTGTATCTGCCGAGCTAGTGTTACAGATCGAGACAATTGCCGGGGAGGGGGTCCCGTCACGGCAAGACGCCCGCTCCCTAGATGCAGAACCCGGGGATCACGCAGGTTCGCTTCTTGGGGCTGTCCGCAGGCGTTGCGTACGTAAAGACGTCGCCGTCGCGTCCCACACGATTCATATAGAGCGTGCCTTCGCTCTCCGATGTGTCGGGACTCACCGTTCGTTCCCACCAGCAGGTGTCCTTGCCCTTCCACTGGCGGACCATCGTCTCGTTCGTGGAATACGGGCTCACCTTGAGCTCGCGGAAGAGCTGATACTCCTTGCCCTCGCCGTTGTAGATGTCTGCCAGGTAGTGAAAGCCCTCGGCAAACGAATCGGGCGGTTGCGTACCGCACAGCTCGACCATGGCGGGCAGCCAAAGGGTTGCGGGCAGCTCGCTCAGACACGACGCACTGTTGGCGGCGCCAACGTTATTCGAGACCTTTTTGACAGATTTGATGAGCGCGCGCAACTCGTTGGGCAGCAGCTTAAGGCCGTCGCTGTCGAGCCATTCCCGCAGCTCGCAATCTGCCCAGCCGGCGCTCGGCGGTTCAGCCGCAGCGTTGCGCTCGGCAATACCCGCATCGAACATAAACGTCAGTCCGGCCTTGCCTGTACCGTCCAGAAGTTCGTCGTGGCGGATGCCCACAAGCTGCGCGCCAACCTGCAGCCCGTTGGTGAGTTTCACACGCTTGGTGCACGGATAAGGGATATGTCCATCAGCGTCGAGCAGGTGGTAGCGCTTGGCAATCTCGCGTGCCTCGCTACGGGTCTCGGCGGCCTTAATCTTGAGCGAAATCTCCTGCAGCTGAGCCCAGGTGTAGTCGTCAAGCGAACCGCGGATGCCGTCCAGGTAGTCGGGGATGCCAAAGCCATGGGTTGCCGCCCCGATAACGCCGAGCCCCGCAACGGCTGCAACGACGCCGCCGATGACAAAGCGGCGGCGGGTCATGGCATCGTGACGGGCCTGCTCCAGGATCTCTCGTGCGCGCTCGCCGGCGACGTCGACCTTAAGGTGCGTGCCGGAATCGATATCAATTGCGGCCTCGTCTCCTGCGCCCTCGCGGTCCTCAGATTCTGCAGCGGGGAGGTATGCCGAGAGCGCCTCGAGCATCTGCTGCTCGGTGGGGCGATCGCCCTGTTCAACCGAGATGCCTTTCATGATGATCTGGACAAGCGCCTTGTCGCCCTCGCAGCGCGGCTCGAGCGGTGCCGGTTTGGTCTTGGTCTTTATGAGGTAGAACGAGCCGGTCGCCGCGGCACCCGTCGACTCGACATCGAACGGTTTGCGACCGCTGTAGAGCTGGTACAGAATGCTCGAAAGCGCATAGACGTCGATCGCGGGCGAGCGGCGAAGGGCCGCGATGCCTTCGATATCCTGCGTGAGCATTTCGGGCGCGGCGTATGCGGGCGTGGCAAAGCGCCAGATGTCGGCGCGCCGGGTGATCGTGTCGTCGCCGAGGGCCATGGTCGCGGAGCCCATGTCGATGAGGCAGGGGTCAAAGGAGCAATCGGCAATCTGCTGCTCGAGCGTTCGGCTGGTGGTGCGGAACATGATATTGGCAGGCGACAGGTCGCGATGGACGACCGGATTCACAAGGCCTTGGGTCATCAAGAGCGCACGAAGCACGGCGTTTCCGACGGCGGCGACCATCTGGGTGGTCAGCCCGCCCGAGGCGTCGTGCGGAAGCAAGGGCAGCGCCTGTTTGAGCGAGGTGCCCTCGACCCACTCCATGAGGATAAGCGGGTCGTCCTCGCACGATCCGTAGCCATAGACGCGCGGCAATCCGCGCAGGTGCGAGACGGTACACAGATGACGGTACTCCTCGAACAGCGCGGCGGTGTTGGCCAGGTGAGCGGCCGATTGCTCGGCGGAGGGGTCGGGGGCTTGGCCGGAAAGGATGGCGTTGTCCTTGAGTAGCTTGACGGCAAAGACCTCGCCGCTCGTGTTGGTCGCGCGCAGCACGTGACCGATGTTGCCGTTGTTGCGGTGGGCCGTCTGGAGAATAAGCGTCATAAACCGACGCTTGGCGTCGTCCTCGGCGCTGGGGTCGACCGCCACGGCGGTGTCGAACGTGTCAAGACGGATGAGTTTGTCGCCATAGGCGCTATCGGTAGTATCCATGGCGTTCCTTTGTCTAGCATGGGTTGCTGCGCGTATACGTGGGCAGTGTGGATATCGGTAAAGTACCATGATAGCCACACTGCCCACGTATACCGCTGAGTATTGTCGTTTACGACGCAGAAGGTAGAAGACGAAAGACGGACGGCGACCGTCTTTCGATCGCCGTCCGCGCTAGTCCACAATGACAAGGAATGTCGTGTAGAGACCCAGATGGAGCCTGTCGCTGTTTTCGATTTCCGCTGGGGGATAGATCTTGCCGGGCTCGCGTTGGTCGCGCGGCGGCTCAATCACAATATCGCCGTCGCCCGCGCCCGATTCGAGCACTGTGCCGTTGGTCGACCCAAGGCCCTGGGCGTACCAGCGTCCACCTTCGAGCCAAATGCGGAGATGCTCGCGCGATGCATCAGCGCCTACATCGGTGATGCTGGGCGAAGTTTTGGGCAAGGACCCAATTACCGTGCCGCGCGGATCGCGTGTGAGGGGATGGATTTGCATGTCGGCGCAGTTGTCGGCATGGGTTCTGAGCAGACCGAGGTTGGGGGCGACAGTGCGCGGCTGCTCCAGGCTGCTCATAAAGCCACGTCCGACGGTAGTTTCGGTGGTGCCAAAGTGCCCGCCTGTCTTGCTGTCGCAAAAGCGCTCGACGGTGGCCACGCCTTGGATGGGGTCGGCGAGCGCCCCCGTTGCCACAAAGAGCATAAGGTAAAGCGTACTCTTCTCGCGCACGGCATTGCCGTCAAAGTTGTCGATGTGATTGAGGGCATTTGCATATAGGCGGCTGTCCAACTTGTAGCTGGCGAGAGCCGACATCATTTCGTTGGCGGCCGGGCCGCGATAGTGCTCGGCGATTGCCTGATAGGCGGACTCGCCGCCGCCGAGCTTGCTGCAGATTGCCGCGGAAAGATTGAGCGTGGTGACGGCAAAGTCGCTGTAGATGGCGGGCGCGCACTGGTCAGGCTCGCGATGGACGATGTAACGGGTGAGATACGAGCGGTTGGAAGAGCATTTCTCGAGCAGGGTACTGCCGAGATAAGAGTTTCCATTGATGAGCATTCGGGCGATCTCGAGATGTCTAAGACCGCCGAACGAGCGAATATCGTTATAGAGGACCGAGCAAGGTGTCTCTGCTGCCACGGATACCTCCTTTGATTGCTTCCTAGCCAATAAGGCGATAGGAATTAATGGCCCCCGGTGGGCGACGTATTAAATGGCTGCGCAATATGTAGCGTAACCAAAGCAACATTATAGGCCACATGTTCGAAATTGCAGGAAGACCGAGAGATTTGGTTTGGACTGGACGGAAATCCCCCTCTGTCTTGATCTGTAACATTTAGGGCCGGTTTTGCTTCGCAGCCGTTGCAGATTGAGACAATCAGCCGGGCCCGCCGCGTCCGCCTCGTCATCTGTGGTTTACGTGGGGGCATGCGAAGCACGGGTATACTAACCCGCGGCGAATCTGCTCCATCGCTTAGTGCTGCTGCGTCTGGACGGCGCGTGATAGGGCTGCCAAAGCGATCGCCAGCGTGCTGAGCAACGTCCTCTCTGTGCGCACCCGTTTTTGTATGTATTAGCGCACTACCAAGCACGCCCGCGCGGCCGCATGCCGTGCCCGTTGCGCGTGCAGATAAGGAACAACAACATATGCGTAATTCTGTATCCGACGTCACCGACGCCGAGATTCTGGACGAGACCCGCGAGGCCATGACCCAGGCCGCCTTCGATGCTGCCGACGAGGCCAATGCTGCCCAGGCCGTCGAGTCCGCTACCGAGAGCCTGCCCGCCTTTGACGAGCTGGGGCTTTCGGACGAGATGCTCCGTGCTATCGAGAATCTGGGCTACACGGCGCCCACGCCCGTTCAGGCCGGCTCCATCCCCGTGGTGCTCGAGGGTCGCGACCTGCTTGCCGCCGCCCAGACCGGCACCGGCAAGACGGCCGCCTTCTTGCTGCCGACCATGAACAACCTGGAGCACATCGCTCCTCCCAAACCCGTACGCGAGCGCGGCGGCCGCAACCGTCGTCGCGGCGCCAAGAAGCCCGAGGGCAACGGCCGCGGTCCCGTGATGCTCGTCATCACTCCCACGCGCGAGCTTGCTCAG
>CABPXT010000040.1:0-13637 GCA_902461405.1 uncultured Collinsella sp.
AGGAGCTCGAGGCCCTGTTCTGCTATGTGCGTGAGCGCATCCCCGACATCGTGATCCGTTCCACGGCCATGGTTGGCTTCCCGACCGAGACCGACGACGAGTTCCGCGACCTTATCGACTTTATGGACACCGTCGGCTTTGACTACACGAGCGTCTTTGCCTACTCGCAGGAGGAGGGCAGCCTGGCCGCCAAGATGGAGGGCCAGGTCGACGAAGAGGTCAAGCTCGAGCGCGCCCAGGAGGCCATGGACCTGGCCGAGTCGCTCGGTTTTGCCGCCACCGCCGCACATGTGGGCGAGCGCGCCCAGGTGATCGTCGACGGCATCGAGGAGACCGAGGACGGCGCCGAGCTGATCGGCCATGCTTGGTTCCAGGCGCCCGATTCCGATGGCGCGGTGCACTTGGACGCCAGCGAGGCATCTGTGGGCGATATTCTGACGGTCGAGTTTACCGATAGCTTCTGCTATGAGCTTATCGGCCATGTTGTGGAGTAGGAGAGCATCGTGGCAAACGAGAGCAATAAGGAACTGACGAGTGTTTGGACGCCCGCCAACATCGTGACGTGCGTTCGCATCGTCTTTATCCCGGTGTTCATGATCGTGTCGGCGCTTTCTCACACGAGTGTTGCCGGTACAGATTGGAGCACCTTCGACGGCCCGCTCGCCGCCGCTGCCTTCATTCTGTATGTGATCCTGTCGTGCACCGATAAGGTCGACGGCTACCTGGCGCGCTCGCGCAACGAGATTACCGATTTCGGTAAGTTCTTGGACCCCATCGCCGACAAGCTGCTCGTGTTCTCGGCCTTGCTGCTGTTCTTGGACTTTGGCACCGTGACGGTTTGGTCCGTGTTCATCATCTTGTTCCGCGAGCTGTTGGTAAGCGCCCTGCGCATGGTTGCGAGTGCCGCCGGCGTGGTCGTTGCCGCCGATAAGCTTGGCAAGTACAAGACGGCGACCACGATGGTCTCCATCTGCGGTTACCTGTGCGTCTTTGCGATGGCCGGCTTGCACCTTGGCCCGCTGGCGCTGACGCTCGGCATCTACTCGGTGTCGCGCTTCCTGTACGCCGTTGCCGTTGTCCTGACCGTTATCTCGGGCGCCCAATACTTCTGGAACTGCCGCAAGATCGTCTTTTCGATCTAGGTCCTGGTGGGTATGACGGACTCTTTTGATCAGATTTCCGCACATAACGAGGAGCTGGCGCGTCATATTGTCGAGCGCGCGAGCGCTCGGGGCGTGACGGTTTCGACGGCTGAGTCGCTGACAGCAGGTATGATCGCCTCGACGATTGCCGATATCCCGGGCGCCTCGGCGGTGCTGCGTGGCGGTGCGGTGACCTACTGCGATGAGATCAAGCATCGCGTTTTAGGTGTTGATCAGGAGACGCTCGACCGCTATACCGCGGTGTCGCATCAGACCGCGCGCGAGATGGCGGCGCGTTCGCTGGAGCTGTACCAGAGCGATATTGCAGTGAGCGCAACGGGTTATGCCGGCCCCGGCGGCGGCACTGAGGACGATCCGGCTGGCACTTTCTATATTGGCTGGGCGTATCGCTCGGCTGATGGGGAAGTGCCGGTCGTGGACTCTGTGCGCTGCCACTATGAGGGCGACCGTTCGTGTGTTCGTGCCCATGCGGTCGCGGAGGCATTGGGACGCATTGCCCTTGTGCTTAACTCTATGGAATAGACGTGTTTTAAGGGGCCTTCGGGCCCCTTAATTGTGGAGATAGGGACCCCTGACGAATTTTGCGTTTGCGCTGGTCATAGGTGTATTTTTGCCCTTCTTGTTCTTATTTGCCCCTTTGTGGTCAAGCATTTGGTCAGTGTTTGGTCGGCGTTTGGTTGGGTTTTGGAAAGACTGCCTGCATATGATTGGCCTGAACGGTTGACCACGAACAGCCGTTCGTTTATTATCGATGCAGGTTGTTAAGAGGAGGGCTATTCATGGCCAAGAATTCAGGTCCCGTACGTACCGTTCATGCTCGCACGACGGGTAAAGAGCGCGATGAGATGATCGCCACCACCAAGGCCGAGATCGAGAAGAAGTTCGGTCAAGGCTCCATCATGAGGTATGGTGACGGCGGCCCCGAGCTTGAGGTTGAGGCCATCCCCACGGGCGCTCTGGCACTCGATGCCGCTCTGGGTATCGGCGGTGTGCCGCGCGGCCGTATCGTCGAGATTTACGGTCCTGAGTCCTCCGGTAAGACGACGCTTTCGCTCGAGATCCTGGCCGAAGCCCAGGCAATGGGTGGTGTGGTGGCATTTATCGATGCCGAGCACGCGCTCGATCCCACGTATGCCGCGCGCATTGGCGTGGATATCGACGAGGTGCTGATTTCCCAGCCTGATACGGGTGAGCAGGCGCTCGAGATTGTTGACATGCTCGTGCGTTCCGGCGCCATCGATGCCATCGTCGTCGACTCCGTCGCCGCGCTGACCCCGCGTGCCGAGATCGAGGGAGAGATCGGCGATACCACGGTCGGTTTGCAAGCTCGTCTGATGAGTCAGGCGCTCCGCAAGCTCGCCGGCTCGCTGTCCAAGTCCAACACGACATGCATCTTCATTAACCAGCTGCGAGAGAAGATCGGCGTCATGTTCGGCAACCCCGAGACCACGACGGGCGGCCGCGCCCTTAAGTTCTTCTCTTCGGTGCGTATCGACATTCGCCGCATCGACAGCATTAAGCTTAAGGATGAGGTTATCGGTAACCGCGTGCGTGCCAAGGTCGTTAAGAACAAGGTGGCAGCTCCGTTCCGTTCTGCTGAGTTCGACATCATGTACGGTACGGGCATCTCTAAGGAGGGCTCGATTCTGGACATGGCTGTCGAGTGCGGCATTTGCAAGAAGATGGGCTCCTGGTTTGCCTATGGCGAGGACAAGCTCGGCAACGGTCGCGAGGCCGCCAAGGCGTTCCTGCGCGAACACCCCGATTGCGCCGACGAGATTGAGCATAAGGTCCGCCTTGCCTGCGGGCTTGAGTTTGATGACGATGCTCCGTCCGAGGTCGAGCTGACCGATCAGCCTGCGCCTGAGGAGTTTGACGAGCTTTACGCCATCGATGGTTCCGCCATGCTCGATGATGACGACGAGTAGCGGTTACGCTCATGTCGTATACGGTGACCGAGGCCACGGTCGTCTTTCCCGATAAGAAGGCGGCCTCCTCTTTCTCGAGCGGGTATGCGTCCAAAAAGCCTTGCGCACATATCGATTGTGAGCTTGAGGGCGGTTTTGAGCGGTCCATTTGGATTCCCGTGCGGGTCGCGCGCCTGTATGTCAAAAATCGCCCCGATCTTCCCTGTGATTGGGATAAATTTCGTGAAGCGGTGCAGCTCATCGAGCGTAAATGTGCACTTACCATGGTGACTGAGATGCTATCGCGACGCGACCATGCGACGGGTGAGGTCTGTGACAAGTTGGCACGCTACGGCTTTCGCCAGCCCGCAATTGATTTCGCCGTCCAGCGTGCCACAGAGTATCGCTTTTTAGATGAGAACCGCTTTTGCTCGTACTTTATCGAGGAACGCAAACGACGCGGCTGGGGACAGCGCAAGATTGAGACCGAGCTTAAGCGCCGTCATGTCGTACTCGAATACATTCCCGGTTATCCCGAGGATTATTTTGCCGTCGAAGACGATTTGGCGCGTGCGTCAGCCCTGCTCGCCAAGCGGCGTGTTCCAGAGACGCGCGGATTCGAAAAACTGGTTCGGTTTTTGATGGGCAAGGGCTTCTCGTATCACATCGCTGCCGATGCCGTTAAGGCACGTCTTAATGCCGAACGCGAGGAATGTGCGGTTTAGGCGTATGCGTTTTGTGGCCCTGCCGTTCACCGCGTTTTAGCCGCCGTGCTGGGGCCATTTATTTGACAGTTGTTGTGGTTCAACGTACGATAAACACTGTCATTTGCTTTGTGATATGTGCTCATCTGTGATGAGTTTGTTTATATGTTTATCTGTATCCGACCCGCATAAGCTGCGCCCATATTACTCAAATGTCGCGAGCCGTTCGTAAGGACGGTTCGCTTTGTTGTGTAACGAATCCATAAAAAGGAGTGAGCATGCCTATCATCGCAGCGCTCGTTGGCATCGTTTTGGGTGCCATCGCCGCCATTGCCTACATGCGCACCGCCAAGCAGGGTAGTCTTCACGAGGCCGACGAAAAAATCCAGTCGGCACACGCACAGGCTGAGTCCCTGATCGGTGATGCTAAGCGTCAGGCCGAGACCCTCAAAAAAGAGGCTCTGCTCGAGGCTAAAGAGGAGATCATCAAGAACAAGCAGGCCGCCGAGGCCGAGGACAAGCAGCGTAAGAACGAGATTCGTACGCTCGAGAACCGCGTGATGCAGCGCGAGGAATCCCTTGATCGCCGCAACGACGCTCTCGACAAGCGCGAGCATCAGCTGTCCAGCCAGGCCGGTCAGGTCGAGAAGCGCTCCCGTGAGCTCGAGGAGCTCTGTGCAAAGCAGACCTCCGAGCTCGAGCGTATCGCCGACCTTACCCGCGAGGACGCCCACAAGGAGCTCCTCGATAAGGTTCGCGGCGAGGTCACCCACGAGGCCGCCACGATCATTCGCGAGTCCGAGCAGCAGGTTCGCGCCGAGTGCCACAAGACCGCCCAGGAGATTCTGTCTCTGGCGATTCAGCGCTGCGCTGCCGACCACACTGCCGAGGTCACCGTTACCTCCGTGCACATTCCCTCTGATGACCTCAAGGGCCGTATCATCGGTCGCGAGGGTCGCAACATCCGGACCTTCGAGCAGGTTTCCGGCGTCAACCTCGTGATCGACGACACGCCCGAGACCGTCGTTCTTTCGAGCTTCGACCCGGTCCGTCGTGAGACCGCCCGTGTCGCCCTCGAGAACCTCATCGCCGACGGCCGCATTCACCCTGCCCGTATCGAGGAGATGTATCACAAGGCCGCCGACCTGGTTCAGCAGCGCGTGCGTGAGGCTGGCGAGCAGGCTGCCTTCGATACCGGCATCCACGATCTGCACCCCGAGATCGTCAAGACCCTTGGTGCCCTGCGCTACCGTACCTCGTTTGGTCAGAACGTGCTTCAGCATTCCCTCGAGGTCTCTGATCTGTGCGGCGTGATGGCTTCCGAGCTTGGCCTGGACGTTGTGACCGCCAAGCGCGCCGGCCTGCTTCATGACCTGGGCAAGGCAATCGACCACGACGTCGAGGGCCCGCATGCCGTCATCGGCGCCGAGCTTGCCCGCCGTTATGGCGAGAAGCCCGTTATCGTCCACGCTATTGAGGCTCACCATGCCGATGTCGACCCCAACACGGTGCTCGATGTCCTGGTGCAGGCCGCCGATGCTGTCTCTGCCTCTCGCCCCGGTGCCCGTCGCGAGTCTGCCGAGAACTACATCAAGCGTCTTGAGAAGCTCGAGGAGATCGCCAACTCCCATGACGGCGTCGAACGTACCTATGCCATGCAGGCCGGTCGCGAGGTCCACGTCATGGTCCAGCCGGACAAGATTTCCGATGCCCAGTCCACGGTTCTGGCTCACGATATCGCCCATCAGATCGAGGAAGAGATGGAGTATCCCGGTCAGGTGCGCGTCGTCGTGATTCGCGAGAGCCGCGCTGTCGATATCGCTAAATAACATGAGCGACGCGAACGAGCTCATCTCATTTATCGCGTCGATGTCGGGGGAGGGCAACCTTCGCGTCGAGGAGAACCTTGGCGAGGGGTATGTCCGCCTCCGCGTTTCGGAGGCCGAGCGGCGCCAGGCTAAGCACGACATTCAGCATGTCGAGGACATCGTCATCGAAATGCTCCGTAATGCTCGCGATGCCGGCGCCGACAAGGTCTATCTCGCCACGACCAAGGAAGATGGCGTCCGCACGCTTGTCTTTCTGGATAACGGTTCTGGCGTTCCGCAGGATATGCAAGAGCGAATCTTTGATGCCCGCGTTACCTCCAAGCTCGAGAGCATGAAGATGGACCGTTGGGGCGTTCACGGTCGTGGCATGGCATTGTTTTCGATTAAGCAGAACACCGACGAGGCCCGTGTGGTCACGTCCGGCGTCGATCTTGGTTCAGCCTTCAAGGTGAGCGTTGCGGCCGACCGCCTCAGTGAGCGTGCCGATCAGTCCAGCTGGCCCCAGGCCGTCAAGGATGAGGACGGACGTTATGTCTGCGCTCGCGGTCCACATAATATTATTCGCGCTGCTTGTGAGTTTGCGCTCGAGGAGTTGCGTGGTTGCGATGTCTATCTCGGTTCTCCGTCTGAGATTGCCGCGACCCTTTATGCTCAAGCGTCAAGTCGGCTCGATACGTCTCGTCTCCTGTTCATTGATGACGAGAGCGAGCTTCCGGTTGTCGATCGTTTAGGCCTTGCTTCTGATGCCGAGGACTTTATCCGTATTTGTTCGGGTTTGGGTCTTGAGATGTCCGAGCGCACGGCCCATCGCATTTTGGCAGGGCAGATTAAGCCCGTTCGCGGTGTGACCGCGCGTCTGCTGCGCGAGCGTGATTCGTCCTCGCATGCGCCGGCTCCTGTCGATCTCGCGAAGGATCGTCGCGGGCTACGTATTGCCAAGGATGACATGGCACAGTTTTCGCGCGCTGTGGAACGCGACTTTAATGACCTTGCCACCCGGTACTATCTCAACCTTTGCGGCGACCCAAAGATCCGTGTTTCGCGTGATCGAATCACCGTGACCTTTGATCTTGCCAAAGAGGAATAGTGCCTTTACCGAGTCCACTCGGTACGATACAGTTATTGCAGTTAAAACGTACTTTTAAATGCAGGAGTTTCTTCATGGATTGCCTGAAGGTATCAAGCAAATCATCGCCCGCGTCCGTTGCCGGCGCCATCGCCGGCATGGTCAAGGATGGTGTACCCGTCAACATCCAGTGTGTCGGCGCCGGTGCCGTCAACCAGGCCATTAAGGCCGTTGCCATCGCGCGCGGTTTTTTGATTCCAACCGGTTTTGATATTTCCTGCGCGCCCGTGTTCTCCGACATCCTCATTAACGGGGAGTCGCGCACGGCCATCCGCCTTTCTATCTACGTTCACCAGATCAATCGAGCTGCTATGGATAACGTCGTCATGGATGATGTTAAGCCTGTGGCATAGCTTCTGCTTGCCTCGTTCCACTCCCCATCGTTAGGACTTATGCACATGGACCAGCGTTCCGTACGCGATATTCTTGCCGGTAAAACCTACTTTATCCGCACCTTTGGCTGCCAGATGAATCAGCACGACTCCGAGCGTGTGAGCGGTCTGCTTGATTCGTATGGCTGCCTCATGGCGCTCGATCCCGCGCATGCCGATATCGTTGTCTTCATGACGTGCTGCGTGCGCGAGGCCGCCGATACTCGCCTGTACGGTCAGTGCAATTCCTGCAAAAGCCTGCCGCCTTCGCCTTCGGGCAAGCGCGTGGTTGCCGTTGGCGGTTGCATCGCGCAGCGCGATGGCGAGGGCCTGCTCACCAATGTCGATAACGTCAATGTCATCTTTGGCACGCATTCCATTGCACATGTGGCCGAGCTCATTGCCGAGGCGTTCCTTGATGGTAAGCGTCATATCCGCACCAATGAGCATGAGGATACGGATGCCATGAGCATGCCGTGGCATCGCGAGACTCAGTATCACGCCTGGGTGCCCATCATGACGGGCTGCAATAATTTCTGCACCTATTGCATCGTGCCGTACGTGCGCGGTCGCGAAAAGAGCCGCCCCTTCGAGGAGATTGTCGACGAGGTGACCGGTTTGGTGCGCCAGGGCGTGCGTGAGATTACGCTGCTGGGCCAAAACGTTAACTCATATGGTCGCGATCTGTTTGGCAAGCCGCGTTTTGCCGATCTGCTGCGTGCCGTGGGCGATACGGGCGTGGAGCGTATCTTCTTTACGTCTTCGCATCCCAAGGACCTGTTGCCCGAGACCATCGACGCCATGGCCGAGACGCCTGCCGTTATGCCGCAGCTGCACTTGGCCGTCCAGTCCGGTTCGACGCGGATCCTCAAAGAGATGAATCGCCGTTATACACGCGAGGACTATCTGGGCCTTGTCGATCGCATTCGCAACCGCATGCCCGATATTGCGCTCTCGACCGACATTATCGTTGGCTTCCCGGGCGAGACTGAAGAAGACTTTGAGCAGACGCTCTCACTTGCCGAGACGGTCCGCTATGCTCAGGCCTATACCTTCATCTATTCCAAGCGCGCCGGTACCCCGGCCGCCGAGATTGACGATCCTACGCCGCATGAGGTTATTCTCGAGCGTTTCAATCGCCTGGTTAAGGTTATCGAGACCACGGCACACGAGTATAACCAGGGCGAGCTTCATACTGTGGTTCCCGCGCTCATTGAGGGAACGAGTAAAAAGAACGATGCGGTCCTGCTGGGCAAGAGTCCCAAGAATCAGACCGTGCATGCGCCTATCCCCGAGGGTTACAGCATCGATCAGCTTGTTGGCAAGATCGTTGATGTTGACGTTGACGTTGCCAAGACTTGGTATTTGTCCGGCTCCGTTGTGGGCGAGCCGCGCTAATGGTTTCTCCCGGGGCAGGTCTTTCCGCCGTTGCGATCGTCGGTCCGACGGCGGTTGGTAAGAGCGATGTTGCCGACCGTTTGGCAGCCCGTCTTTCGTCCGAAGTGCTGTCGTGCGACGCGATGCAAATCTATCGCGGCATGGACATCGGTACCGCAAAGATGGCGCCCGATGAGTGTACGGCGCCGCTGCGTCTCGTCGACATTGTAGAGCCGGGTGTGGCATATTCTGCTGCGCTTTATCAGGCTGACGCTCGCGCGCATGTTGAACGTCTCCTTGGTTCGGGTTGCCTGCCGGTTTTTTGCGGAGGTACGGGGCTGTATCTCAAGGCCGCCCTCGATGAGATGGACTTTCCCTCGGGTGAACTTGAGGACGATCGCCGTGCGGGCTATCAGGAGCTTGCCGAGCGTATTGGTGAGGAAGAACTGCATGCCCTGCTTGCCGAGCGCGATCCAGAATCAGCTGCTGTTATTCATCCCCATAACGTGCGGCGTGTGATTCGCGCGCTTGAGATGCATGATGATGGTATCTCCTATGCACAGCAAAAAAGTCAGTTTAGTGTTCCGCGCGAGTATTATCATGCGCTGTGGTTTGGCCTGACCCGTAATCGCGAGGTGCTCTACGAGCGCATTAACCTGCGCGTCGATCTGATGTTTGAGCAGGGTCTTGTCGATGAGGTCCGCGGTCTTATGGACCAGGGGCTGGGAGATGCCCTGACGTCGATGCAGGCAATTGGCTATAAAGAGATCATCGATGCTTTCGATGGCGTGATGAGCATGGATGAGGCTCGCGAACTCATTAAGATGCGTTCGCGTCGCTATGCCAAGCGTCAGCTTTCGTGGTTTAAGCGCGATGACCGTATCGTGTGGTTTGATATGGATGAATGTACGATCGATGAGGTCGTTGAGGATATCCTGCATCGTATTGAGGCTGCCTAATGGCCCGTTTCCCCCTTGTTCCCACGGCACCCGAGCCCGAGCGTGCCATTTTAGTTGGTGTTGAGTGGCGCGACAATGCATGGCCGCTCGATCGCTCGCTTGATGAGCTGGAGCGTCTTGCCCACACAGCTGGTGCCCAGTGCGTGGCACGCTTGTCGCAGCGTTTGGTAAAGCCGTATCCTAAATCGTTTATCGGTTCCGGTAAGGTTGAAGAGCTGTGCGGCCTGGTGCATCGCATGGATGCCGATGTTGTTATTTTTGACGACGACCTGACCCCCTCGCAGCAATCCTATTTGGAGAAAGCCGTGGGTGAGCCGGTAAAGATTATCGATCGTACAGCACTGATCCTGGATATCTTTGGCCTGCATGCTCAGACGCGTGAGGGACGCCTGCAGGTACAGCTGGCACAGCTTCAATATTTGTTGCCTCGCCTGCGTGGCATGTGGAGCCATCTCGCCAAGGAGCAGACGCGCGGCGGCATCGGCTCACGTTTTGGTCAGGGCGAAAGTCAGCTCGAGGTCGACCGTCGCCTCATTCGTAATAAGATCGCTGCGCTTCGTCGTGAGCTCAAGCAGGTTGAACAGCGTCGCGATGTTCAATCCAAGAGTCGCATTGAGTCCCCGGCGTTTCGCGTCGCGTTGGCCGGTTATACCAATGCCGGTAAATCGACGTTACTCAATCGTCTGACCGGCTCTACGGTACTTTCGCAGGACAAGCTGTTTGCTACGCTCGACCCGACGACGCGTTCGTATCGTCTGCCCGGCGGTCGCGGCATGACGATTACCGATACCGTCGGCTTTATTCAAAAGCTGCCCCATGGTCTGGTCGATGCCTTTAAATCGACGCTGTCCGAGGTTTTGGGTGCCGATCTAATTCTCAAAGTCGTAGATGCGTCTGACGAGGACTATGAGCGGCAGCTGGAGGCTGTCGACCGCGTGCTTGATGAGATCGGCGCCGGAGAGCGTTTAACGCTGACCGTATTCAATAAAATCGATCTTCTCGATAGCGTCGATCGATTGAGTTTCCGTCGTCGCTATCCGGAGGCCGTTCTGTTCTCGGCCCAAACGGGCGAGGGGCTCGACGATCTCGTCGACCGGATTGCTCGCGAGGCAGCTGCCACCGATGTGTTGCTCTCCGCTGATATCCCGTATCGTGAGGGCGCTCTCATCACGCTGGTGCATGAGCAGGGAACCCTTCTGCATGAGGAATATCTCGAGGACGGCGTTCGCATTGTGGCGAAACTGCCGGCTCGTATTGCACCGCGGCTCGAGCGCTATCGTACGGAATAAACGATTTCTAGCACGCCTAGAATGACTGGCTGATGGAGCAGGTAGAACGGTAAGGCATGCCGACCCAGGACTGCGAGCGCCGGGATAGGATTGGCGTATGCCCATGCTGGCGCTTCGAGACTTGATGCTTGTGCTGCCTGGGCAGCAAAAAAGCCGGTAAGGTACATAAAGACAAACGGTATGAGCGGATAGTAATCTCCCGAAACAAAACCCGGGCCTGGGAATCCAAGCCATGCCAGGTAGGGGAGTGGGTAGACCGCCTTTGGAATGCCCCAGGTTAGGGCAAAAAGAACAAGGCACGCTGCGATGCCCCATGAGCCCGGTAATTTTTGGAGTAACGGACGGGTGAACGCAACCACCGCGGTGCACACCGCCATGCAATAAATGATGCCAAAGTTCACTGAATCGTCGACCGATACGAGCGTTGTTGCGATCCAGACGACCAAAGCTGCGGCAGCGTACTTAGCCGCTCGTTTGGCATTGTTGCGTGAGAGCGTGCACATCCAACCCGCGATAAACAAAAAAACCCAGCTGATGCTGGCGCGCCAGACGTCTTGAAAGACAGTCTGGGTAAACCAAGGCATATCACAGCCGTACAGGTAGGCGAGATCATAGCAAGCGTGAAAACCTGCCATAGAAATCATCGTAAACCCGCGGACGGTATCAAAGATGGTTATGCGTTTTTGCATTACGAGAACCGGCGCATCAAGCCGACGACTTTGCCCAGGATAACGGGATTCGTTGCATAGATAGGTTCCATGGTGTCGTTCTCGGGCTGCAAGCGCACACGCCCCTGCTCCTTGTAGAACGTCTTGACGGTCGCCGAACCATCAATCATGGCAACGACAATTTCGCCGTTCATGGCACTCTTTTGTTCACGGACGATGATGTAATCGCCATTGAAGATGCCGACATTGATCATTGAGCTCCCATGCACCTCAAGGATAAAGGAACCCTGATCAGTGGCGATTTCGGTCGGGATGGTAAACGTGTCTTCGATATTCTGCTCTGCCAGAATGGGAATCCCAGCCGCGACGCGACCAACGAGCGGTAGCGAGACCGTTCCGCGAGGTGCGGTGGGCTCGTCAGATTTGGAAATTGAGACAGAGGAACCATCCTCGTTAAAGAGTTCCAGGGCGCGCGGTTTGGTGGCATCGCGCTTGAGTAGCCCGCGCGCCTCCAGGGCAGAGAGATGGGCGTGCACGGTGCTGGGGGAGGAAAGGCCCACGGCAGAAGCCATCTCGCGCACGCTGGGCGGATAACCCTTCTCCTGCTGATATTCCTTGATGAAGTCGTAAATTTGCTGCTGACGCTTGGTAATTTTGCGAGCCATCAGGGCATCCTCTCTACCCATGTCAAACAAATGTTCGAATTTTGCTTGACAGGAACAACTGTTCGAAGATAATAATAACCGAACATTCGTTCTCGCGCTAGACATTTTTGTCCGCGCGGCTTGATAAAACTGTTCTCAGCAAAACACGCGAGAGGAGAACATGATGAACGTAATGAATATGGTCCAGGGAAACCTCGCCCTTAAGCTCGAGACGCCTGCAGAACCCACTTTTACGGTTGTTCAGGGTGGCCGCTCCGGCTTTCAGCCTTTGACCGTAAAGCCTGCGCTCAATCAGCAGGCTGTAGTCGCGCCGGCCCGCGTTGCCCTGAAGGTTCCGACGATTGTCGCCTTCGCCGTTGCGCTTACGCTCTTCTTTGTCCTCGCTATGTCGGTCTTTAGCGCTCGTCACGCCGCGTATGCCGAGTCCGTTTCCAACATTACCTACGAGACCATTCGCGTTCAGTCTGGCGATTCTCTTTGGTCGCTTGCCGAAGAATATCCAATCGAAGGCCTTTCCACGCAAGAGACTTCCGACATGATCCGTAGCGTCAATCATCTGGAGCATGGTTCGCTCGCCGCCGGTGCGCATCTTAAGGTTCCTGATCGTTCGTAATCATTATCGCGCTGCGCATGGTACCCTTGTTATCGTTTAAGAGGAGGTACCATGCGCTGTCCCAAATGCGGCAAGGCACATACCCGCGTCGTTGATTCCCGTATGCAGGAGTCAAATAACACCATTAAGCGCCGTCGCGAATGTTGCTCGTGTAACTACCGCTTTACAACGTTTGAGCGATGCGAGGACCCTATCGAGGTCATTAAGTCAGATGGAACTAAGCAGCGGTTCGATCGCAATAAGCTTCTTGTCGGCTTGATGCGCGCCACCATCAAGCGCGATATCGACACTAAGAAGCTCAATGAGATTATCGATGACATCGAGGTCGAGCTTCGCTCTCGCACGCTGACGGCCGTCACGTCCCATGAGTTGGGTGACATGGTGCTCAAGCGCTTGGCCAAGATCGACAAGGTTGCGTACATCCGTTTTGCCTCGGTCTACCGCGATTTCAAAGACGTCGATGAGTTTCTGCAAGAGCTCGACAAGCTAAGGTGATTCCATGTCCAACATTACCGTCAACATAAAGCGTCTCGACCCCACCGTCGAGCTTCCCAAATACGCCCATCCCACCGATGCCGGCTTCGATCTACGCTCCAACGAAGACTGCGTCCTGAAGCCCTTCGAACGCCGTCTGGTCTCTACGGGGCTGGCCATCGCCCTGCCCGATGGCTACGCCGGCTTCGTCCAGCCCCGCAGCGGCTTGGCCATCAAGCAGGGCCTGTCTATAGTCAACACGCCGGGCCTCATCGACGCCCACTACCGAGGTGAGCTCAAAGTCATCCTCATTAACCTAGACCCCACGAACAACATCCAAATCAACAAAGGCGACCGTATAGCCCAACTCGTCATCCAAGAAGTCCCCACGGTCAACCTCATAGAAGTAGAAGAACTAGACGAAACCGACCGAGGCAACGGAGGCTTCGGCTCCAGCGGCGTAGCCTAGTCGTTTACGTACTTTCCGCTGGC
>CABPXT010000041.1:0-13560 GCA_902461405.1 uncultured Collinsella sp.
ATACTCATGGAAAACCTCCCATTTCCCGATGTCCAAGAAATGGGAGGCAGTTCACAGGCACCTTTGTGGTGGTTTTTGTTTGCGCGGGCGTTAGGGGCGGACCTGGCCGGTGCCTCGGAGCTTGTATTTGTAGGTGGTGAGGGCCTCGGCGGCAAAGGGGCCGCGGGCGTGGAGCTTTTGGGTCGAGATGCCAATCTCGGCGCCCAGGCCGAACTCGCCGCCGTCGGTAAAGCGCGTGCTGGCGTTGGCATACACGGCCGAGGCATCGACCTCGTCCAGGAAGCGCTCGCAAGCATCCGTCTCCTCTGCAACGATGGCCTCGGAGTGCATCGTGCCGTAGCGGTTGATGTGCGCGATGGCCTCGTCCTCGTTCGCCACGACCTTCACGCTCATCTCGAGCGCCAGATACTCGCGACCCCAGTCCTCCTCAGTCGCGGCAACGTAGTCATCGCCCTCGGCAAGCCCGGCGTCGGCGCATGCGGCGCACGTGGCCTCGTCGCCGTGAATGAGCACGCCGTGGTCATGCAGCACGGCCACGACCGCGGGCAAAAACGCATCGGCCACGGCACGGTCGACCAGCAGCGACTCGGCGGCATTGCACACGCCCACGCGCTGCGTCTTAGCGTTGACGATAATATTGAGCGCTTTATCGAAGTCGGCGGATTCATGCACGTAGATGTGGCAGTTACCCGTGCCCGTCTCGATCGCCGGAACGAGCGACTCGCGCACGCAGCGCTGGATCAGGCCCGCACCGCCACGCGGAATGAGCACATCGACGACGCCGCGGAGCTTCATGAGCTCGCCGGTGGCCTCGCGGTCGGTAGACTCGATCATCGACACGGCCTCGCGCGGGAAGCCCTTGGCCTCGAGCGCATCGGCCAGCAGTTCGGCAATCATGGCACACGAGTGATAGGCCAGCGAGCCGCCGCGCAGAATGCAGGCGTTGCCGGTGCGGATGCAGATGCCCGCGGCGTCGGCCGTCACGTTGGGGCGCGCCTCGTACACCATGGCGACCAGGCCCAACGGCACGCTCACGCGGGTGAGGTCCACGCCACTTGCGAGCACGCGGTGGTCGAGCACACGGCCGACAGGATCGGGCAGCTCGGCGAGCTTCTCCAGGCCGACGGCCATACCCTCAACGCGCTCGGGCGTCAGCAGCAGACGGTCGAGGAGTCCCGCCGAGGTCCCCGCATCGCGCGCGGCGGACATATCGAGCTCGTTGGCGGCGACGATGGAGTCGATACCGTTGCGCAGTGCTGCGGCCATGGCGCGCACGGCCTCCTGGCGCTGCTCGTCGCTCGCCGTGGCAAGCGAGGCCGACGCTGCCTTAGCGGTAACGGCAAGATCGTGGACATACGTGGCTATATCGACCGACATGGACGGCCCTTTCTCCTAGAAGTTTGCAACCATGGTAGCCGATTTGCGCATGGCCTCGCCCGCGGCGGTAAAATTGGTCAACCCGAAACACCGCAACGAACGGAAGACTCACATGGCCCTCATTACTTCGTACCACGTCCCCGGCCTGTATGTCGAGGACCACAGCATCGATGTCCCCCTCGACTGGCGCGGCCTGGAGCCGATGCTCCTGGCCGTCGGCAGCACCATGCGCCGCGGCGCCATGCCGGCGCCCATCGCAGGTGCGCCCGAAAGCATCAAGCTCTTCTACCGCGTGGTTTGCGCGCCCGACCGCATCAACGACGATCTACCGCTGCTCCTGTTTTTGCAGGGCGGCCCCGGCGGCGAGAGCCCGCGTCCGCTGTCACCCACAAGCGACGGCTGGATCGAGGAGGCCGTCAAGCACTTCCGCGTCGTCCTGCCCGACCAGCGCGGCACCGGACGCAGCAGCTGTGTAGACGGGCGCACGATCGCGGCCTTGGGCGAGCGTGCCGAGGCAGCCGGCGCCGATGCGGACCGCTCGCAGGCGGACTTCCTCAAGCGCCACCTCGCCAGCTCCATCGTGCGCGATTTTGAGTACCTGCGCCTGGTGGGCTTTGGCGGTAGGCCCTGGGTCACGCTCGGGCAGAGCTACGGCGGCTTTTTGACGCTGAGCTATCTGTCGCTCTTCCCCGAGGGCGTGGCGGCAAGCTTTACCTGCGGCGGCATTCCGCACGTGCCGGCGAGCGCCAGCGAGGTCTACGCGCACACCTTCCCGCGCATGGTCGCCAAGACGCAGCAGTATTACGACCGTTACCCCGCCGATGTCGAGCGCGTGGCAGCCCTGGCCGATGCGCTCGAGGCTCAGAAGCCCGTACTGCCCGACGGCTCGCCAATGACGGTCGAGCGCCTACAGCTCATGGGCAGCGACTTTGGCATGAAGCCGAGCTTTGAGCGCATGCATTGGATTATCGATCACGCGTTTGTTACAGGCGACGGTACGCTGAGCTGCGGCTCCTCGGTATCCGACAGCTTTTTGATGCGCGCCTTCGAGCGCACCAACACGCGCACGAATCCGCTGTACTGGACACTGCAGGAGTTCATATACGCCGACGGTGACACTATGCCCATTGGCTGGGCCGCAACTGAAGAGAAGGCACACCACGCCGAGTTCGACACCCTCGCGCGCCCGCTCATGTTTACCGGCGAGGCCATGTTCCCGTGGATGTTCGAGCAGATGCCCGAGCTCAAGCCCTTCAAGCCCGCCATGGACCTGCTGATGGAAGACACCAGCTGGGACAAGATCTATGACCCGCAGCGCCTGGCCTGCAACGAGGTGCCGCTCCAGGCCGCGGTGTACTTCGATGACATGTACGTCGATTCGAGTCTGCAGCTCGACACGCTCAGCCGCGTGGGCAACTCGCACGCCTGGGTAACCAACGAGTTCGAGCACGACGGCCTGCACGGCAGTGTGGTATTCAAGCACCTCTTCGACGAGTCCCTCAACCGCGGAGACCTGCGCCGAATCTTCTAGCAAAGGAGTGTCCCCACCTGCCGGCACAATAGAAACGTCCCCAAGTGCCGGAAAAGGAGAGGCAGCACTGCTGGCAAAACGAGCCGCAGCGCTGCCTCTCTTTATGCAAACACTATCAAGTTGTCCCTATGGATTGCGGGCTTCTCGGCTAGGTCTGCCAGTAGACGGTTGCCGGCAATCTGGTCCTGGCGGCGGCCGGCGGCAAGCTCCAGCACGTCCGAATCGGCCTCGGCGATACCGCGGGCGACAACCATGCCGCTCGGGTCGCACACGTCGAGCACATCGCCCTCGGCAAACTGGCCATCGACCTCGCGAATACCCACCGCGAGCAGCGACGATCCGCGGCTGACCAGCGCCTTCGCGGCGCCGTCATCGACCGTCACCGAGCCGTGCGCCTTGTCGCCCAGTGCAATCCACAACTTGCGCGGCGCAATGTCCAGGCGCTCCGCCGGCGGATCGAACAGCGTACCCACGCTCTCGCCGCGGGCCAGACGCACGAGCGCATCGGGCTCCTCGCCCGAGCAAATCACGCTTTGAATGCCCGCTGTCATGAGAATGCGGCTCGCGCGAATCTTGGTGATCATGCCGCCCGTACCCACCGATGTGGAAGAATCGCCCGCCGAGGCGATAATCTTGGCATCGATCTTATGCACGACCGGGATAAACTCGGCCGTCGGATCCTCATGCGGATTGGCGGTGTAGAGGCCATCGATGTCCGAGAGCGTCACGCACAGATCGGCAGAAACCAGGCAGCTCACAAGCGCCGCCAGCGTGTCGTTGTCGCCAAACTTGATCTCATCGACGGTGACGGTATCGTTCTCGTTGACGACCGGCACCACACCCAGCTCCACCAGGCGAAGCAGGGCGTCGCGCGCGTGCAGGTAGGACGTGCGGCGCGCCGTGTCGTGACGCGTGAGCAGCACGAGCGAGGTGAGCAGGTCGCGCGCATGGAACTCCTCGTCGTAGGCCGACGAGATGATGCACTGACCGGCCGAGGCGCAGGCCTGCAGGCTCGGCAGGTCGCCGACCGGCTTACGGTCGAAGCCCAGCACGGGATAGCCGCAGGCAATGGCGCCCGAACTCACCACGATCAGACGCCAGCCAAGCTCGCGCAGCGCTGCGGCCTGGTCGGCAAGCCCGCCGATAAAGGCGCGGTTGACCTTGCCGTCGGCGCCCACCACCGTGGACGAACCGATCTTTACCACCATCGTTTTACAAGAAGTCGTCATACGTCAAACCAATCAACTGTTCAGCGAACGGCCGAGCCGGCGGCCAGGGAAGCGTGACTCGCCCCTACCGCCCAAGGAATTAGTGAGCCCAGGGAAAGGCAGAGGCCGCGGCCATGTTCTTACGCACGAGCTCGTCGCGCACCTGAGCCAGGCCCTGCTCCATACCCACCACATAGGTCTGCGGGTACAGGAAGCGCTTGAAAGCTGCGTCCAGATGGTCGAGCGCCCAAGCACAGCGCTCGCGCGCGTCCTGGATGCTCTCACGCGGAGCCACCGCACTGCCATCGCGCACGATCGGCACCAGCAGCTCGCGATACTCGAGTTCGGACACGTCGGTCACCAGGGCGGCATCGTTCACGGCCACAAGGGTATTGCCGCGCGCGGCGCCCTCCCCCGCCAGATGGTCCTCGTCGTAGATCATGTCGCAGACCGGGCCGCCAAAGCCGTCGTAATAACGGCGCACGCGTTGCACACCCGGGATCGTGCGCTTGTATGGCTGCTCAGAGAGCTTGACCACCGGCGTCCATGGATCTGCCTCGCTCGCACGGCGGGCGGAAAGCTTGTACACGCCGCCCAGCGCCGGCTGGTCATAGCAGGTCGCAAGCTTGGTACCCACGCCAAAGCTGTCGATGGGCGCGCCCTGGTCGAGCAGCGACTGAATCGTGTACTCATCCAAATCGTTAGAAACCGAGATCCCCACATAGGGCAGGCCCTCGGCATCAAAACGGCCGCGCACATACTTAGAGAGCTTGGCGAGGTCGCCGGAGTCGATGCGAATGGCCGACAGGCGCTCGCCCACCGCTTCCATCTCCTTGGCAACCGTAATGGCATGTTCACAGCCCTCGCGCACGTCATAGGTGTCGATGAGCAGCGTACAGTTCTTGGGGCTCGACTTGGCAAAGGCGCGGAAGGCCTCGAGCTCGGAATCGAAGCTCATCACCCAGCTGTGCGCATGCGTGCCAAAGACGGGAATACCGTAGCGGCGGCCGGCGAGCACATTGGACGTAGAGGAGCAGCCGGCAACGTAGCTCGCGCGCGCGACGGCCAAGCCGCCATCGGGACCCTGAGCGCGGCGCAGGCCAAACTCGGCAACGGGACGGCCGTCCGCCGCCAGCACCACGCGCGCCGTCTTGGTGGCGACAAGCGTCTGGAACCCAACGATGTTGAGCAGCGCCGTCTCAAGCAGCTGGCACTCCAGCGCGGGGCCGGTGACGCGAACCATGGGCTCGCGCGGAAAGACGAGCTCGCCCTCGGGCACGGCGTCGATGTTTACATGCGCACGAAAATCGCGCAGGTAGTCGAGGAATCCAGGCTTGAACATCGCGCCGCCGGCCGGGGCCTGGAGCGAGGCGAGGTAGTCGATGTCCTCGGGCGTAAAGCGCAGATTCTCGACCAGCTCGGGCAGTTCGGCGGTGCCGCACATGACGGCATAGGCGCTGCCAAAAGGATGGTCGCGGTAAAACGCGGTAAAACAACCCTGCTCATTGGCCTTGCCGCTCTCCCACAGGCCCTGGGCCATAGTGAGCTCGTACAGATCGGTGAGCATTGCAATGTCGGTGGGATGCGAGATGTCGGTCAAAGCCATGGGGCGACCTTTCGGATGCGTTGTGCAGAGGTTGAGGGTTGGAAAAGGGCAGAGTGTTCGGGCATGGCACCCAGCGCGAATGGGCTAGAGCAGGCCCATGCTGGTCAGGATCGTGTAGCCCATAAAGATGACAAACGCGATGAGGGCAAGGACAATGATGATTTTTTGAGCCGGCGCCATGCCAGGGATCTCGTTCTCGCCCGTAGGCTCCTTGGAGGTAACCATGCGCTGGGCAAAGGTCATCTCGTCACGGCTCGGCTTGGGCTCGACGGACTTGGAACGAGCGACCTTTTTAGGCTGAGGTTTAGGTGCGGTGGGCGCGGGCTTCGCGGCGGCGGGCTTGGGCGCGGGGGCGACGTTCGCGGCGGCCTCCTCGGCCTTCGTACGCTCGGCACGCAGGGCGGCCAGCTCCTCACGCTCGCGGCGTGCCTCTTCCTGGGCCTCGCGACGAGCTTTCTCGGCGCGGAGCTCTTCCAACTCGGCGCGTTCCTCGGCAGACAGTGGTTGGGACTCAAGCTTAGCCATGGTACAGCCCTTTCTTTTAAAAAAAGCCGCCGACACAATGTCAGCGGCTTATCAAATCCAAGGGTGGAGCCTCAGAAAATCTTTGCGAACCCTACGATAGCCGCCAATGGCCGCGAAATCAAAGTCTCCAATAACTGGTTTTGCATTGTAACATTGTTCAACTCGAAAAAAAGTTAACGAAATCGAAAATCAGCTTGCGTTACTATGGGGTATACCTTATAATAGTAGACGTAAGCAAGAAAGGAGGTGGTTCAAATGGATGACAAAATATGGGACTTAACGGTTGCCGTCATCGGCGTGCTACTGGCAAAAGCGCTAGATGAAGGAATCGAAGCCCTGAAGAAAAAGACCTCTCGCAAGCCGGGAAAGCACGCAAAGAGGTCTAGATAGGGCAAGGGGTGCCGCTTCGGCGGTACCCCACTAGCCAAAATCATCTTACAACAGGAGTGCAACGATGAAAACTGGCATTGTAGTTTTTGTCATCTCGTTTATCTCGTTTCGCATCTGGCGCAAGGCCAGAGAAAAGCGCGGTGAATGAAATGGCAACCGAAGCGCAAAGACGCGCAACATCTTCCTACCGCAAAAGGTCGGTGAAACAGCTCGTCATACGTTTTTACCCCAACGAGGATGACGAGAGCATTTATAGATGGCTCAAGGAGCAGGACAATACAACTGAGTACATCAAGAGCTTGATTCGAGAGGACATGAACCGTTAGAGACTTGCCGCAATGCCCTTTAAACGAAAATAGCCCACACCCCATTACAGGGTGTGGGCATTTCTATAAGCTACTAAAGAAGCTCATTTACTCGTTTTTGCACAGCATCAAAGTTAGCGCCCAGTCTGGCCTTGCGCTCGTCACCGTTGCCGTACTCGCCGCGAATGACGGCGTGTGCAAGAGCGTCAATGTCTACGGCGTTGACGCGGGAATTGACCACGGCTTGCACCTCGTCATAGCGGTTGCCAAGAATTACCTTGCGCGTCTCACCGTTGCCAAGCTTTCCGTTGAGCACGTCCGTTGCAAGATCGTCGGCACTTGCGGTAGCCGCACGATTTACAAGGGTTTGAACCTCGTTGAATCGAGTGCCAAGCTTGGCCTTGCGCTCGTCACCGTTGCCGTACTTCCCTCGCATTACGCCTGCTGCAAGGTCGGCGGTACTACCACTATTCTCATGGGCAGTCTCCACCGGCGCATTGTAGGTGCTGGGCTTCGCATAACGCGACCAAGCGGCAGCGTCCATGAAAGCAATGTCAAGATCGAGGTTGCCGTTGTACCCAGATAGTCTACCGTGCGAAGAATACTGGTGCATCACGCAGGTATTCCAAGCACCAAAGCCGCCATCCGGAAGCCATGGCGAATCCTGGTACCCAGTCTGATTCTCGTTGGCATACTGGGCAACCCAGAGGGCGTGGTTAGGCGCAATCTTAGACCAATCTTCCTCTTTAGTGAGATTGCGGTAGGTATACAAGAGACACCTCACGCCCGTGAGTGCATAGATACGATCAAGGAATTTCTTGGCACCGTCCGTGCCGATTCTGCCGCCGTCCTCATAATCGAGCACGGGAACACCCTTACCGAAATAGTTTTTACAGTTCTGATAGAAGTGATCCGCCTGCTTGACAGGATCATCCATATTCATGAAATGGTAGAAGCCCCAGAGCTTACCCGCCTTGATAGCCTTTTGCACAAACGCGTCACAAAACGTATTGACGTAATTGGTGCCCTGGGTTCCTTTGATGATGACAAAATCGTATTCGATTGAATCAAGATTAAGGTTTTTTTGCCAGTCTGCAATATCGATGCCCTTCATGGTCATCTGCATCACCTCTTAATTGCATTGAATTGAGTGAAAGTGACGGCGTTAAGCTCGTCGGCTGTCCATGTATGGATTGAATTGGTGCCGTCATCAGGGTCGCGGAGCGCGTAGGTACCGTCGGTGTTTTCGCGCCAAATCATCACGACGTGCGAGCCGTAAGAGCGCTCGCCAAGGGTTCCGGTAACGCCTGCGAAGACGATCCAGCCGTCATCGACGGCCTTGAGGGCTTCATTCGTGCCCCAAAACGTGTCGCGGGATTTCAGGCTGTAGCTCTTGGTCATATAGGCGCTGAACTTCGCCATGTCGTTAACGCGGTCTGTCAGGCAGCTTTCGCCGACGAATGCGGCAAGCAGGTCGGGCGTTACCTCGCGACCGTTAAGGTAGCTCAAGGCCATTGCCGCAGCGGTAAGGCCGCAGCCGTACGTACCTATGGTTTCGTCCGAGTAGGCAACGTTAGCCCATTGAGGGTCTTTTTGCAGAAAGAGCGGCATATAGCCGCTCTCCGCACTCGTCTTTTTTTCATAAACCGGCAAAGCCGCTGTATAACCATCGCTATAGCCTTGGTTATAGGCTTTCCCAAATGCTTCTGTATCGTCGCCAACGTGATCGATAGTCAGGACGAACCATAAGCCCATGCCCACCGCAAAGCCCATCAGCAGCGCGGCGGCGAGCCGCATACTAGCCGCGCTTCGCGACTTCATCGGCAATCGCCTTCGTAATATCGTCGGTGTCAACGTTGGCGTGCTCGAAAATCTTCATGATTGGAGAATCGGCAAGCTCTGGATACGCCTTCTTGAGGTTCTCGAGGATAGAGGCAAGCTCCATGAAGATGATGGTGATGCAGACGACGTAGACGCTGATGCCATTGAAATTCAGCCCAACGATATGCGAGCTTAGAATCTCGATGCATATCACAAGCATGATGATAAGTGTAAGCGTGGCCTTATGACACAAGCCGCGGCGCATCGTCGAAGACTTAAAGCTACAGTTGAAGATTGCCTGGGCGATTCCCGTAACCATGTCAATAAGCATCATCAGGAATGCGCCGGCGATTGCCCAGATTTGCGGCTCCGTGAACGTGTAGATAGCTTCCATTATTTCTCCTTTGCATTGTTATCGATCAGTTTCTGCACGGCGGCACGCCAGAGCTTTGGCACGCTATCGACAGTGCGGGTGCCATCTATGACGGCTTCGTAGTAGATCTTTGCCATAGCTACTCACCGCCCACCAAATCGCCGATCTCGAGCAGTGCGGCGTTGGTGTCCTTGAGGGCAGCGCGGGTGTCCTTGAGCTGGTTGATGATCATGTCAATGCGCTCGGAATCCGTAAGGCCGTCTCCCTCGTGCGCGTCCCACAGCTCGTCGAACGCCGCTGCGACCTCTTCGACGGTCGGAACTCCGACGGTAACGAAGTGCAGCTCGTCGGCTCGGTAGAACTCGACCGACATGTTGCCATCGGCTCCGTTGTCGGCAACATCCTTTTCGATGTTCTTGCGAAGCCAAACATCTGCGGTCACGCCGCCTGGTCGGGCTTCGATCATCACTGCGTCAAGCGGCGTTGCGCTGCATGTCTGAGTGCTCATGCGTGCTCCTTTCTGCCGCGCTTATGTGTGCGCGGGCTTTTTTAAATACCTTGTTGAATCCGTTGTCGCGCCATACATCGGCGCAATCTGCATGGCGAAACCAGCCTCCATAGCTCGTAGCCCTCCGCGCTCGCTTGAGCGACGGTGAGCGTCTATACCTACGAAGCGCCCTGCACGCACGCAGGAAAAGCGAACTGCGGAGCGTGGTACGGTTCTTCCGTACCGTGTATCCAACGACATCGACCGGTTCTTCGTTGCTCATGCGGCTTATCTTCCATGGCTTGACGGTAAGGCCGAACTTTTTGTGCAGCAGCCTTTGGAGCTGCCTTGCCGCGCTCCGCAAGTTGCGCTTGTCTGGGCTGAACAAATAGATGTCATCTGCATACCAAAGCTGGTGCGCGATCAGCGGAACGCTAGCGCCGCGCCTTACCTTGCGCATGCACTCGACCTCGTGATAGCCGAAAGAAAGCACCAGCTGTGCCATTCGCAGGCTGAAATAGCTCCCGATCTCAAGCCCGCCGCCGTATGTGGCTAGCAGTGATTCGGCTATATAGAGCACATCAGGACTTCTCACGTATCGGTGAAGCAGTTTCATCACAACGTTTGCTCTGATGGACGGATAGCACTTGCGCACGTCCATGTGCACGTAGTAACCGCCATCTTGCGACCACCTGCGCACGGCATGAGCTGCCATGAGCTGACCTTTGCCGGGGATGCTCGAAACCTGCCAGAAGCCTGCCTTCGCATCGAGCAGGCGCGACATGGCGGTAACGGCCACATAATCGCAAACCTGCTGCTTCACGCTCTCGACGCCGATGATTCGCATCTTGCCGTTCGTTGGCTCGCGATGCCTGTAACGCTTTATTGGTCGAAACGTCAATGAGCGCGTTTCGACCTCGCGCACGATCTCTTGAATCAACGCTGAAGCGCTGCCGTGCTCTTGCGGAACGCGCCAGGCGTTTTTCTTCCCCGCCTTCGATTCGAGCCACGATTCGTAGGCGGCAAAAACAAGGGCCTCGTTCACGCGAAGCCCTTTGCAATAGCTCTTCAATTTTTTGACCTTGTTACTCTCTGGATGTCGTACGAGCGGTCGCGTTTCCGTTACTGGCCCGCTGGTCTTAAGACATATTTCACTTAGTTAAGCCAGGCTGCCCCCGCTCGCCACCAGCGGCGGCGGGTAGTCGCGGCGGAAATAAAGATAGATAGCTGGTTGTTGAGATAATCACCCAGATAGGCGCGAGCCGATGTTCCACCTAGCGTTGCCGGTGCCGTTGTTGCCGTTGACGTACCAAAGGCCAGCATTGCCCCTGTTCCTCAAGTTGCCAAGGGAAAGCCAAGAGAACATGACAGCCCACGCGCCGCGAATCCCTGCTTGTTTTTACAAAGGGGACAAGTCCCCTCGCGGCTTACGCCGCTTCACCCCTTGAACGACCATTGGCAGAGCGGCGCGAGCCGACGAACCACCCAGCGTTGCCGGTGCCGCTGTTGCCGTCGACGAACCAAAGGCCAGCAATGCCCCCGTTCCCCAAGACGCCAAGGGAAAGCCACTCTCGCCAGCCTACAGTGGTGTCCGCGACTTTATAGTTGCCATCGCAGATGCCGACCGACGTTGACGCGCCCGTGCCATGCTGCATCATCAGTCCGTTGTCGGTCTTCGGGTAAAGGCTGTAGTTCCAACCTTCGCCAGCTGGGCCGGGGAACGTGCCGATGCTCAGAGCCGTATCCGGCATGCTTCCAGACTTTTCGTCTTTCGTGTCGGGATTCACCCAGACGGCTGTGCCGCTGCCCGTGTACTGAATGAGCACGTTGCCGAAGACCTCGTACATGCCAAGACCAAGCTCGATGCCTTGGATCACGAACGGCTGCTTGGAATCTGTGCAACTCGTCGGTGAGCCATCACCTTCAACCATGTCGCACGCGCCTGTGATCCACGGCGAAGTCGCGAGCTGATAGGTGGTGGCGGTGTTGAAGGGCTTCGCGACATCGAAGTAGATCGCGACGTTGGACGCATCGACGGCGGCTTTCTTGATAACCTTCGCGCTGTCGAAAATGTCGCGGTTGTACGAATTGCCACGGTCGGTGCTGGTGCCCGTGTGTGTGCCGAGCATCATGGCCGAGCCGACGATGATCTGATCGGCCTTGTCCTTCGCGATGACAACACGCGTCGTGTTGCTCTCGGCTAGCGTCGGCGTTGCTGTTATGTCGTAGCCTGTGCATCCGGTGAAGACGCTCTGCGAGTTTTTGGTGGCGTACTTGAGCAGGAACATCGCCTTGACGTACCAATCATCGGCTGCGACCTTGAGCGAATCGCCTGTCGTGGCTGTCTTCATAAGGCTGATGCCGGAATCATGGCTGATGCTCATGGTCTTGACCGAAGCGCCGCTAACGCTGCGCGGCTTGCCGTCGGCATCGACCGAGAGCGCGTATTTCGCATAGAGCATGAATGGGCGCTTTGTGCCGCTCGGAAGGTAGGCGGCTGGCTGCGCCTTCATGCCCTGATTCTGCGTGTCGGAGACGGTTAGGTTAACGGCATCGTCCGTCTCGGTTTCCAGCGTGTAGAGCACTGGCGTCATGATCCACGTGTCGTTGCTGCGAGAGAACCGACCGTCACCGTCGATTGCCGTGACGTAAGGCGTGCCGTCAGCATCAACGCCGCCGTTGACCTCGAAGAACGTGAAGGCTCCGTGGTTGACGTAAGGGTCGGTTGCGGCCTTGCCGATGATGCCGGGCTTGGGGTTGGCGATGCCTGCGTTTGCGCCGGTCTTGGTGCAGGCCGTGGCGCTGCCCTTCGGGATGCTAACGCCGTAGTTCTTCCCGTCGCGCATCCTAGCGAGCCATGCGGCGATACTCGCGTTTGTATAGCGTCCGGTCTTGTCATCAAAAATGGGGACTGTCGAAGCCCCCATGGATTCGAGCGCAATTGCAACGCGCTCAAGCGTCTCGTGGTCTGCAATGTGCGTCTTGGACATGCCTAATCCTCCGTGTCAACTAGTGTGATGTATTCGTTATCGCCAACAGTGTCGTAGGCAAGATAAATACGCTTGTCGGGGCTGATCGAACCGCGAGCTTCCTCGGCGGCCTTGCGGGCATCCTTTGCGGCTTCGTCGGCGCTGTCCTTCGATGCGTTCGCGGCATTGGTCGCTGACTTCGCGGCATCGGTTGCCGCATCCGCGTTGGCCTTTGCCGTGTTCGCCGCCGTAGCAGCGTCCGTGGCGCTCCTGGTCGCTGCATTGGCCTTGCTGGCTGCCGTGTTGGCTGCTTCGGTCGCGCTCTTGCAGATGTTCACGGCGGCATTTGCGTTGCCGACAGCGACTGTCGCATCGGTTGCGGCCTTCCCCGCCTTCGAGACGGCAGCTTCACCGCGATTGATAAGGTCATCGATCGCGTTGTCCCACGACTGCGCCGGCTTCTGCCCCTCTTTGGCGCTTCGCAGGATGTCCAATGCGAAGCGCTCCGTTTGAGCCAAGAAATCGCCCTTGATGATTTCGAAGTAGGCTTCGTCGGTGTAGCCAGGCACGCTTGCGAGTTTCGATTCGTCGCAGACGTAGGTGATCGTGTTTCCGCTGACCGTGGCGCTGCCACGGTAGTAGTGGATTCGGTCGGGCAATCGTGCAACCAAAAAGGCGCTGTACCCCGACAAGGACAGCTCGCCGCCGTTGTCGTAGATAAGCGCCTTGATGGTCGTGCCGCCGCCCTCGCCCTGCGCGATTCGAATGCAGTTGTTTCCGCACCCGCGCTTGTTGACATCAAGCTCGATTGTCTGCACGTTCATTAGGCATCGCCGCCAGCCTTTAGCGCTCGCAGCTTCTCAAGCGCCGTCATGAACGCCTTAACCGGGTCTGCCTGGACTTCGGCGCTTCCGCCTTCGGCTGCCGCCGCGACGGAAGGGTCGACGATGGCGGCCAGGGCATCGAAG
>CABPXT010000042.1:0-13280 GCA_902461405.1 uncultured Collinsella sp.
GGCGGGCGTTAGTTCTGCGGCGGTTCCGTTTACCGTTACGTTCCAGCCCTCATCGTACGGAACGCTCAGCAGCAGGTTGCCGTCATCCTTGGCGGTATACTCGCCTTCGATCCTTCCGTCCTCAAAAACCGTCGGAATAAACTCGCTTGTCTTAAGCTCGTTAATAATCTGTTCGAAAACGTCCAGATCGAGGGCGTAAAAGACCGGCTCATTGTCTTGGGGCATGTCTGTATAGCCCTTTGCGACTCCGATTGACACCGTATGCTGGCTCGGGGTGTTCGATACATCCGCAATCTGGCGGATATTATTGTCGAATCTCCAGGCCTCGTTTTCGATCGTTCGCTGGTCGATGGTAAGGGTGACGGGCCAATAACTGCCGGCAGTCGTATCTTTGTTGATGTAGAGATACCCGATGGAGCTTGTCGGTACAGTAACGCTCCATTGCTTTAAGCTATCGCTATTCTCCGTGCTCGTGGCCTCGATCTTGGTATAGAGCTTGACCTCGCGGCCTAGGATTTTGCTGTAGAGGTCGTTCTGCTTTTCGAAGGGGTTCTCATTTTTCAGCGTGCTGTTTTGGATATCGCTTGAGGCTGCGACGCCAATGTTGAGCGCATAGGGGTTCTCGTACACCGCGCTTGTGGAGTCGGCCTGATTCGTCTTGGCCGAAACGTATCCCGCAGGCGCGTTCTCGGGAATGGCATACTTGACTCCCAGTAGGGCATCGACGGCGAGAATGGGCTCAGCATAACGGGTCGAGAATTCGCCGACGCTGCTGTATCCAAGGGAGTTGAGCAGTGCGATGGCCTGCGGGTTGTTGGCAGACGAATACGAAGACAACTGGTTGTACCCAAGCGCCAGGCCTTCGTTGAGGGCGGCGCTGTCGACGCGTGTGGTCGTGCGGTCAATGCGATAGAACGAAGCCGAATCTTGGTCTTGAATGGCCGTGATCGTGTCGGTTGCGGAGGCGACATAGGCGCTGTTGGCTTTTTCGGAATAGCCTGTGTACAGCTGGTTCCACATAACATGGGCGTTGGCGAATAGTTCAATTGCCGTGAGTGCCAGAAGTGGCATGATGATGGCCGGACGATAGGCTCGACGCAATGTTGGCCGCTCTTTGAGTTTCTGCAGTGCGTATCCTGCGGCCCACAGCGTAAAGAAGCTCAGCAAAAAAGCCGTGCGCGAGTAGAAGCCGTTGGGAACGCGCATGCCGCACCAGATGTACTCGAGCGGGCTCAAAACGGAGCTTGCGACCAGGATTATCGTGACGACGAGTGTTGCGATGCGCGTCTTGATCGAAACCGTGCGGTTAACCAGCAGGCTCACCGCAAGCAGCATCATGATGATGCCGCAATAGAACTGCGGCGTGTTCTCGTTATTCACCCACATGCCGGGGATAAAGCCCCTGATGAGCGATTTGAGGTTTGTTTTAAGCAAAGGGCCAAGTGCCAGCACGGGCCCACCTTTTGCCATGGCAAGGATGGTCGGCAAAAAGGTCCAGGCGGACAGAAGCAGCCCAAGCGCGATGGCCCCGGCGAATCGCAGGGCCCGATCGAGCGTGAGCTTCCAGCTAAAACCTTCTTCTGCAGCATAGTCGACAAATTCGACCAATACGAAGATGCAGAGGAACAGGATGCTGATGTAGGCCGTATACCAGCAGAACATGACATTGAGCGCCGTTGCGATGACGAGGCGGATCATGCGCCGCTTGCGGATGAGCTCGTGGCATCCGTAGGCGCAGATGGGCAGCAGGATGAGGCAATCGATCCAGAGCGGGTTGCGCAGGTTGCTGATGGTCCAGCTGCAAAACGTGAACGAGAGGGAAAGCAGGAATGCTGCGGGCTTGGGTAGGTCAAAGCGCTTTTGCATATACCAAGCGCTGCTGATGTGGATGCAGCCCAGTTTGAGCGCGGAGATAACAAATACGAAGAGCGTCAGCTTGTCTGCGGGAAACAGCGCGCAGGGCAGGTTGAAGGGACTGGCGAGGTAGTAGCTATAGAGCCCCCATGTGTTCATGCCGAGTCCTTGTGAGAAGGAATAGCGAAGGTTTGCCTCTCCTAAAAGGACGCGGCGAAACCACGCGAAGAAGTCGATGTATTGGTATTTGAGATCGTTGGTGAGAAACGAGTTGCCGCCAAAGGGGTAAACATGCCCCGCCGCTGCAAGTGCGACAAAGAGTGCGACGGAAAACGTGAAGCAGGCGGCGTAGAACGCCACATTCTTGAGCATGCTGTTATTGGGCCGTGTCATCAGATTCCTCGTTGGACTCTCGGATGATATAGATGGGGCGGCGCTTGGCCTCCAAGTAGGCTTTTGCCAGGTACTCGCCAATGATTCCCAGGCACAGGAGCTGCATGCCGCCAAACAGCGTTATGAGGCAGGCGAGCGACGGCCATCCGCCGACGGGGTCGCCCCAAACAAGCGTCTTTACTAGGATGACGACGAATCCCAGAATAGCGATGAGACAGAAGACGATACCCGTGAGGGCGGCGAGGGAGAGCGGCGCCGTGGAAAACGCGACGATGCCGTCGATGGAATAGAGGAGCAGCGACCAAAAGCTCCATTTGGTCTCGCCGGCCACGCGGTTGACGTTTACGTAGGGGAGCCATTTGGTTTTGAAGCCCACCCAGCCGTAAATGCCCTTGGAGAATCGGTTGTATTCGCCCATGGAGATGATGGCGTTGACCATAGGTCGCTTCATGAGCCTAAAATCGCGTGCTCCGTCGACGATGTCGGCCTTGGAAATGCGGTTGATGATCTTGTAGAACATACGGGCACAGAACGACCTGATGGGAGGCTCGCCTTCGCGGGTGGTCCTACGCGTGGCGACGTTGTCGTAGTCTTCGGTCTGCAAGATCTCGTACATCTGCGGCAGGAGCGAGGGCGGGTCCTGCATGTCGGCATCCATGGTGGCGACATAGTCGCCCTTTGCGTGCTGGAGTCCGGCGAGTAGTGCCGCCTCCTTGCCAAAGTTGCGCGAGAAAGAGTGCCAGCGGATGGCGTATGGATGCGCCGCCGCGGCTTCTGCCTTCATGACGGCGAGCGTTTTGTCTGCCGAGCCATCGTCGATGAGGACGGCTTCAAAGGAAATGCCGGGGTCTTGCTGGGTCATGATGCGAACGACGCCATCGAGCTCTTTGAGAAAGATCGGAAGTGATTCCTGCTCGTTGTAGCACGGCACGACGATGGAGATGAGCGGCATGGTGGTTTACCTCTCGCTTGGCTTGGAAGTGGGGTGGCCGAGCTGGTCGTCGTAGGCGTATTTGCTGTACACGTTGACCTCCCACTGCTTTTTTTCGACCTTTGCCACGGAATCGAGGATGAATCCGGTTGCAAGGCTCAGGCCGCACAGGAACATAAACGACGCGGCGAGCATTGCGGTGGGGAAGCGGGGGACGAGACCGGTCTGGAAATATTCGACGACGATGGGGATGCCCAGGGCGAGGCCGATAATCACAAACAGAAGCGCGACCAGGCTGAAGAATTTGAGCGGACGGTAGTCCTTGAACAGCGTGCCGATCATCGCAACGACTTTAATGCCGTCGCTCACGGTATTGAGCTTGGACTCGGAGCCTTCCGGACGGTCGCGGTACTCGATGGGCACATCTTTGATGCGCCAGCGGTGGTCGACGGCGTGGATCGAGAGCTCGGTTTCGATTTGGAAGCCCTCGGAAAGCACGGGGAAGGTTTTAACGAACGGGCGGCTCATGGCGCGGTAGCCGGTCATGACATCATCGAAGCTGTAGCCATAGATCCACTTGATCATGGCGCGGACCAGATTGTTGCCAAAGCCGTGGAAAGCACGCTTGTTTTCCTCGGCGTAGGTGCCGTTGGAAAGGCGGTCGCCTACGGTCATATCGGCCGTGCCGTTGAGGATAGGCTCGCAGAGGGCTTTGGCCGCCTCGGCGGGATAGGTGTCGTCTCCGTCGACCATCAGGTAGCAATCGGCGTCGATATCACGAAACATCTGGCGGCACACGTTGCCCTTTCCCTGACGGGGCTCAAAGCGGACCGTGGCGCCGTGTTCGGTGGCGATGCGCGAGGTGTCGTCCGACGAGTTGTTGTCATAGACATAGACCGTCGCTTGCGGAAGCTCGCGGTAAAAGTCGTCGATGACTTTGCCGATCGTGAGGGCTTCGTTGTAGCAGGGGATGATGACGGCGATGGATTCAGAATTCACTCAATGCTCCTTATACATTCAATTCTTGAAAGTATAGCCGTTTGGGCTTGGCATCCTAAGATGTGGGTTAGTTCTCCAGTTTTGTTGCGCGAATCGTTTGCATGGCCGTCGGGTCTATACTGTTCGTTTGTCAACGATTACGAGTAAAGGAGTTGCATCCGTGTCGGATCAGACAAAGCAACAAGAAGCTCGCAGTCTGCCTGCGACGTTTGCTAAGAATGAATTTGAGAAGGATGCTTTTATCCTTCGTCAGCTGGTTACCAAGGATTTTAAGATCAAGTATCGCCGTAGCGTTCTGGGCGTCGCATGGTCGGTGCTCAACCCGCTTCTGATGATGATCGTCATGGCCATCGTGTTCTCGACGATTTTTGCCCAGGGCCGCAATGGCTCAATTACGCCCGAGATGTACCCGCTGTACTTGATCGTGGGTAACGTTACCTTTGCCGTCATGTCCGAGTCCACGAACCAGGCCCTGACGTCGATCGTGGGTGCTGCCCCGCTGCTCAAGAAGGTTAAAGTGCACCGCTGGGTCTTCCCGGTGCAGAAGGTGCTTTTCTCACTCGTGAACTTTGGCTTCTCGCTGGTCGCCGTTGCCATCGTTATGCTGTGGTTCCGTGTTATGCCTTCTTGGCACCTGATTTTGCTGCCTGTCTGCCTACTGCTGCTTATGTGTTTCTGTATGGGCTTGGGCATGATGCTCTCTGCCCTTACGGTTTTCTTCCGCGATGTCATGCATCTGTGGAGCGTTGTCATCACGGCTTGGACTTACATTACGCCTATTTTCTGGACGACCGACTTTATTGCGCAAATGCCGCATCTCGTGCGTATCTTGATGTATGCGAACCCCATGTACAATTACCTGCAGTTTATGCGAGATATCTTCCTGTTCCAGACTACGCCCTCGCTTTTGACGTTTGGTATGTGCGTCGCTTGGGCGGTTCTTGCGCTTGTTATTGGCTACACCGTGTTCCATAAGTCCGAGCGCAAGTTCATCCTCTACATCTAAGGAGTGCTGTGATGACTGAATCTGTTGTTGATTACAGCGAGCAGCCTCTGGCTGTCGAGGTCGACGACGTCACCATGATCTTTAACATGGCGTCCGAGTCGCTGACCAACCTCAAGGAGTACTTCATTAAGCTTGCCAAGCACGAGCTGTTCTTTGAGGAGTTTAGGGCGCTTAAGCACATCTCGTTCGATATTCATCGCGGCGAGGTCGTGGGTCTGGTCGGCACCAATGGTTCCGGTAAGTCTACGATGCTCAAGATTATCGCTGGCGTGCTTGAGCCTAGCGAGGGCAGCGTTAAGGTCCATGGCAACATCGCACCGCTGATTGAGCTCGGCGCCGGCTTTGATCCCGAGCTGACGGCCCGCGAGAACATCTATCTGAACGGCGCCCTGCTCGGCTATACCAAGGAGTTCATCGACGCCAACTTTGACGGCATTATCGAGTTCGCTGAGCTGCAGAACTTTGTCGACATGCCGCTCAAGAACTTCTCCTCGGGTATGGTGGCGCGTATTGCCTTTGCAATCGCGACGATTACCGAGCCCGATATTCTGATCGTTGACGAGACGCTGTCCGTCGGTGATGTGTTCTTCCAACAGAAGTGCGAGGCCCGCATCCAGCACTTTATCCAGAGCGGCGACGTGACGGTTCTGTTCGTTTCGCACTCCATGGAGCAGGTTGAGCGCATCTGCCAGCGTGCAGTTTGGATTGAGAAGGGTGACCTTCGCATGGACGGCCCGGTCGATGAGGTCTGCAAGGCGTACCGCGAGCAGTTCAACTAGGTTATAATTACTTGCGCCTGACAGGTTTGCGCTTGCTTGGGCGTGCGGTTATTTGCTCCATTAGCTCAGTTGGATAGAGCAGGGGACTTCTAATCCCAAGGTCGACGGTTCGAATCCGCCATGGAGCACCATCGTTTATTAAGCCCGGACCGCTTGGTGGTCTGGGCTTTTTTCATCTTGTGTGCTGCGGTTTTGAAGGGTTCGCAATGGGAAGCAAAAGGCTCGACTGGATCGATATTGCAAAGGGAATTGCAATTATTCTGGTCATTGTGGGGCACACCGTCCCAAATCCCTCTCCCTTGCGGCACGCGATCTTCTCGTTTCATATGCCGGTGTTCTTTATTCTTGCCGGGTATACGTTTAGGCCGAAGCCGTGGCACGAGCTGCTGAGTGGTTCGGTGTCGCGCCTGCTGGTGCCGTATGTGGTTCTTGCACTGGCGTGGCAGGTGCCGACGTTCTTGATGAGCGGCGCTCCTTTGACGAGCGGTACGCTGGTTGCGGGGCTTAAGACGCTTGTGTTTGCCTCGGGCGTTGATGTGCCTGGGCTTGGCGTTACCGCCGTTGGCATGGCATGGTTTTTGGCGGCGCTGTTTACGTCGCGCCTGTTGTTTAATGTGTTCGTGCGGCTGTTTGATCGCCGCGGAATCGGGGTTGTTTGGCGGGGCGTTGTCTGTGCCGCGATTGCCTTTTGCGGATTGAGCGTGTCTCGATTAATGGGTGTTTACCTGCCGCTCGATTTGGATCTGAGCTGCTATATTTTGCTGCTGATGTGGGTTGGCTATACGGCGCGCCAAAGGGGGCTGGAGCCGAGCGTGAGCAAGCCCCTGCTGTTTATTGGAGCCGGTGTCGCTTGGCTTGCCCTTGCCACGCTGAGCGGGCTTGAGCTTTCGGGCCGCCGCGTGGATGGGTTTGTGGTTGCGACAGTTGCCGCTCTTGCCGGCAGCTACTGCGTGTGCTGGGTTTCCATGGCGCTGGAGAAGTTGAAAGACGTGCCGGTTTTGGGGTCCTTTGAACAAGCTCTCGTGTTCTGCGGACAGGCCAGTCTTGCCATCTTTGCAATCCACGCGGTCGATTGGTTTATCCCCTGGCAGACGATGCCGTTGCTTATGGCGCTGCCAGTGCCATGGCTCTTTGCGTCGATTGTGCGCTGCGGGTGCGACATAGGGTTGGTGTACGTGATCAAGAAGGCGTAATTAAAAGCGGGGAGGACCAAGTTGGTCCTCCCCGCTGTAATTTATTCGGTAGTGTTGCAGGCTTACTTTTCGAGATGCTCTTTCAGCAGCTCCAACGCGTGAGCGTAGCCTTGCAAGCCCTCGCCAGTGATGGTGGCGAAGCAAGCCAGGCGTGCATAGCTCACCTGGCGGAAGTCCTCGCGTGTCTCTACGGCGCTGATGTGTACCTCGACGGCAGGGATGGCGACGGCCTTGAGGGCGTCGAGGATCGCCACACTCGTATGCGTGTATGCCGCCGGGTTGATGACGATGCCGTCGACCTTGCCGTAGGCCTCCTGAATCTTGTCGACGATGTTGCCCTCGTGGTTGGACTGGAAAACCTCGACCTCGTCGAAGCCCTGTGCAGTGCCCGCTTCCTGGCAGATCTGCACTAAGCGGTCGTAGTTGTCGCTGCCATAGATGCCCGGCTCGCGAATGCCGAGCATGTTGAGGTTGGGGCCGTTGATGACGAGTGCTTTCATGGTTGCTTCCTTTGCAGTCGAGAAACCGCCACATAGGTGCTTGTCCCCTTTGTGGTGGTTTTGGTTAGAGAGCGGGTGGGAGGGTGTCGAGGAGGGCTTGGGCGGTGTTGGCGGCGCAGTCGCGTGAGTCGATGATGTAGTCGGCCCAGGAGCGGTAGCGCGGCATGCGCTGCTCGGCGAGCTTGTCGATGCCATCGCGCGCCGTGATGGGGCGGCCCTTGTGGGCGAGCTCGTCGAGCTTACGGTTGAGCATCACGATCTGGCTGTTCTGGTGCAGTAGCGGGTAGTTCTCGTCGCGCGTGACCACGCCGCCGCCCGTGGAAAGCACCAGGCCGCTGCGCTTGGAGATGCCGGCCAGCGCCGCCGTCTCCTGCTCGCGGAAGGCCGGCTCGCCGCGCTCGACGATATAGTCGGCGCAGGGCATGCCCAGGCGTTCCTCGAGTGCGCGGTCCAGGTCGATGTGCTCTCGCCCCGTGAGCGAGGCAATCTGCTCGCCCACGCGGGTCTTGCCCGAGCCCGGCATGCCGATCAGCGCGATGTTCTGTTCGCGGCGTGACAAGCGCTCTGTTACGTCCAGAATGCGCTCACGCGAAGTGACCTGGCCGGTGTAGCGCTCGACGGCTTGCGCTGCCTGGGCCACGAGCATCAGCAGGCCGCCGATGCAGGGGATACCGCGGCGCTCGGCCTCGAGCATGAGTCCCGTGCGGGCGGGGTTGTAGACAATGTCGATAACGCCTTCGAGCGCATCTAGCCCTTCGAGCGTGCAAGGCGCGTCGGGGCAGTGGGGGAACATGCCGGCAGGCGTGCAGTTGACGAGCAGGGCGGCATCGGACTGCTGCGCGATGTTGTCGTAGTTGACCTCGCTCGTGCGGCCCACGGGCACAACGATGGCGCCCAGATCTCCCAGCACCATATTTGCCGTGGTGCCGGCGCCACCGGTGGCACCGAGCACGAGGACCTTCTTGCCGGCAACCTCTACGCCCAGCTCCTCGACAAGGCACTGAAAACCGAAGTAGTCGGTGTTGTCGCCGCGTAGGCGGCCGTCGGGCAGGCGCGTGACGGTGTTGACGTTGCCCATGCGCTCGGCGAGCGGGCTCAGCTCGTCCAGGTATTCCATGACGGCGCGTTTGTAGGGGATGGTCACGTTGGTGCCTTCCCATTCGTTACCCGTCATAAAAGCCTCAAGATCCTCGGGCTCGCGCTCAAATCGCACGTAATCGAGCCCAGCGAGCTCTTTGTAGATGGTTGGGGTGTAGCTGTGGCCCAGCACGCGGCCCAGCACTCCGTAGGGGCGGGTTGCGGCGGTATCGGTCATCTAGAGCACCTCCGTGTAGCTGCCAAAGTAGGTGAAGCTCTCGCACACGTCGTCGATAGAATCGAGCAGGTCGTCGAGGGCCTTGCTGCCAAAGGGGCAGTCCAGATCAAAGTAGAACATAAACTCAAAGTCGCGGCTGGGGATGGGGCGGCTCTCGAGCTTGATGAGATTGATGTTGAGTGCGTAGAAGCGCTCGAGCACGCGATAGAGGGCGCCCGGCTCGTTGGCCGTGGTAATCATGAGCGAGGTGCGGTTGGCGCCGGGGTAGACGCGCGGCTCGCGGCTGATGACGACAAAGCGCGTGTAGTTGTTGTCCGAGTCCTGAATGTTGGACTCCAGCGCCTCCAGGTCGTAGAGTGCCGCGCAGCTGCGCGATGCGATGGCGGCAACATCGGTGCGGTCGGAGTTGGCGACCATCTCCGCCGACATGGCGGTATTGGGGTACTTGGTGGCGTGCAGGCCGTGGGCCTCGATAAAGCTGGCGCACTGCGCGATGGCCTGACCGTGGCTGTAGACCTCGCGCACGTCGGCGAGCTTGGTGCCGGGCTTGACGAGTAAGTTGTGGTCGATCTTGAGGCGAAGCGAGCGCACGATGTGGAAGTCGAACTGGGCGAGCAGGTCGTAGACGGCGTTGACCGAGCCGGCGGTGGAGTTCTCGATTGGTAACACGCCAAACTCGCAGAACCCGTCGCGTATAGCGCGCATGACGCCCTCGAAGGTCTCGAAGAACGCAATATCCGGCACGTCGAAGAGCTTGCATGCGGCGATCTGGCTGTAGGCACCCTCAACGCCCTGGCAGGCGACGCTGGCAGTCTGGGGGAAGGGCGTGTCGAAGGCTACGGCCGTGGCGTGGGCCTTTTGCGACACTGTGATGCCCTTGAGTTCGTTGATGTAGCGCTGCTGCTCGGCCTTGCTCATGCTCATGAGGAGACGGAACAGGGTGATGGTCTGGGCCTCGTAGCGCTCGGGTGCGCGGCTGGCGAGGTTGTTGAGCTTGGAGCGCTCGCGGGCGGGGTCGAAGACGGCCTTGCCCATCTCGATTTTTGACTTGGCGACCTCGGTGGCAATGTCCATGCGCTCGACAAAGCTGTTGAGGAGCGTGGTGTCGATGCCATCGATGGCCTGGCGAATGTCAGCAAGGTCCATGGAGACCCCTTTCACGTGTCGGGGGATGTTGAGGGGTGGATAGTTAGCGCTGGGCGGCGTCTTCGAGGAGGGCGTCCCAGATGGCGAGGGCGGCGGCTGCCTCGGCTACGGGGACGGCTCGGGGGACGATGCAGGGATCGTGGCGGCCGTGGACCGAGAGCTCGGCATTTTCCATAGCGTCCATGTCCACCGTCTGCTGCTCGCTGCCAATGGAGGGCGTCGGCTTTACGGCCATGCGCCACATGACGGGCGCGCCGGTCGAAATACCGCCCAGGATGCCGCCGGCGTTATTGGACTCGACCTCGATCTCGCCTGTCTCGGCATCGATGCGATACGGATCGTTGTTCTCGCTGCCGCGCAAGGCGGCCACGGCAAAGCCCATGCCAAACTCCACGCCCTTTACGGCGGGAATGCCAAAGGCGATTTGCGCGATGCGGTTCTCGATGCCGTCGAACATGGGGTCGCCGATGCCCGCGGGAAGCCCGTAAATGCCGCACTCCACGATGCCACCGATGCTGTCGAGTTCGTCGCGCGCAGCTAGGATTTCCTCGCGCATGCGGCCGGCTGCGGCGGCGTCAATGCACGGCAGATCGTTCGTAAGGATCGCCTTGCGGTCGGCCTCGCGATAGACCATATCGTCCATCGGCAGGTCGGAGATGCCGCCGATCTGCGCGACGTGCGCCATGACCTGAATGCCGCGGGCCTCGAGTGCCTGCAGCGCAATGCCGCCGGCGATGCACAGGGGTGCCGTTAGGCGGCCGGAGAAGTGTCCGCCGCCGGCGACATCGTGCATGTTGTGATACTTCACGCGCGCAGGGAAGTCCGCATGTCCCGGACGGGGCTTGCGGCGCAGCTCGGAGTAATCCTTGGAGCGCGTGTTGGTGTTCTCGATAATCGCGGCGATGGGCGCGCCGGTGGTATGTCCATCGACAACACCGGCGATGATGTGGGCGGCGTCGGCCTCGCGGCGTTTGGTCGCGGTCTCGTCGCGACCGGGGGCGCGACGGTCGAGGAAGGCCTGCAGCGCTTCTTGGTCAACGGCGATGCCCGCCGGAATGCCATCGAGGGAGCAGCCGATGGCGGGGGAGTGCGACTGGCCGAAGATGCTTAAGTGCAAGACGTTGCCAAAGGTCGAGGACATGCTATTCCTCCTCGAGCGTGACCTTGCCGCCCAGCAGGCGGTAGTGGTCGAAGAAATCGGGATAGGACTTGTTGACGGCCTCGGCGCCGTGGATCACGACCTCGCCGGTGGCGCGGCTCGCGGCGATAGCGGCCATCATGGCGATGCGATGGTCGTTGTGCGAATCGACCTCGCCGCCGGTGAAGGCGTCGACACCCTTGATGATGAGGTCGTCGCCGGCAATACGCACCTGCGCACCCAGCGCGCAGAGCTCGCGGGTGGTGGTGGCCAGACGGTCGGATTCCTTGATGCGCAGACGGGCGCAATCGCGAATAAAGGTGCGGCCCTGTGCCAACGAGGCCACGGCCGAGATGACGGGCACCAGGTCCGGAATGTCGTGGGCACTCATCTCAAAGCCGGCGAGCTTGTCGGACTGCACGGTGGCGGCGTTGGTGGAGCGCACGATGCGGGCGCCAAAGCGCGAAAGCGCGGCAAGCACGTTACGGTCGCCCTGTGCGGAGCTTAGCGACACGCCCTCGACGGTGATTGGGTCGGTGCCGATGGCACCGGCGCACAGCCAAAAGGCGGCGTTGGACCAGTCGCCCTCGACAGCAACGCTGCCGGGCGTGCGGTACGAGCCGCTGCTCACGCGGAAGTTCGTGACCTCGGGCTGGCCGTCCTTGGCCGGAATACGCTCGACGTTGACCTCGACGCCAAAGGCCTTCATGGCCTGGATCGTCAGGTTGATGTAGGGACGGCTCTCAATGAGGCCGGTTACCTGCACGCAGGAGGGCTGGGCCAGCAGTGGGGCTGCCAGCAGCAGGCCGGAGATATACTGCGAGCTCACGTTGCCCGGAAGCACAAAGGTGCCCGGGCGCATGCGGCCGCTCGTCTTGAGCGGAAAACCGCCCAGACCCTGTAGGTCGCAGCCGGCGGCGATGATCTCGTCCGAGAGCGGGGAGAGCGGGCGGGCGCCCAGGCGGCCCTGGCCTACGAAGGTGGCATCCGCACCCAGCGCGCAGGCGACAGGCAGCATAAAGCGCAGCGTGGAGCCACTTTCACCGCAGTCAAGCGTGCCGCCGGCAAGGGCCTTGAGCAGGCCAAACTCAACACTCTTCATGGTGGGGTGGACCTGGAAGCCGTCCTCGACGGTCTCGATGCGAGCACCCAGTGCCGTAAGGCAGCGCACCGTGGCCTCGATGTCGGCGCAGGTGGTGTTGCAGGTGACGTGCGTCTCGCCGTTGGCAAGCGCAGCGCAGATGATGAGGCGATGCGCCATCGACTTGGACGCGATGGCGGGAACGGTGCCCTTGAGCGGGGACGGGGTGATGCGGGCTAGCATGCGGATGCGTCTCCCTTCTGGCCGAGGCCCTCGGCAATGAGTTCGTGGAAAGTGGAAAGTGGCGTGCGGTCGATGCTGCAGCGGCCAATGCCGTGCGGAATCACCAGGTCGATGGTGTCGCCCGCGCGCTTCTTGTCGTGGAGCGCTTCGGCAAAGACGGCATCGGCATCTAGGCCGCAGCGGGTCTTGAGGCCATGGCGGGCGCAGAGCTCCTCAATACGACCGGGCAGCGCAGCATCGCAGACGCCGTGCAGGGCCGCGGCGCGCGTGATGATACCCATGCCGATCGACACGCAGTTGCCGTGTCCGAGCTCAAAGTGCTCGCAGGCCTCGACGGCGTGTCCGGCGCTGTGTCCAAAGTTGAGGAGCTTGCGCTGGTTGGTTTCGCGCTCGTCGGCGACGACCACGGCGCGCTTGATGTCGATATTGCGGGCGATGATGAGCGCTACGCGGGCCACATCGCGGTTGAGCAGCTCCAGCGTGAGCGGGGTCTTCTCCAGCTCGGCGAAAAGCTCCGGATCGGCGATCACGGCGTGCTTGACGACCTCGCCGCAGCCGTCGGCGAACTGCTCGGGCGTGAGGGTGGCCAGGCACCCCACGTCGGCGATAACCACGCTCGGCTGCCAAAAGGCGCCGGCCAAGTTCTTGCCGGCAGCCAGGTCGATGGCGGTCTTGCCTCCCACCGACGAATCCACCATGGCG
>CABPXT010000043.1:0-12976 GCA_902461405.1 uncultured Collinsella sp.
CGTCGGCCGGCCCGCCGTTCGTCAGAACGGCGGAACCAACCCTACATCACCATAACGTAGCGCGATCCCACGTAGTACTGCTTACCCATCAGAACCGGCTCGCCATTGGGACCGGTAAAGCTGGCGCGCAGGTTGAGCAGCGGATCGTGCGGAGCAATGCCCAACTCGGCCGCCTGCTCGGTATTGGCACGAACGGCCTCGACCGTGCGGTAGCCAACCGAGACAATCGGCGTTCCGCCAACACGCTCGACCTCGGCAAAAATCGACTTGTCCTCAAGATCGGCCGTCAACAGCTCACGGTAGGCGTCAAACGGCACAAAGATGTTCTCCTCAAAGATGGGCTCGCCGTCGGCCGTACGCACGCGCTTGATGTGCAACAGCAGCGCGTCCTTCTGCAGGCCAAAGAACTCCATCTCGTTTTGACGTGCCGGCACAATCTGGCGATCGACCACATGTGCGCCCGCCTTCATGCCGTTGTCGGCACACAGCGCGGTAAACGTCTGCAGCGTCGAGGCGTGGAACTGGCGGTTGATGTGCGGCGTGGAAACAAAGGTGCCACGGCCCTGCTGCTTAACCAGGTAGCCATCGGAACACAGCTCCTCGACGGCGCGGCGCACCGTAATGCGGCTCACGTCGTACTGCTCGGCTAGCTCAAGCTCGGACGGAATACGCTCCTTGGGTGCATAAACACCTTTCTCGATCGCATCCTTGATTTCGTCGTAAATCTGCTGGTAAAGCGGTGCATTTTTGGGCGCAGGCATATCTAATCACTCTTATCGAAATATTGAAATAACTAATACGTATATAACGTCTAGTTTCATGTTACCTCATATTGATAAAACGATACACCCTCCCTACCAAAAAGCGACAGCTTCATTTTGGCAGGTTTTATCTGGGCAAACGAGAGCCTCCCGAAAGCAGCGAGGCTTTCGGGAGGCTCAAGCGGACAGGATTGCGCCGGGCCGGTAAAATGCCAAAACCCTACTTGCCGTCGTCCTGCTGCAGGCTGTCCTGCTCGCTGAGGCGCGCCTGCCTGCTGGCCATGCGTGCGGGCTTGTCGGGATCGGGAACAGCCGTGGGCATGGGCTCGTCGACATGACCGCCCCACCAGCCGCCCACAAAGTTGAGCGTGTGGAACACGTTGATCACGGCGCCGGGATCGATGTCGCACACCAGCTTGATAATGTCCTGGCTCTCGTAGGTCGATACAACGGCGTGCAGCAGGTACATCTTCTCGCGGCTGTATCCGCCAATGACCTCGGCGCAGCTAATGCCGTGCTGAAAATGGTCAACATAGGCGGTCATGACCTCGTCTGCCTTGCGCGTCGTGATCTGCAGCGTCACGCGGTCGTAGCGACGATAGAAACTGTCGATGGTCTTGGTCGAAATAAACTGGAACACGATGGAATACGCCGCCTTGTCCCAGCCAAACATAAAGCCAAAGATCGCCAGGATAAAGCAGTTGAAACCAAAGATGACGCCCCAGATAGTCTTGCCCGTGTGGTTGGAGACCCACAGCGCGATAAAGTCGGTGCCGCCGGTGGATGCGCCGGACTTAAGCGCGATGGCAGCGCCCAGACCCGAGACCACGCCGCCAAAAATGATGAGCATGATCTTGTCGCCCAAAAACGGAGCGAAGTGAAAGACGTTGAGAAACAGCGATGAGAGCACGACCTGCATCATCGAGAAGATGACGAAGCGCTTGCTAATGCCGCTCCAGCATAGGAGCGCCACGGGGATGTTGAGCGCGAGCATACCGAGCGAGATGTCGATGTGAACGCCGCCGAGCGAGGTAACGCGATCGAGCAGGACCGCGACGCCGGTGAGACCGCTCGGAAGCAGGTCGGCGGGCTGAATGAACGCCTGGATCAGGAATGTCTGGAGAACGGCGGAAATTGTGACCGCCACAGCGGTAATAGCGCGGCGGACGATGGTAAGGCGGCCGAGCACGAGCACGCGGTCCGTGAGCTGATCGATGGCGTTCGCCACGTAGGCTCCTTTCGAAGGCAAATGTAGTTGTGGGGTATGCCCGCGATTGTAGCATGGAGCGTGCGGGGGCGCTTCAATTCACCCTCCTTCGACAACCAAAGCGGGACCAACAACCCCCACGACCAAAGGCCCAAATTACAAGTGAGTAGACTTTTTACGATCTGCCGAGCACACCCAAGACCGCCACCCCTGTGACCTGCGGTTTTACAAAGAAAGATATGCATTGTGCTCGGCCCGCGCCAAAAAGTCTACTCACTTAGCCCGAATCGAAGCCGAACGGATCAAAATCGAAACCAAATTGAGCCAGTCCACCGCAAAAAACGTTTGAACCCGTGCTTCTCGCGGCGGATTGACACTACAAAGCGGCCAAAATGTCGGTCAGATTATCGATACCGGCATCGGCTCGCGATTGATCGAGGTTGACGCCCTCGTGCGGACGCAGCGCCAGGACGCGGGCGCCGGAGCGCTTGCCAGCCTCGATCCCCATCGGCGAATCCTCGATAACCAGGCACTCGGCAGGCTCCACCCCCAGCGCCTCCATGGCGCGCAGGTAGATCTCGGGATCGGGCTTAAACGCACTGCACTCGTGGCCGCTGATGGTGTAGTCCAGCACGTCGGCGATACCGGCAATCTCCACCAGCTCGTCGATCAGCTCGCGATAGGACGAGCTCGCGATGGCACACTTCACGCCACGCTCGTGCAGCTTGCGCATCACCGGCTCCGTCTGCTCGTTGAGCAGCTCGGCATACGGAACGGGGTGGACCGGGCTGTAGACTTGCTTGTACTCCACGCGCAGACGCTCGCGCAGCTCAACATCGTCGGGCACCAGCGCCTCCCAAATGGCAGGCTCGTTAGACCCCGAAAGATCGGGGATCTCGTCAAAGTGGAACCCCTTCTCTTCCATAAACGCCACGCGACGACGGTTGTAGAACCACTCGGTATCGACCAGCACGCCGTCCATGTCAAACAGCACCGCCTTGATCATACGCATCTCCTCCCACCTGCCAAAAAGGGACAGGTTTATTTTGGTAGGTTTTATCTGGGGTTTTGTGACGCAACAGACACGCCCTCCCCAAAGCAAAAAAAGGGGACGGGGCGCAAACCCCATCCCCTCTCAATCAACCCGTAAGGTCTACTTACTTGTGATTAGTAGGAAAGCTTCCACATGTAGCGACGCATGGTCAGCGGGTGCTGACGGGCCTCGGCGATCTGGTTGCCGTACTCGCGCATAACGGCGAGGTGCAGCAGCGGGTTGAAGTAGGTGACGACGCTCGCGGGCACGGCGTCGGCCAGGCCGTAGTCCTTGGAGTCGATCAGAGCGACCTTGGCGCCCATGCGCTCAAGGAAGGTGAGGGCGCGGGCGTCCATCGGACGGGTAGCGCCATCGGACATGAAGAAGACGTAGGGCTTACCCTCGGTGGAAACCTCGAACGGGCCGTGGAAGTACTCGCCGGTGTTGTAGGCGGCGGCGTCGATCCACTGCATCTCGGTGAACAGGAAGGCGGCGTGAGAATAAGCCATCTTCTCGGAGGCACCAGAGGCCATGAAGTAGATCATCTTGTCGTCCTTGAAGTCCTCAGCGAACTTCTTGGCGAGCTTCTTGCAGGACTGAGCAGCGTTCTCGCAGAGATCGAAGACGTTGGTGAGGCCGGTGATCATGTCGTCGTACTTGTCATAGCCCTCGGTCTGCTGAAGGATCTCGAGAGCAAGAGCGATGGCATAGCCGGGCTTCTCGCACTTGGCAGCGAAGTTGGCGTGGAAGCCGTGAACGATGACGTAGTCGGCGTCGACGGTCAGAGCGGAGCCAGCCTTGTTGGTGAGGGAGACGACCGGGCAGTTGTGCTTCTTGGCGGTCTTGTTAGCCTCGACGGTCTCGGGCGTGGAGCCACCGAGGGAGCAGGTGATCACGAAGGTGTGCTCGTTGACCCAGGAAGGCGTGTCGTAGTTGAACTCGTTAGCGGTGAAGATCTGAACGTTCAGCTTGTCCGTGTTGTTGGCCAGGAAGTACTTGGCAGGGTAGAGGTCGGACATGGAAGCACCGCAGCCGACGAAGGCGACGCTGTGGATCTCGTGGTTGGACAGGACGTCAGCGACGATCTGCTTAGGGAGGTTAAGGTCGATCTCGTACATCTGACACATTCCTTTCGATTTTTGCGGCGCCACATTGCCGGGCGCTCGCAGGGTTACCGTGGTTTGGACCGAGTCGCCGGCCCGTTGAGGATGCGACACAGGGGCTGTCCCATTGTCACGTATAGGGATGGAAGCCTGCCTGGGGTATGGGATGCCAGGCAGGCCCCCGGGGGAAAGCGGTTAGACGCTTGGTCGCGACTAGGCCAGGATGCCGGCCGCGGAGAGGGCGATGCCGCCCACGATGGCGATCACGAGAAGCCAACCGGTGTTGACGTTCTTCTTGATGAGCCAGTACATAAGGCCGGTGAGGCCAAGGGAGATCATCTGGGGCATCATGCCGTCCAGGATGTCCTGGATAACGACGGTGCCCTCAGCGAACTGCAGCGGGGTGGTGGCGCCGATCAGCGTGGCGATCATGCCGCCCACGGACATAAGGCCCACGATGCCGCAGACATACATGAGCTTCTCCATGAGGTCGCCGCCCTGAAGCTTGCTCAGGTACTCGTGGCCACCCTGATAGCCCATCTTGGCTGCAAACCAAGTGATCAGCACGGAGGGCACGATGGAGATGAGCATGGCCAGGATCGGGCCCATGATGGAGCCCTGCTGAGCCAGCTGAACGCCCAGACCAAAGGCGATAACGCGGATGGTGCCCTGGAAGAAGGAGTCACCAATACCGGAAAGCGGGCCCATGAGGGAGGTCTTGACCGCGTTGATCGAATCGGGGTCGAAGTTCTCGGGATCCTTGGCGTACTCCTCCTCCATGGAGGCGGCGAGGCCCAGGATGAAAGCGCTCGTCTGCGGGGTGCAGTTGTAGAACGCCATGTGACGGTGGTAAGCCTCTTTCTTAGCAGCGAGCTGCTTGGGGTCGGACTCATCCGGATAGAGGCGATCGAGCGTGGGAACCATACCGTAGAGGAAGCCCATGTTCATCTGACGCTCGTAGTTCCAAGAAGCCTGGATGGCCCAGGAGCGCCAGAAGAACTGGCTGACCTTCTTGTTCAGGGACACGTCCTTGGTTGCGGTTGCCATAGTGTGTTCCTCCTTAGTCTTCGTCGTCTTCGAGCGGATCGTAGTCGGAATCGACACCGGCGGCTGCATGGGAACCGTTGAACTTGAAGCCCATGAAGACGACAGCCAGGCACACACCGATCAGAGCGACCGCGATGACGGACAGGTTGAGGTAAGCGGCGAGCAGGAAACCGATGAACAGGAACGGAGTCATACCCTTCTTGATCATCATGGTGAGCAGCAGGGCCAAGCCGTAGGCGGTCATGATCTTGGTCGAAACGTTAAGACCAGTGGACAGCCACTCGGGAACCATGTTGACGATGGCCTGAACCAAGTCGGTGCCAACAAAAACGGCGAGGAAGATCGGCAGGAAGTACATGACGGCGTACAGACCGGAGCCGGCGCAGATGTGCATACGGTAGGCGGTCTTGAACTTTCCGTTATCGATCGCGCTATCTGCCACATGGGTGAGGGCGGCGATGATGGAACGGAACACGATGCCGAGAAGCTGACCCAGGACGGCGACCGGGATGGCGATCGTCATGGCGGTCTCGGCGGAAGCATCGGTCAGGCACGCAAAGGCAGCGGCCACGATGCCGCCCAGGACCATATCGGGCGGAACGGCGGCGCCGACCTGCACCAGGCCCATGGACACGAGCTCGACGGCGGCACCGACGGCAAGGCCGGTGGGCACATCGCCCAGCAGCAGACCGACGAGCGTAGCGCCAACGAGGGGCTGCTCGAAGTTAAGACGACCGAGCAGGCGGGAGTCCCACATGCAGAACACGCCGACGAGGCCGACGAGCACCGCACTGATGAACGTATTCATACCCTTCTCCTTTCAGTCAGGCAAAAGCCTGGTTGATTACAGCTTGGCGTCGATGTCGACGCTCTGATACGTAGGGGTCTGCTGAACATAGAGCTTGATGCCCATGTCGAGCAGTTGATTGACGTCGGCCTTCTGGGTGGCGTCAAGGAAGACGGAGCTGTCCTTGCCGCCGACCTGATCGGCACCGTCGTGGTTGGCGGTGGCGCCCAGGTTGATGGCGTCGAGCTTGTAGCCCTGGCAGAACTGCAACATCTCGGCAGTGTTGCCAAAGACGAACATGACGCGCTCGCCGAGGGTGTTGAGCTTGTCCATCTTGGCGAGGGCACGCTCGACGGTGAAGACGTTCAGGCGCACGCCCTGAGGCTTGGCCAGCTTAAGAGCACCCTTCTTGATGTCATCGTTGGCGGCAGCGTTGTCGACGACGATGATGCGCTCGGCCTGAACCTTGGTGGTCCAGGTAAAGACGACCTGGCCGTGCAGCAGACGGTAGTCAAGACGTGCGAGGACGATCTTGGCGGGACCGGAGCTGTGACGGGGCGCCTTGGCCTTCTTGGCGGGAGCCGCGGCAGCCTCGACCGGTGCGTTGGGGTTGGTCAGGCCGGTGCGGGCCTCGTTGATGAGGGCCGCGAGCTCGGCGCCCTTGACGGGGACGGGGCTCATAGCGAGCGTCAGTGCCAGCGGAATGTTGAAACCGCTGACAACCGTGAACTTCGTGCCGTTCTTGGAAAGCTCGACCATGTTGTTGTTGACCGAGCTGCCGAGCATATCGGTCAGCACATAGACGGTGTCGTCCGTGTTGAACGTGGCGATCATGGCGTCCACCTTATTGGTGATGGGCTCCTTGTCGTCACGAGCAAGCGACACGACGTGGACGTTCGACACGTCGCCGAGAACCATCTCGAGCGTGTCTTTGGCGCCTGCGGCCAGGCCACCATGAGATGCGAGAATGATCTGATTCATCTTGCCTCCTCCTTTTCGTTATGGTCATTATAACGTCTTATACGTTGCGGATATTGCTAATTAGTATAAAGACCGTTCGCGGGTGAAAATCGACCGTTGACGGGTTTAACGTACTTGAAACGTTGGGGCTGGGTAGGCCGGCGCTGGCTGGATAACCCCAGATCAGACGCCTTGCCAATCCCCTATCGCACGAAGTACCAGGGGCTTTCCTGCACGGTGGGCTCCAACGCAATGCCCGTGCGCTCCTTAAACAGATCCATGTCCTGAGATTTTTCGGTCCACCACGCGTTGGGCTTAAAGGTCATGCTCTCAACAACATGACCGACAAACACACTGTTGCGTAGCTTGGAGAAGTCGGTGTTCATAATCAGGATGGACGCGAGCACCAGCACGATGCCCAGGACTTTGATCACGCCGGCGGGCTCGGCATAGACACCAATGCCCACCAGTACGGTGACGACCGTCTCGAAAGACATTACGACGGGAACTTTCGATGTCTCGAGCCCCATGGACAGACCCTGCATATATAAGATGTAAGCCACGGCTGTGGGGATGAGTCCAAAGCCAAGGAACAGCAGCAGCAGCTGTGGCGACATTGCCGCGGCGACATCCGGCCACGGAGCCGCGATAGCCGCCATAACCGCACCGCCAAAAACAAAGCCCCAAAACGTGACAGCCAGCGGGTGGACCGTCTTGGTTGCTATCCGGCTAAACACCGCGAGCGACGCACCACAAAGGCCTGCAATCACGCCCGACGTGACGCCCCAAACCGAAAAATGAAAACCGGAAAGGTCGCCATTGGTCACCGCAAGCACGCAGCCAACGATGTTAAAGACAATGGCAACGAGCTTGTTGGGGGTCACGTCCTCGCGATAAAGCACGCGGCCGAGCATGACGCCAAACACCGGCGAGGTGTAGAGCAGCACCGAGGCCGTAGACATACCCACCTCGCGCATGCACTCGTAATAGCAGGTGTTGGCGGCGGCTAAACCGACGATACCGACAAGCGCGCAGGGGACGAGCTCTTTGGGGCTTGCCTTGAATAGCGTCAGGGGACCCTGAGCCACGGTAGACCCCTCACCCGGACGGCAGCCCATAAACATCAGGACCGGCGCCAAGATAAGCGCTCCGACCAACAAGCGAAAGGCCGCCATGCTCTGGGACGAAACGCCCATGGCCGCAATGCCGTTTACAAAGATTCCGATGCTGCCCCACATAAGCGCGGCGATCAGCACCAGCACATAGCCCAGATTGCTTTTCTTCAACGCAGCCTCCTCGGTATTGTTTCCAATATGTTTCACACTACGTTATAGTCGTTATATACATTTTTCAAGACACAAATCGGCGAGCGGAAAAATCTGCTCTACCGCTACAACCCATTGGTGCAAAGGGGTCAGGTTCATATGCGCCAACTTGGTGTAAAGTAACCTGTCCCCAATGACTAGGACTGTCCCCAAGTGCCGAACGTCTCCAAGTGCCGCATCTGGGCCAAGGCGACGCCGATGCTTTGGCAACGCCAGCGAAAACCCACCTGAGCGAGCAAGGTGCCTTGAAGCGAAGCGGCATTGACCTTCTGGTCATGCCGCTGAAGCTGAAAGGCAGATTGCCGCTCAGGTGGGTTTGCAGCGTCGAGCCGTTACGGCGTTTGGTAAAACGCCGTAACTAATAATCCAGCTTCCACATGTAGCGGCGCGTCATGTAGTCCTTGTGGGTGACGGCGGAAAGCGCACGCATGTAGACGTTGTTGAGGATCGGGGCAAAGATCAGGTGGTTGAAGTACTCGCTCACGCTGTCCTTGATGTCGTTGAGGCCGAGCTCCTTGGCGTCGAGCTGATAGACGCGCTCGCCACCGTACTGGTTGACGAAGCGGATGCCGCGCTCGTCGTTGCAGCGGCTGCGGCCGACACTGATGAGCTGGAACAGCGAGGGGCGCTGGTCCAGGATCTCGAAGGGGCCGTGGAAGAAGTCGCAGGTGTTGATGGTGCAAGAGTCGATCTGCAGCATCTCCTGCACGTTGCAGATGCTAAAGACGTAGGCGGCACCAAAGAGCGGGCCCTGGGCCATGACGTTGATGCAGGGCTTGTCGGCGTTCTGCTCGGCCCACTTGGCAGCGAGCGGACGGGTGTACTCGACGGCCTTGCGATAGATGGGGTCGACCAAGTCGAAGGCGGCCATGGCGGTCTCGTACTCGGCATAGCCCTCGGTCTGCTGCGTGAGCTCCATAGCGATCATGGTCACGACGGCGGAGTTGGTGCGGCCCATGCAGGACTCATCGACGGCCAGGCTGTCGTACTGGATCTTGTAGTCGCAGACCTCGGTGAGGCCGGACTCGTCAACATAGACGGCGATGGTGCTGGCGCCGTGATCCTTGGCGACCTGGGCGGCAACGATGGTCTCCTTGGTGCCGCGCATGGACACGACGACGGCCAGGGTGTTCTCGTTGACGTAGGCCGGGGTGGCGTGCACGAACTCGTTGCTGGTGTAGCTGGAGCTCACGACCTGCGTGGCCTCGTGCTCCATAAAGTACTGGGCAGGATAGTTGCCGCCGTTGGATCCGCCAGCGCCAATCCACACGACGCGCTTGATGCCGCCCTTGTCTGCCTTGTCAGCCAAAACCTGGGAGACGACATCCTTAACCTGTTCCTGAGTAGTCATCGTGCATCAGCCTTTCTTCTCGTTTGATGCTCTCGATGGCATACAAGTTACATACATGTTTTGGTTATGTCGACTAGTTGTATGCTATATTTGTCTTAGAAATTTTGCTGGTAAGGTTTTCGATTGTTCGTTACCAGCAGTTTTGTTCTTGTATTGAATACATGCTTGCTTAGTTAGGCATACAAGTTAGATATAGGTTGGCAATATGAGCGTCTCATCTAAAAAGAAACTGAGCCAATACGAGCGCTTGGCGGGCATGCTGCGCGACCGCATCGCCGCCGGCACCTACGCGCGCGGAGACAAGCTGCCGTCCGAGATGGAACTCATGGACGAATCGGGGCTGTCGCGCAGCACCGTGCGCCATGCCCTTAAGGTGCTCGTTGATGAGGGCCTGGTTCGCACCGAGCGCGGACGTGGTGCCTTTGTGACCGACACGCCCGCGCTCCACGAGAACAACCTGGTGTTTTCGAGCTATACCAAGCAGGTCGAAGGCCAGGGCATGAAGCCCACCACGCGCACCGTGGACTCGGGCTTTACCAAGGCGGGCGGCAGCATAGCTAAGTTCTTTGATGCCGCCGTGGGCAGCAAGCTCGTCAAACTTGTCCGTCTGCGTTATCTGGACGATGCGCCGCTGTGCCTGGAGACCACCTATCTACCACCGAGCTTTGAGGCACTCATCGATCGCGATATCAACGGTTCGCTCTACGCCACGCTGCGACAGGAGTTCCATCGCGCACCGGCACAGGGGCATAAGACCTTTGAAGTGTGCTATGCCTCGCAAAACGAGGCGTTTTTGCTCAACGTTGAGCGCGGGCAGGCGCTGATCCTGATCACCGACTACGTCTACGACACCGACGGCCGCCCGCTCCATGTCTCCAAGCGCATCCAACGCACCGACCGCGCCAAATACACCGAGCCCATCGGCTAACCTGCCAAAATAGACCTGTCCCTAAATGGTAGGTTTGGGGAGGTCGGGGAACCAGGTTGGTTTGGGTTGGTTGGGCGTGCGCTCGGCTAGGACCAGCTCCATCCAACACATGTCGTACCAGCGGCCGAACTTTTGGGCGCAGCGGTCAAAGGCACCCACCAGGCGATATCCCATATGGGCATGGAAGTCCTGACTGTTGTGCGTCAGATACTCGTCGTCCTTGTCGTGCGGCACGGCGATGAGCGCGCACATATTGGTGATGCCCATCGCGATCAGACATTGCTTGAGCGTATCGTGCAACTTGCGGCCCAGCCCGCCGTGGCGCACGTCGCACGCCAGGTAGATCGACGTCTCGACCGACCAGTCGTATGCCTCGCGGCTGTTGAGCGGGCTCACATAGGCATAGCCTACCGGACGCCCGTCCAGCTCCATCACCAAATACGGATAGCGCTTGAGCGTACGCTCGATGCGCCCGGCGAACTCCTCAACGCTCGGCACCTCGTATTCGCAGGTAATCGCCGTCTGGCGCACATACGGCTCATAGATGGCAAGCAACGCCGGCGCGTCTTCGGGCGTCGCCAGGCGAATCGTCGGCTCGGACATCTCGGTCATACAACCCTTCTCCCCCAAAAGCAAAGGCCACCCTGCGCCAAACCCGGCGCAAGGCGGCCCCTCGTCATTACATCAGGCTACAGGACAGCCGCCAGCGCGTCGATGTCCTCCTGCGTCGTGGCCCAGCTGGTGCAAAAGCGCACCACCGTATGAGTATCGTCGTACTTTTCCCAGTACTCGATCGCCGCATGCTCGCGAATGCGGGCCATATCCTCGTTGGGCAGAATCACGAACTGCTGGTTCGTGGGCGTCTCCAAGAAGAACTGGTAGCCGCGCTCGTGCAGCACACGACGCAGCGCCCGAGCGGTCTCAATCGCCTGGCGACCAATCTCAAAATACAGGCCATCGGTAAAGAGTGCCTCAAACTGGACGCCCGTCAGGCGGCCCTTGGCCAACAGCGCGCCATGCTGCTTAATGCGCGGAATAGGATGCGCCGGGGCGTGCATGCCACAGAACACCACAGCCTCGCCGCAAAGCGCACCACACTTGGTGCCGCCGATGTAGAACACGTCACACAGCTGCGCCAGCTCGGGCAGGGTAATGTCGCACTCATCGGCCGCCAGCGCATAGGCCAGGCGAGCACCGTCCACAAACAGCGGAATCTCGCGCTTCTGGCACACCGCGTGAATCGCCGCGAGCTCGGCCTTGGAGTACAGTGTGCCGTACTCGGTCGATAGGCTCACGTACACGGCGCCTGGGAACACCGTGTGCTCGTAGCTCTCGTTTTCGTAGAACACCTGGATATAGTTCTCGAGGTCCTCGGCGTGCATCTTGCCCTCGTAGCCGGGGATGGTGAGCACCTTGTGGCCGCCAAACTCGATGGCGCCCGCCTCGTGGCAAGCGACGTGGCCAGTCTCAGCAGCAACGACGCCCTCGTACGGCGCGAGCAGCATGTCGATCACCGTCGCGTTGGCCTGCGTGCCGCCCACCAGAAAAAACACGTCGGCATCGGGGGCCTGGCAGGCCTCGCGGACAAGTTGCTTGGCACGCTCGGTATGCGCATCGGTACCGTAGCCAGGCTGCGGCTCCATGTTGGTATCGACGAGCGCCTGCAGCACTGCCGGATGTGCGCCGTGGGAATAGTCGTTGTTAAACGCGAGCATGGCAATCCTCTCTTACCGGGTATCGGCCAGATGATTCAAACGGAGCTATTGTACGCCGTTGGGATAGGCAATGCGCGCGGTAAGGCACTCAAGTGCCAGTACCAGGGCAAAGCCGCAGCTCACGTCACTCAAAAAGTGCGCCCCGATCACGATACGGCCAAAGGCGACGAGCGCCGCGACGAGCGACGCCGCCCAAAAGACCACGCGACGACGCGAAGGCTTTTCCGTAAAGGCCGCCGCGGGAAGCCCGGCGAGCATAAGGCCGATCGCCGCGTGCGCCGTGTGCCCGCTCGCGAACGACTTAAAGCCATCCTTGATTACGCCGGCCGCAATAAAACTCCACTTGTCGGGATTGCCGATCACCCACCACGGCTGAAAATTGAGCCCCGGCGTGACCTCGATCACGCGCATGCGCGGGCGCGACCACAACGGCTTAACAATGACGTTGAGGATGATGGCCTGAGCGGTCCACACGGCCAGTACCATCAACGCCCAGCGCGTAAGCTCGTCGGGGTCGGTGTCGCGCGTGAGGCGATAGACGATAAGGTTGGCAGCGATGACCAGCACAAACGTCAGCACCAACTGAACCGCGATGAGCTTGCCGCCGACGCGCAGGGACGAAACGATCTCGTAGCCGGTCAGGCCAACGTTGACGAGGATGCCCAGCACGGCGAGCCACTTGCTCGTCTTGGAATCGGGTCGTGCCGAGCGCACGAGCATAACGCCCGCGACACTCGCCGTCAGCTCAAACGGCAGCTC
>CABPXT010000044.1:0-12918 GCA_902461405.1 uncultured Collinsella sp.
CAGTCCTGCGCAAGACGGAAAGCACATTAAGTGCTTTCCTTTGCGTGCGGAACTCGCGACAAACTTAAACAGCGGGCCGCCCGGGCCGGGAATCCGACGTGCTCGTTGGGGCAACGTTCCCTGCCAAAAAGGGACAGGTTTATTTTGGTCGGTTTTATCTGCGGAAACGTCGCTTTAGCGCAAAATGGGCCGCTTCCCCTGGTGGGAAGCGGCCTCAAGCCTTACGAGTAGACGATGGTAAAGGGTACTTCTGTTTCGGTCTCTCCTGTTGATGTGCACCTCGTTCCCTCAAGGGTTACCGATACAACCTGATCGACATTGATGAGCCTTGTCGGAACCCAGATGTTCTCTCCGCTATTGCGCGCCATCGAAACATAGAAATTGTACGCCCCTGCGTCGTCATCTTCGATAATCTGCTCCGATCCATCCTTGTAGCTGACGGTCAGTTTATGATCAACTGCTTCATAGCCCAGATCATCGATGTGCGTCTGGATGGAAAACGGGCTGATCTCGAGAGGCGAGTCGTCGGAGCGGAGCTCCTTTGTATCGACGTGCGCTCCGACGTTAAACTCTGGCGTCGATACCTCGATCACCTTCGCATCCTCACCTTTGCCCTCTGTCCAACTGATATTCCAGGTGACCGCATGTCGTAAATCTCGATCGCGATTCCAAGATGCAAAGTACATCGTGCCGTTAATGACCGTGTCGCTTGATGTGTCTTTATCAATGGTGCAGCGTGTATCAGCCCATTCCTCGCCGAAGTTCATGCTGGGTGTACTGACGCCCCCTTCTTCTTCACCATAGAGAACAAGTTCGCCAAGCTCTGCCGCCGGCTTGTAGTAGTTAACGCCATTCGGATTGGACAATGTAAACGTCACAGCACCGCAACCGCTTTTATCGATAGCCATATCATGAATGTCGAGTGTATAGCCGTTGCCCTCGACGGACAGATTGACCTTCTGTACTGAACCCTCCAGGCTTTGGGGCGCGATACCATCACCAAACTCTCTGGTGTAGGTATATTTCGTCCCCGACGAGCCGCCATTTGTCCAGGTAACGGACTCTCCGTTGCCATGGTTTCCCCAGGCAGAGGCAAAATAACTGGAATTGACAACAGCGTAGGCGACCCCTCCGGTCGCCAGCACTCCGGCAAGACATCCGATTACGGCAACATACAGAGGCTTCGCGTGACCCTTTCGGCGAAGCGGCTCGCCAGCAGCGGCATAAAGAACACGGTCAGCAAGATCGCTATCGGCTTGGACGGACTCGAAGGCCTGCTTGATCTGGTTGGATTTCACGGTCGCCCTCCTCTAGGATGAACTTGAGCTTCGATCTGCCGCGAGCTAAACGCGTTCGAACGGTCGCGGCTGGCACATGCAGTAACTCGGCAATTTCTGAAGTCGAGAAGCCCAGATAGTAATAGAGCACGATAGGAATACGGAATCGCTCCGGAAGTCGCATAACGTCTGACAGGACCGCCTTGGTCTCCTCCTGCGCCGTCGAAAGCGAATCGGCCAGATTCTCAATATCCTCCACGCGCCTCCACGGCTTTCGAAAGAGAGATTTACATTCATTGATCGTGACCCGGATAAGCCATCGACGAAGATGCTCCCAGTTTTCAAATTGCGCGTCGCTTTTGAGCAACTTAAGAAAGACGTCTTGAGCGACATCGTCGGCGTCAGCGCGATCACGCAGATACGTCAATGCGATCCGAAACACGACATCCCGGTGGTCTTCGACCGCCTGTCTAAAAGCTTGTTCTTCCATAATCACCTCCCGGTGACGGTAATGATTCTTGATGAGGCCCTCACCATAGATACGCTCTTGTCGGGCGAAATGTTTCAAATTCAAGCATGAAAAACCGACCAAAATAAACCTGTCCCTTTTTGGCAAGGGATCAACGGAACGCAACAGGTTGAGCATACGCAAGCGAGCGGCCCCCAGAGCGTACAAGGTGGCATGAAAAAGGCAGGGCATTGACCTTTTGGTCATGCCCTGCCTTTTGAATGACAGATTGTAGCTCTGGGGGCCGCGCAGCGACGGAGGTCGCCGCCGTTCGTTAGAACGGCGGAACTAATTACTCCTCGTCGTTGTCCTTGGCCTCTTCGGCGTCGTCGGTGTCCACGAGCTGGTTGAGCAGCTCGTCGAGGGACGCCATGTCCTCGTTGATCGCGCCGTTGGCGGGAGCCTTCTTGTCGTCGATCGGGGCGCCTAGGAGCTCCTCGTCGGCGTCGGCGTGATGCGTCGGAGCGGAGGTACCCAGCAGGATATCGTCCGGACCGTCGGGGCTAAAGACCATCTGCAGCAGCTGCGAGAGGTCTTCCTCGTCGGCAACGTCGTCGTTGTTCTCGAGGATGTAGAGCAGGTCGTGGGCCTCCAGGCCGTCACGGAGCTCCTCGATCGCCTTAGCACCGATACCATCGATGCGCAGCAGATCCTCCTCGGACTTGCCGACCAGGTCGCCGACCGTCTCGATGCCGACCTCGCTGAACTTGTTGGTCCAACGCTGCGACACGCCCAGATCGTCGAACAGGTACAGACGAGCCTTCTCGGCGGAGATGGTGTGGCCGTTGCGGGTGAACGAACCGTCAGCACCACCGAACTCGTCGTAGCCGGCCCAGTCGAGCTGCTGCGGGAGCTGCTCGTCCAGGTCCTTGAGCTCCACAGGAGCCCACTCGGGCAGCGACTTGGCGTTGGGCGAAGCCGGGCCGTCGATGTCCACGTAGCCGTCGGCCGTGCGATACGTCAGCTTGGCGTTGGCGTACGGCTTGAGGCCGGTACCAGCCGGGATCTTCTTACCGACGATGACGTTGGACTTAAGGTCGAGCAGGTGGTCGACCTTGCCCTCGATGGCAGCCTCGGTAAGGACGCCAGCGGTACGAATGAACGAAGCGCTCGACAGCCAGGAGTCGATGTTGGACGCGACCTTGAGCGTACCCAGGATGACGGGCTCGGCCACAGGAGCCTGACCGCCCAGACGGGCAACGCGCTCGACCTCGTCGGCAAACTCGTAGCGGTCGACGTACTGACCAAGCAGGTACTTGGAGTCGCCGGGGTTGGTGATCTGAACGCGACGCAGCATCTGGCGTGCGAGCACCTCGATGTGCTTGTCGTTCAGGTCGACGCCCTGGCTGGTGTAGACGTCCTTGACGCTCTCGACGAAGGTGTGCATCGTCGACTCGATGTCGGTCAGCTTGCGCAGGTTGCGGAAGTTGACGAAGCCCTTGGTGATCTGGTCGCCAGCGCGAACCTCGCAGCCGTCCTCGATCTCGGGCATGAAGCGCACCGAAGCGGGGACGCGACGCTCGTCGAGGACACGGGTGTGATCCTCGGAGTCGGTGAGCGTCAGCACGTACTCGGACTTCTCGGGCTTAATCGAGAGGTGACCAGAGTACGGAGCCAGCTCGGCCTCGCGACCCAGGATCTTCTCGTTGACGTTGCCGACGATATCGAACATACGGCTGACCGTAGGCAGACCCTGCGTAATATCGTCGACGCCAGCGACGCCGCCGGAGTGAATGGTACGCATCGTAAGCTGCGTACCGGGCTCGCCGATGGACTGGGCGGCAATAATGCCGACCGCGGTACCGATGGCGACCGGACGACGGGTGGAAAGATCCCAGCCGTAGCACTTCTGGCACACGCCGTACTTGGAGCGGCAGGTGAGCAGCGCGCGAAGCTTGACCTTCTTAAGGCCGGCATCGACCATCTTCTGGATGTCAGCGACCTTCTCGATGTAGCCGTCCTGCTCAAAGAGCACGGTGCCATCGGGAGCCACGACGTCCTCAATGAAGCAACGGCCGACGAGGTCGGTGTTGAGGTCGGTGGTGCCGGGGATGATGAGGTTGTAGGTGACGCCCTCGTGCGTACCGCAGTCCTCCTCGCGGACGATGACGTCCTGGGCCACGTCGACCAGACGACGGGTCAGGTAACCAGAGTCCGAGGTGTGGGATGCGGTATCGACCAGGCCCTTACGGGCGCCGTAGGTCGAAATGAAGTACTCGAGCGGCAGCAGGCCCTCGCGGAAGTTCGCCTTAATGGGAAGGTCGATCGTCTCGCCGGACATGTCTGCCATCAGGCCACGCATGCCGCCGAGCTGACGCAGCTGGGTCTTAGAACCACGGGCGCCGGAGTCGGCCATCATGTAGAGCGGGTTCTCCTCGTCGAACAAGTCGAGCATGAGCGCTGCGACCTTGTCGGTACAAGCGGTCCACTCGTTAACGACTTCGATGTGGCGCTCCGTCTCGTTGATGAAGCCCTCCTCGAAGTACTCGTTGATCTGGTCGACGTTAGCCTGGGCGCGGTCGAGCAGCTCCTGCTTCTCGGCAGGGATGAGAGCGTCCCACACCGAGATGGTGAGGCCGGCGCGGGTAGCATAGTGGAAGCCAGAGTACTTGATGGCGTCGAGGATCGGACCGACCTTGGCCTCGGGGTAACGATCGCAGCAGTCGGCAACCAGCTTGGCCACGTCGCCCTTGACCATCTTGTAGTTCATGAACTCGTAGTCTTCGGGCAGGCACTGGCGGTTGAAGATGATGCGACCGATAGAGGTCTCGAAGCGTGCGGTCTTGTTACCGGTGACGTCGTAGTCGACAAACTCGTTCTTGCCATTCTTGACGCGGAAGATACGGGTGCCGTCCTCGTTGATGACGTTGGCGTTCTCGGCGGACACGCGGACCTGAATCTTGGCCTGCATGTCGACCTCGGAGCGGCAGTCATAGGCGTGCAGCGCGTCGTCGAAGCTCGAGAACACGTGGTTCTCGCCCGGCAGACCGTCGCGGACCTGGGTGAGGTAGTACACACCGATGATCATGTCCTGCGAGGGGATGTTGACCGGCTTGCCGGATGCCGGCGAGCGCAGGTTGTTCGCAGAGAGCATGAGCACGCGGGCCTCGGCCTGAGCCTGGCTGGACAGCGGCACGTGGACAGACATCTGGTCGCCGTCGAAGTCGGCGTTGAAGGGCGAGCAGACCAGCGGGTGCAGGTGGATTGCCTTGCCCTCGACCAGCACCGGCTCAAAGGCCTGGATGGACAAACGGTGCAGGGTCGGTGCACGGTTGAGCAGCACGACGCGGCCGTCGATGACCTCTTCGAGGATGTCCCACACAAAGGTGGCACCGCGGTCGATAGCGCGCTTGGCGCCCTTGATGTTTTCGACCTTGCCGAGCTCGACCAGGCGCTTCATGACGAAGGGCTTGAAGAGCTCCAGCGCCATGGTCTTGGGCAGACCGCACTGGTGCAGCAGCAGCTTGGGGTCGGTAACGATTACCGAACGGCCGGAGTAGTCGACACGCTTACCCAGCAGGTTCTGACGGAAACGACCCTGCTTGCCCTTGAGGGCCTCGGCGAGCGACTTGAGCGGACGACCGCCACGGCCAGAGACCGGGCGACCACGACGGCCGTTGTCGAACAGGGCGTCCACGGACTCCTGGAGCATGCGCTTCTCGTTGTTCACGATGATCGCAGGGGCGTCCAGGTCGAGCAGGCGCTTGAGTCGGTTGTTACGGTTGATCACGCGACGGTACAGGTCGTTGAGGTCGGACGCGGCGAAACGGCCGCCGTCGAGCTGGACCATCGGGCGCAGATCGGGCGGAATGACCGGGATGACGTCCAGGATCATGTTCGCGGGGCTGTTGCCGCCCTTCAGGAAGGCGTCAACGACCTCGAGGCGCTTAACTGCCTTCTCGCGCTTCTGCTTCTGGGAATCCTCGTCGGCGATGATGGCCTTGAGCTTCTCGGCCTCGGAAGGGAGGTCGATGGCAGCGAGCAGGTCGCGGACGGCCTCAGCACCCATGCCACCCTTGAAGTACATGGAGTAGTAACGGGTCATCTCGCGGAACAGCGGCTCATCGGAGATGAGGTCGCGCTCGGTGAGCTTCATGAAGGCGTTGAAGGCATCCGTGCGGAGCTGCTTCTCATCCTTGCACTCTTCCTCGATGTCGACGATGCCGGAGGCGATCTCCTCGGGGGTCAGCGGCTCCTCGTCGGAGAACTCGTCAAAGTTCTCGGGGTCGCCCTGCTCCTTGAGGGACTCGATCTGGCGGGCGCACTCGGCATCGATCTCTTCCAGATCGGCGGCGAGCTCCTCGCGCAGGTCGTCGGCGTCGGCCTCGCGGGCCTCATAGTCAACCTCGGTGATGATGTAGCTGGCAAAGTACAGAACCTTCTCGAGGTCCTTGGACTTGATGTCGAGCATACGGCTCATCGGGAAGCTCGTGGGGCTCTTGAAGTACCAGATGTGGGACACGGGAGCGGCGAGCTCGATGTGGCCCATGCGGTCGCGACGCACCTTGGCCGAGGTGACCTCGACGCCGCAGCGCTCGCAGACGATGCCCTTAAAGCGGATGCCCTTGTACTTGCCGCAGGAGCACTCCCAGTCCTTGGCGGGACCGAAGATCTTCTCGCAGAACAGGCCGTCCTTCTCGGGCTTGAGGGTACGGTAATTGATGGTCTCCGGCTTCTTGACCTCACCGTGCGACCAGGAACGGATCTGGTCGGCGGAGGCAAGGGAGATCTTTACCGAGTCAAAATCAGTAGCTTCGAAATCTGCCACAGTCAACTACTCCTTATCAGTGGTCGTGGCGGCGACAGCCTCGGGTGCCTCGGCGGTCTCGGCATCCTCGGCCTCGACGTCGGTGTCAACGCCGGCGAGCGCAGCCAGGTCGTCGAGAGCAGAGGTCTCCTCGGCGGTCACAGGGGCGGAGGCGTCCTCGTCGGCATCGTGCATGGGCTCGATGTCCAGCGCGAGGGAGCGGATCTCCTTGACGAGAACCTTGAAGGACTCGGGGATACCCGGGACAGGAACGTTCTCGCCCTTGACGATGGACTCGTAGGTCTTGACGCGGCCCACGGTATCGTCGGACTTGACGGTCAGGATCTCCTGCAGGACGTTGGAAGCACCGTAAGCGTACAGTGCCCAAACTTCCATCTCGCCGAAGCGCTGGCCGCCGAACTGAGCCTTGCCGCCCAGAGGCTGCTGGGTAACCAGGCTGTAAGGGCCGGTCGAACGGGCGTGGATCTTGTCGTCGACCATGTGGCCGAGCTTGAGGATGTAGGACGTACCCACGGTAATGGGCTCGCGGAACTCCTCGCCGGTGCGGCCGTCGAACAGACGGGTCTTGCCGCGCTCGTCAAGCTGGGTGACGAACTCGGGACGCATGTGATCGCCAAAGGCAGCGGTGGCCTTGTTGAGCATGTTCTTGTTGGCACGACGGATGACCTCGGCGATCTCGTCCTCCTTGGCGCCGTCGAAGACGGGCGTGGCGGTGAAGAACGGACCGGGGACATACTTGTCGGAGTCGGCCTGCTCGGTATCCCAACCGCAGGCAGCAGCCCAGCCAAGGTGGCACTCGAGCAGCTGGCCGACGTTCATACGCGAAGGAACGCCCAGCGGGTTGAGGATAACGTCGATCGGGGTACCGTCAGCCATGTAGGGCATGTCCTCGACCGGCAGAACGTTACAGATAACACCCTTGTTGCCGTGGCGGCCGGCGATCTTATCACCCTGCTGGATCTTACGACGCTGGGCGACGTAGACGCGCACCTGCTCGTTGACGCCGGGGGCCAGGTCGTCGCCGTTCTCGCGGCTAAAGCGGACGACATCGATGACGCGGCCGTAAGCGCCGTGAGGCATCTTAAGGGAGGTATCGCGGACGTCGTGGGCCTTGGCACCGAAGATGGCGCGCAGCAGGCGCTCCTCGGCGGTCAGAGCGCTCTCGCCCTTAGGCGTGACCTTGCCGACCAGGATGTCGCCAGGGCCGACCTCGGCGCCGATGCGGATGATGCCGTCCTCGTCGAGGTTGGCAAGCATGTCCTCGGAGAGGTTCGGGATCTCGCGGGTGATCTCCTCGGGGCCGAGCTTGGTGTCGCGGGCGTCGATCTCGTGACGGGTGATGTTGATGGTCGTCAGCAGGTCCTCGGCCACCAGGCGCTCGGACACGACGATACCGTCCTCGTAGTTAAAGCCTTCCCACGGCATGTAGGCCACAGTGAGGTTCTGACCCAGTGCGAGCTCGCCATGATCGGTCGAAGGACCGTCAGCCAGGGGCTCGCCCTGCTCAACGGTGTCACCGACGCGCACGAGCGGACGGTGGTTGATGCAGGTGGACTGGTTGGAGCGCTGGTACTTGGCCAGATGATACTCGTCCATGCCACCGGCATGCTTGACGATAATCTTGGCGGCGTCGGCAAAGATGACCTCGCCGGCGTTCTTGGCCAGGGTGACCTCGCCGGAGTCCAGAGCGGCGCGACGCTCCATGCCGGTACCGACATAGGGAGCGGCGGGGTGAACCAGCGGCACGGCCTGACGCTGCATGTTAGCGCCCATCAGCGTACGCTTGGCGTCGTCGTGCTCAAGGAACGGAATCAGCGTGGCTGCGACGGAGAGCATCTGACGCGGCGAGACGTCCATGTAGTCGACGTCCTCGACGGGCACGTCGGCGGGAGCGCCGAAGGAGCCGTCGAAGTCGCGGGTACGGGCGATCACGGTGTGCGGGCGGACAAGCTTGCCCTCGGCATCGGTCGTGATGAACTCGTTGGTCTTGGGATCGAGCGGCGTGTTGGCCGGCGCGATGACGTGCTTCTCTTCCTCGTCAGCGGTCATCCAGTCGATCTGGTCGGTGGCAACGCCGTTCTCGACGCGACGGAACGGGGCCTCGATGAAGCCGTACTCGTTGACGCGGGCGTAGAGTGCGAGCGAGCCGATCAGGCCGATGTTGGGGCCTTCGGGGGTCTCGATCGGGCACATGCGGCTGTAGTGCGAGTTGTGAACGTCGCGGACGGCCGTCGGCACGTTGGTGCGGCGGCTGGAGCCCGACTTGTGGCCGGCAAGACCGCCAGGGCCGAGTGCGGACAGACGACGCTTGTGGGTCAGACCGGTCAGGGGGTTCGCCTGGTCCATGAACTGCGAGAGCTGCGAGGAACCGAAGAACTCCTTGATGGAGGCCACGATCGGACGGATGTTGATGAGCGACTGCGGGGTGATCTCGTCGATGTCCTGGGAGCTCATGCGCTCACGGACGACGCGCTCCATACGGCTCATGCCGATACGGAACTGGTTGGCGACGAGCTCGCCAACGGTGCGGATACGGCGGTTGCCAAAGTGGTCGATGTCGTCGACCTTGAAGCCCTGCTCGCCGGCAGCGAGGGACAGCAGGTAGCGCAGCGTCGCGACGATATCCTCGTCGGTGAGCACCGTGACCTCTTCCTCGGTGGTGAGGTTGAGCTTCTTGTTGACCTTGTAACGACCGACGCGGGCCAGATCGTAGCGCTGCGGGTTAAAGAGCAGGCCCTCGAGCAGGCTGCGGGAAGCGTCCACGGTGGGAGGCTCGCCCGGGCGCAGGCGACGGTAGATCTCGATGAGGGCGTCCTCGCGGGTGAGGGCGGTGTCGCGCTCCAGGGTGCGCTTGATCACATCGGAGTTGCCGAGCAGCTCGATGATGTCGTCGTTGGTGACGGCGATGCCAAGGGCGCGCAGGAACATCGTGGCGCTCTGCTTGCGCTTACGGTCGATGGAGACCATGAGCTGGTCGCGCTTGTCGACCTCAAACTCAAGCCAGGCACCGCGGGACGGGATGATCTGGGCCTTGTAGATCTGCTTGCCCGAATCCATCTCGGAGCTGTAGTACACACCCGGGGAGCGGACGAGCTGCGAGACGACGATACGCTCGGTACCGTTGATGATGAAGGTGCCCTGATCGGTCATCATGGGGAAGTCGCCCATGAAGACGAGCTGCTCCTTGATCTCGCCGGTCTCCTTGTTGGTGAGACGGACGTCGGTCAGAAGCGGAGCCTGATAGGTCATATCCTTCTCGCGGCACTCCTCGACGGTGTGCGCGGGGTCGCCGAACTGATGCTCGCCGAAGGTAACCTCGAGAACATGGTTCTGACTCTGGATGGGGCTGGATTCCTTGAACGCCTCACGAAGGCCCTCATCCTTAAAACGCTCAAAGGATTCCCTTTGAACAGAGATAAGGTTGGGGAGCTCCATGGCCTCCGGGATTTTCCCGAAGCTGACGCGCTTGCGCTCAGTGGCAGTGTATGCGTAGGTCACCAGGTTTTTCCTCCTTCACGGAAATGCTCGGTGGGTTGGCGAGGCATAGCTTCGCCAGTTATCGCAACCTAATAGTTTATCAGGTACCGACCGTTGGGCAAGAAAAGCCTTGACGCGATTGAGTTTTTGGAGTAGCAAAGTTTTTCGACGGAAAACACGCAGGTAGATGTATGTGTATCGAACATCTGTTCATATATTTTCTGTGAACAGGGAGCCAGCAATCGCAGCTCTTATAAAAAACGGGCGCGAACCGAAGTCCGCGCCCGTAAATGTCGATGCCCGAAGGCTTACTTACGCATCAATCCGCCGCGCTCGTCGATGGCGTCCCAGAAGGCATCGGCAAAGCGGGGGTCGCTTGCAGCCATGAGGGCGTTGGTGGCCATCCAGCCAGAGGGAGTGCCGGTGTCGTAGCCCGACAGCGGGTCGATGACGACTGCGTACATGGCTTCGCGGTCGAGCGAACGGGCCATGGCGTCGGTGAGCTGGATCTCGCCGCCCTTGCCGGCCTGCTGATCTGCCAGCAAGTCCATGACCAGCGGGCTCAGCAGGTAGCGACCGACGATGTACAGGTTGGACGGAGCCGCCTCGGGAGCGGGCTTCTCGACCAGACCGCCGATGCGCCAGACAGCGCCCGGCTCGACATCGGCAACGCCCTCGGCGCCCTCGAGCGAACCGACGCGCTCGCCGGCGATAACGCCGTAGCGGCTGACTTCCTCGGGCGAGCAAGCAGCGACGGCGATAACCGAAGCGCCACCGTGCTCCTTGGAAACGGCAAGCATCTTGTCGCAGATATCGCGGTTAGGCACAACGTAGTCGCCCAGAAGAACCAGGAAGTTCTCCCCTGCCACGGCGTCGGCAGCAGAGCGAATAGCATGGCCAAGGCCCTTGGGCTCGTACTGATAACGGAAGTCGACCGGCATACCGCCAGCGTGGGCGACGGCATCGGCATAGGCGTTCTTACCGCGCTCGCGCAACAGGTTCTCGAGCGAACGGTCGGGCTGGAAGTAGTTCAGTAGCTCGGGCTTACCGGGAGAAGTAACGATGATGGCATCGTCGACCTCCTCGGGGTCGAGTGCCTCCTCGACGACATACTGGATGACCGGCTTGTCGAGCACCGGCAGCATCTCTTTGGGCGTGCACTTGGTGCCAGGCAGAAAACGCGTGCCAAGACCGGCGGCGGGGATGATTGCCTTCATGTTATTCAAAGATCCTTTCGCAGGCGCAAAAGCGCCCCGTGCGTGCGGCGCACAGCCGCAGACCAAATTGCGATACCCAAGCATCTTACCGCTGGAACTATATGTCGCTACAAGGCAGAGACAATTCTTCAGCAGGTCAACGCAAATTATTGCTCGAATGGTGCAATTTTATTGCCCAACGGCAGGGCACGCGATACGACGCAAATCACAGAACATGGCAGTTTGAGCAACCGATGTCGAGGAACCGAAAAACAAAAAAGACGGGGCTCGCAATGCGAACCCCGTCTGCAAAGAAATCTGGCGAGAAAGCCTGATTACTTGAGGGTGACAGCAGCGCCAGCAGCCTCGAGCTTCTCCTTGGCAGCCTCGGCGTCCTCCTTCTTGGCACCCTCGAGAACAGCCTTGGGAGCGCCCTCGACGACCTCCTTGGCCTCCTTCAGGCCAAGGTTGGTGAGCTCACGGACGGCCTTGATGACCTGGATCTTGTTGTCGCCGAAGCCCTCGAGCACGACGTCAAACTCGGTCTTCTCCTCGGCCTCAGCAGCGCCAGCAGCGGGAGCGGCGACAACAGCGGCAGGAGCAGCGGCGGAAACGCCGAAGGTATCCTCGATAGCCTTAACGAGCTCGGAAGCCTCGAGAAGGGTCATTTCCTTAAGAGCATCGATGATCTCATCGGTGGTAAGCTTAGCCATTTCTAAGTCCTTTCGGTTTCCGTGTCTGTGCACGGAGATCAGTTAAAACACGGCGCGAATGCGCCAGGGGTGCGGCGTTGCCGCCGCGGGTGAAAACAGCGACTAGGCTGCCTTCTGCTCGGAGACCTGCTGGATCGAACGAGCGAGACCAGAGGAAACGCCGTTGACGCAGACAGCGATGTCGCGAGCGAAACCGGAGATGAGACCGGCGATCTGGCCGAGAAGCTGATCCTTGGTGGGCAGCTCGGCGATAGCCTTAACATCATCAGCGGAAACGGCCTTGCCGTCGGAGATACCGCCCTTGATCTCAAGGACGCCCTTGGACTTAGCAGAGAAGTCCTTAAGGGCCTTAGCGGCCTCGACCGGCTCGGACTCGTAGAACACATAAGCGACGGGGCCGGCGAGGATCTCGTCGAGCTCGGGCTGCTCCTGGTTCTTGAGAGCGATCTTGACCAGGTTGTTCTTGTAGACCTTCATCTCGGCGCCGCACTCGCGAAGCTGATGACGCAGCTCCTGAGCCTGCTTAACCGTCAGACCGTTGTAGTTGACGACAAACAGACCGGCGTTCTCGGCGATACGGGACTCGATCTCTGCAACCTTGTCGATTTTGTACTGCTGGGGCATAAATTACACCTCCTCGAATTCTTTCCGGGCACGGTCCGCCACAAGGACGTGACGGGGGCATGTCCAAAAAGAAAGCCCCCGCGCTGCATGAGCGACGGGGGCGAGAAGACATATCTACTCGACCACCTCGGCTGGCGGGATATCCCATTAAGCTCGCGGGCGATGCCCGTTTGTACCGGCTGTCTCTGGCAGCGGATTCGTGCGTGAACCGAAAGTATTATGGCGGGGACCCCGGCGTCGGTCAACGGAAAACCGGGCTGCACACAATTCCACCATCCGGCCGCGCCGCCAAAGGCCAGGCGCAAGGTTTTCGCTCGGTCAGGTCCTGGGCTCGCACGAAGAGCACATTAAGTGC